>CANQMB010000041.1 GCA_947624845.1 uncultured Bacilli bacterium
AATATAAATAGAAAGGGATCAATCAATAAGAAATTAATTAATATTTCTATAAGATTGATTATACGTGATTTTATGAACAAAGTAATGAAAACAATGGTTTCTATGGCGACGATGATGGGAATTGGTTATGGTGCATGGAGAATGTATAAAATGAAAAATCCAAATGCCATGAACGATCTAAAAAATGCGACGAAAATGACCCTTCGAAAAACAGCTGATTTTTTAGAGGATGCATCATCTGAAATGTAGAAAATAGGAAAAGAGGAACTTATAAAAAGTTCTTTTTTTTATGTAAATTTTTGTAAAATTAAGAGAAAAAATTAAAAAGTAAAAGTTTAATATTTACAAAAAGAAATCAATGTACTACAATAAAGATAACCAGTGGTTGATTGTGGTGAAAAGTGGGGGATTTCTATGTTTATGGGAGAATATCATCATACGATTGATGACAAAGGAAGATTGATTATTCCTTCCAAATTTCGTGAGCAATTGGGTGAAAAATTCATCGTTACTCGTGGAATTGAAAACTGTCTTTTTGCGTACTCAGAAAAAGATTTTCAAAAAATTGTAGATAAACTAGAAACCTTGCCTTTCACGAAGAAAGATGCTCGTGAATTTATGCGATTCTTTCTATCAGGCGCTAGTGAAGCAGAATTTGACAAACAAGGTCGTATTCATATTACCTCCCCACTCATCTCTTATGCCGATATAAAAAAAGAATGCGTGATTATCGGTAGTGGAGATCGTTTGGAAATATGGTCTTTAGACAACTGGAATAATTTCTTTGATTCTGCGAAAGACAACATGTCCGACATTGCCGAAAATCTATTTGATGGAGTAAATATTTAATGAAACATATTAGTGTGCTATTAGAAGAATGTATTCAAAATTTGAATTTAAAAGAAGACTCTGTCGTTGTCGATGCTACTTTGGGGTATGGAGGACATAGCCGTGATATCTTGACAAGAATAAAGAAGGGATTTTTATTCGCCTTTGACCAAGATGGTGAAGCGATTCGGCATAGTACCAATCGCCTGAAGGAGGTTGGTACTAACTTTACCATCATAAAAACAAATTTTTGTCATATGAAAGAGGAATTAGAAAAAGTAGGAGTGACCAAAGTCGATGCTGTATTATTTGATTTAGGTGTTTCTAGTCCTCAATTAGATGATAAAAGAAGAGGTTTCAGTTATCATGAAGATGCCAAATTGGATATGCGAATGGATCAGGAAAATCCACTTTCTGCTTATGAAGTTGTCAATCACTATTCCAAAAGTGAATTGAGTCGTATTTTTAAAGAATACGGGGAAGCAGAATTTGCAAACAATATTGCAAGACATATCGAAATGTATCGAAAAGAAAAACCAATTGAGACAACTTTAGAATTAGTAGAGATTATCAAACAGGCAGTACCCTTAAAAAAAAGATTGAAAAAACATCCAGCTAAACAAATATTTCAGGCAATTCGAATCGAAGTCAACCATGAACTAGATGTAATAAAACCAGCTTTAGAACAGGCGACCTCCCTTTTAAATGTTGGAGGAAGAGTTGCAGTAATTACGTTTCACTCTTTAGAAGATCGAATTGTAAAAAGATATTTTAATGAAATTACCAAAGAGGATGAAAAAATAAAAGGGATTCCCAATATCCCAAAAGAATATTTACCAGATTTTAAACTTATAACAAAAAAAACAATTGTTCCACAAAAAGAAGAAATAGAGAATAACAATCGAGCAAGAAGTGCAAGATTGCGGATTGTGGAAAGAGTCAAATAGGAGAGGATCATTATGAGAAAAGTAAAAAAGAGATTAAAAATGTCTAGATTTGAAAAATTATTATATACGTTGGCAGTTATTTTGTTGTTAATTGCCCCAATATCTATTGTTTTTTCTAAAGCAACTTTGGCACAAATTAATTTTGAAGTGGAAAAACAAAAAAAATTAATTGAAGAACAATCAAAAAAGAATGAAAGTCTAGCAATGACAATTAATGAATTAGCCTCTCTTACTAAAATTCAAGAAGTTGCACAAGATCAAGGATTGAGTTATAATAATAGTAATATAAAAACAATCGAAAAGTAACTAGGATGTGGTTTTCTTGGCAAAAACAAAAAAAGTAAAAAAGAAAAAGAGAAATAATGTAAAATATAGTCCTATGATTATCATTATAGCTCTTTTTTGTTTTTTATTAATGATTTTAAGATTGACCCAACTAGGCTTATCTAATAAAATTGATGGAGTAGATTTAAAAGAATTGGCAAGTAAAAGAACGACGAAGACGGAAACATTAACGGCCAAAAGAGGGACCATTTATTCTGCAGATAAAGAGGTATTAGCACAAAATGTGACTTCTTATAAGTTGATTGCCTATTTATCTTCGAAAAGAACAGAAAATAAAAAGAAACCTCAACATGTCGTAGATAAAGAAAAGACGGCGGAAGCTTTAGCACCAATTCTTTCCATGACGAAAGAAGAAGTTTTAAAATATTTAAATAAAGAAAATGTCTATCAAACCGAATTTGGAAGTCATGGAAAAGGATTATCGGAATTGACAAAAAAGAAAATAGAAGCATTAAATTTACCAGGAATTGATTTTGTCGAAAGTTATCAACGTTATTATCCCAAGGGAAACTTTATGTCTTATACGTTGGGATATGCAAAAAATCAAACAGAAGTGAAAAATGGAGTAGAAAAAGATAATATTGTAGGAGAAATGGGGTTAGAGCTATACTATGATAAAATTCTTAAAGGAAAAGATGGATATTTAACTTATCAAAAAGATTTAAAGGGATATCAAATTGCCGATACCAAAGAAGTTCGACAAGATGCAGTAGAAGGAAAGGATATTTATTTAACGATTGATAGTAATATACAATTTTTTGTGGAACAGGCATTGCATACGGCAACGACAGAAAATTCTTTTGATTGGTTTACTGTAGTCGTTGCAGAGGCTTCTACTGGAAAAATTTTGGCTCTGGCAACGAATCCTGCCTTTGATCCGAATAAAAGAGATATGAAAAGTTATGTAGATCCAACAGTTGCCTCTCCTTATGAACCAGGTTCTACCATGAAGACGTTTACCTATATGGCTGCTATGGAAAATGGAGTCTATGATGGTAATGAGACTTATCGGTCTGGAGTTTATGTTACAGAAGATGGAACGGAAATTGGAGATTGGAATCGAAATGGTTGGGGAACGATTTCTTTTGATCGAGGGTATGCACTTTCTAGTAATGTAGGAATTATTAATATAATCAGTCGACATATGAATAGTGTCATGTTAAGACAATATTTTAGAAAATTAGGATTTGGTCAAAAAACGGGAATTTCACTTCCCAATGAAGCAGCGGGAAGTTTGAATTTTAAATATGAAACAGAAGTTTATAATGCTGGCTTTGGTCAAGGAATTACGACGACGCCAATGCAGAATATTCAAGCCTTAACCTCCCTTACCAATGATGGTATGCTCCTAGAACCTTATATTGTAGAAAAAATTGTAGATCCAACCAATGGAGATGTTGTCTTTGAGGGAAAAAGAAAAGAAATCGAACGAGTAGCATCGACGGCTACCGTTGAAAAAATAAAAAGTTTAATGGATGAGACGGTAAATGGAATTGGAAATACGGGAGCAGGTTATAAAATGCCTGGTTATAGTTTAATTGGAAAAACAGGAACTGCTCAAATTGCCAGTGACAATGGAGGAGGATATTTATCTGGAGCCAGTGATATTATCTCTTCTTTTTCTGGAATTTATCCGAAAGAAGATCCAAAAGTAATTATTTACGCTTCTGTCAAACGACCTGGAGGCGGAAATCAAGCAGTAATTTGGCATGCTATTAAAAGTTTGGTTGTCAATATTTCAAAATATTATGGATATGAACCAGAAGAAGAACAAGGAGAAATCTTGATTGAATATCAACTTCCTTCCTACACGAATCAAAAAACTGAAGAAGTAAAGCAAAAGTTAAGTGCAAATGGAATCACAAATATTGTAACAATTGGGAACGGAACGAAAGTAATTAAACAATTTCCTGCTAAGAATGAGAAAATTACAAATAAAGATCGCATATTCTTAATTACCAATGAAAATCCAGCCACGATTCCCAATCTAACTGGACTTTCTAGCAAAGAAGCAGAAGCAGTTTTAAAATTACTTGGAGTCAAAACCAAAAAAGAAGGAAAGGGATATGTAACGGGTCAAAGTATTGGAGCAGGAACGCCAATTACGGAAGGAATGGAAATTACTTTGACTTTAAATCCAAAATTTAATGCTGAATAGGAGGTATTATGGATAATATAGAGTTAGATCGAAATATTTTTCGAGGTTATGATATTCGAGGAAAATATCCAGAGACAATTAATGAATCAGTAGCGTATTTAATTGGACAGGGATTTGGAAGTTATATTCAAGAAATAGGAAAAACAAAGTGTATTATTGGAAGAGATAATCGTCTTTCTTCTCCCAATCTTGAAAAAATGCTCATCAAGGGAATTATAGAGACTGGAGTCGATGTGATTTCTATTGGTTTGGTAACAACTCCTATGTATTATTATGCTTCTATTCATTATGATGTTGCCCCTGGAATCATGATTACAGCAAGTCATAATCCAAAAGATGATAATGGATTTAAAATTGCCTTTGATGAGTCCGGTAATGCCAAGGGAGAGGAAATTCAAGATTTTTATCGTTATATTATGAAAGGAAAATTTTTTCATGGAAATGGCAAAGTCTTTTCTATGAATATAGAACAGGACTATATCGATTTAATGAAAAAATCTTTGCAATTTGGAGAAAAAAGAAGAAAAGTAGTCTTGGATCCAGGAAATGGAACGACAAGTATCATTGCTAAAAAGTTATATGAAAATTTTCCTTTGGATATTATTATGATTAACGATTTTTCTGATGGATCTTTTCCCAATCATCATCCAGATCCTTCTGTTGAAGAAAATCTATCGCAATTAAAAGAAAAAGTATTACAGGAAAAAGCCGATTTGGGTCTTGCCTTTGATGGGGATGGGGACCGAGTTGGTGTAGTTGATGAACAGGGAAATTATATTCCTATCGATCATTATATGATTATTATAATTCGCAGTATTATCGATGAAGTTAGACAAAAAGCATTTTTGTACGACGTAAAATGTTCGAAAGCCTTGGAAGATGAAATTAAACGCTTAGGTGGGAAAGCCATTTGTTATCGAACAGGAAATTCATATACAAAAGCGAAAGTTCGTGAATTAGATTTACCATTTGGAGGAGAATATTCAGGACATGTTTATTTTAGAGATCGTTTTTTAGGTTTTGATAGTGGCCTTTATGCCGGACTTCGTCTTTTAGAACTCCTTTCGAAAACAGATCAATCTTTGAGTGAGCTTACTAAAGATATCCCAGTTTACTATGCGACGGAAGAGTTAAAATTTGCCTTTTCAGATGAAGAAAAGTTTGAAGTGGTCGATCGTGTATTAGAGTATGCTTCTAATAAAGGATATAAAATTAATTATATTGATGGTGTCCGAGTCGATTTTGAAGATGGTTGGGCTTTAGTACGTGCCAGCAATACAGGACCCAATGTCACAGCCAGATTTGAAGCAAAAACAAAAGAACGATTAGAAGAACTACAAAAAGAATTTTTACCTTTCATAGAAAAAAAAGAGGATATAATATAAAAAAGATAACGAATTCATCTATCAGTCGCTATCTTTTTTTATCGGAATCACAAAGTAGAATGTGGTTCCTTTATTTTTTATAGATTGTACTCCATAATCAAAATGATGCATTTTAAGAATATTTTTTACAATGGAAAGTCCAAGTCCAGTACCCACAACATTTCGTTTATGTTTTTTACTATCTTTGTAGTATTTATCCCAAATATAGGGAATATCTTTCTCATTGATTCCTTTTCCTGTATCTATGATTTTTACTAAAACATTTTCATCTTTTTTCTCTAATTCGATCATGACTTTTTTATCATCCCCAGTATAATTGATTGCATTATTAATTAGATTATAGATTACTTGTTCCAGTTTTTTCTTATCCGCTTGAATCATAATTTTTTCTTCTTGATTTATAAGAAATTGATAACCTTCTTTTTTTCTTAAAATATCGTAGCGCTTTATAATACTTTGAATGAGCTCTGTCAAGTTAAATTCTTCTATCTTTAAAGGTTCTACTTTTGCCTGAATCTTAGAAAGAGATAAAATATCATTTACTAACAAAGTGAGCCGATCTACTTCTTCAATAATAATATCCATATTTTCTTCCATCTGTTTCTTTTTTGGATTTAAGTCTTTGTTCATTTCAGCATAAGCTTTTACCATAGTTAAAGGTGTTTTTAAATCATGAGAGACGTTCGCCATTAAATCTCTTCTTAATTTTTCTGTTTTCTTTAACTCTTCTTTTGTATATTCCAGTGTATTGGCAAGTTCATTAAATTCCTCGATTTTACTTTCAGTTAAAAACTGAATATCATCATTTCCAGAGGCCAATTCTTTGGCAATTTTATTAATTTTTACAATTGGATTGGCAATATGTTTTGATATAAAATAAGCACTGACAAAAGATAAAAATAAGACAATTAATGTAACATAAAATAATTGATCTTTTAATATTTCAGTTGTAGAGTCCATAGGATCTAAAGATGTATTGATAAATGCATATAAATCAGAATCTAGACGAACGGCATAGCTCAAGGTTTTATTGTTGAACTGGGGATTGATTAATTCAAAGGTTTGTTTTTTCTTATTACTTAAAATAAATTCTTTTTTATAAGTACTTCCCATATAACAGCCATGACTTACAATCGATGAACCTATAATATGCTCTCCAAAACGATCGGTCAGTTCAATACAAATGCTTTTATTATAGGATAAATTATCAATAATTTGATCTAAATTGGGATTATTTTTCTTTTGATTGATAATTTGAGCGACTTGTTTAATTTCTTTTGTTTTTACCCATTCATAGTAAGAATTTAAAAATAATACTTGAAATAACCATAAAATAATTAGAATTGATAAAGAAAATAGGGCTAGATATTTCCAAATTTCTATTTTTAGATTATGCTTCTTCATCATATTTATATCCGCATCCTCGAACTGTAATAATTAAATTTCTATATTTTCCTAAGTTATTTCGTAACATTTTAATATGGGTATCAATGGTACGATCATCACCAAAAAAATCATATCCCCAAATATTGGAAAGAAGTTGTTCCCGAGAGATGGCCATTTTTTTATGATCGATTAAGAAACATAAAAGTTCATATTCTTTTGGAGTTAAATTAATGGGTTTTCCTTCTATTTTTACGACATGACCATCATAATCAATTTCTAAATCTTGATAACAATATTTTTTTTGTCTAGGAATTCTTCTTTTGGTAATTGCTTTCATTCGTGCAATTAATTCTTTCGGTGAAAATGGTTTGGTCATATAATCATCAATATCTAAATCAAATCCTTGTAATTTATCATATTCTTCGCCTCTGGCAGATAAAACGATGGTTGGAATTCTTTTTTCTTTTGGAAGTAATTTTAATACTTCAAATCCATCCATTTTTGGCATCATAATATCCAAAACTAATAAATCAAAGTGTTGATCGTTTAATTTAGTTAATGCCTCTTCACCGTTACTTGCAAAGTCACAGGTAAATTGTTCTTTTTTACAATATTCATAAATTACTTTTTGAATTCGTTCTTCGTCATCGACAATTAATACTTTCATGAACTCACCTCTAATGTGTATTATACATAATATTGTGTATTTTGTGTGAAAAAAAACAATTTGATTGAAAGAAAATTTAAAACTCGTTATAATAAAAATAGGTGATTGTTATGTTTAGTAGAAAGAAGTTAAAGGAAACGGGAAGAAAAAACTTTTTTAAAAATTACTGGTGTGTTGTGGCTGTTTGTTTTTTACTTTCTTATTTAACTGGAGTATATGCAACGTCAACGAATGGAATTCATCAATATGATAATGAAAAAGTAACAAGAGAAGTTGTTTATAATATGAATCATTATTCTACTTATCAAGCAATTTTTCGCAATCATAAAGAAATCCCCAATGTTGTAAAAACAGAAATTGATAGTTGGATGCAACCGGTGAAATATTTAGTACAATTAGGGGATAGTATTATTCAGTTTATAAATGGAAATTTTCTCTTTGCTATTGCATGTTTCATTGGTGGTGTTTTATATATTGGATATTATTTCTTTTTTGCTAGTGTTTTTCGAATTGGATGTTATGAATTTTTTATTGAAAATCATACGAAAAAAATGCGAAGAATGAATATTTTATTTGCGAATTTTAAAAAGGGGAAATATTTAAATACGGTAAAAGTGATGTTCCTTCGTAAATTTTATTTAATTCTTTGGTGTTTTACTATTGTTGGAGGGATTGTAAAGTATTATGAATATAGAATGATTCCTTATATTTTAGCAGAAGATAGTCACATTTCTTTTCATGATGCTCACATGCTTTCTAAAAAAATGATGCAGGGAATGAAATGGAAAACTTTCTTATTAGATGCTTCTTATTTGGGATGGTATTTCTTATCTGTTCTTACTTTTGGATTTTTATCTATCTTTTACGTCAATCCATATAAACAGTCAACAGAAATTGCTCTTTATAAATTTTTAAGAGAAAACCAAGCCTAAAGTTAGGATAAAATTAATTTTAGTAAAAAAGGTCATAAAGCTGGATACTTTATGGCCTTATTTTTATTATGATTTTCTAATCAAATTATATAATAAACATTTGAATTTATCAATAAATACATTTATATAAGAGAGAATAATTAGTAAAAAAATAGTCAAAAAATGTCGATAGGAAAAAGAAAAAGTAAAGAACATAAAAAGAAATAACTGGTCAAATTTCTAGTCAAAAAATTAGATTTCTTTGCTATATCTTTGTTTCATTTAAAAAAGCCATAAAGTATCCAGCTTTATGGCAAGAGGAAATAAAGAAATGAAGAAGATATGGTATGAGATTAAAAGAA
>CANQMB010000042.1 GCA_947624845.1 uncultured Bacilli bacterium
ATTTCATTGTGTCACTAATAATTTAGCGTTATAATCAATTTATCAAATACAAATGAATTTGTTATAAAAGTGTGCTTAACCCTTTTAGTAATCGCTCCATGTTAAATTCATTCGAACTATTATAGTAATAGTTCGTTTTTTTGTTTTCAAAAAGTCGCCGAATAAAAATATAATAATCAACAAAGAAATCTTTTATCAATCTTAGTTTTTTAGCAAACTCGAACCAAATAACCATACAAATTATTTAATTTTGTATACATTATAAGTAGGATAGCATAAACGCTAAATAGGAAGGGGGATATAATTTGCGTAAAAATAAAATAATAATTCTTATAGTCTTTCTTGCAACTATTATTTTAATGGCAGTCGGTTATTCAACTTTTGCTACAGATTTTACGATTGATGGAACTGCTGAAATTACTGGTGAGTGGGATGTCAGAATCACAAATATAAAAGCCACCCAAGTATCAAGTGGCTGTGATGCTGGAACACCAACGTTTACTAAAGATTCTATTAATTTTTCAGCGAAGCTTAATAAACCAGGCGATGAAATCGTTTATGAAGTAACCATACAAAATCTAGGAACAATTGATGCAGAATTACAAACTATAATATTTACTGAAGAAATTGATGGTATTGAAGAAATTAATTATACTACTTCTGAACTGAAGAAAGACTTAAATGCAGGTGATTCAACTACTTTTAATATTATAGTAACCTATGTCAAAGATACCGAAAGTATTCCCATTGTTAAAACCAAAACGTTAGTTGGAATCATTCAATATGTTCAAAAAGAAAATGCTTAAAAATAAAAAATTATTTTTTCTTTTAATCATTTATACACTAAGTCATATCCTCTTATATACTAATAATTTTTATATATATTTTCTCAATCCATTCTTTTGGTTAAGTTTTTTAATCATTCTTTACCACCAAAATTTAAAATCAACAAACAAAAAAGAAATTCATATTACCTTAAGTATATCAATTATTTTTTTAATATTTTATTTAGTAAGTGGTTTTATTTTTGGTTTTAATAAAAATTCTTATAATCATCCATTCATTAATACTCTTAAAAATTTATGGAAAGTTATCTTACCTATATGTGGTATTGAAATAATACGTTATAAACTTATCAAAAGTAATAAAAACCATTTTTGGATTATGGCTTTAATAACTATTATTATTATCCTAAGTGAGATTAATTTTAAAGCTTTTTTTCTTTCTCATCATATTATTTTTTTACATTATCTTATCTCGATAATTATACCAATTATTGCACAAAATATTTTATTTACTTACCTATCATTAAATTCACATTATAATATTTCTATTATTATTAGAATTTTTAATGAAGTACCTAAATTTTTACCAATTATTCCTTATAGTAATTGGTTTATGGAAGGTTCTTTTGCTACCATCAAAGTCTTAATTATTTACTATTTGTTTAAATATTTTATTTTTAATAAAAGAAATATACATTGGTTCACAAATTTGGCAATGCTATATCCTTTCACTATTATTACTTCTATTTTATTCGTATTCTTTATGCTTGGAGTATTTAATTATCAACCGATAGCTATTCTATCAAATAGCATGAATCCTATTTTTAGAAGAGGCGATGTCGTCATTTATAAAAAGGAAGAAAATATTTTACCAGGCGATATTATTGTCTTTAAATGTGAAAATCAAATAATTGTTCACCGAGTTGTAAGTATAAACGAATATTATATTACTAAAGGAGATGCGAATAATACCGTAGACTATATAAAAATTAAAAAAGAGGATATAAAAGGTGTATATCAATTCCATATCAAATATTTAGGCTATCCTTCTATTTGGTTAAATGAATTTTTTACTAAGGAGAATTAAATATGCAAAAAAAGAGAAAAAAAATACTAATCATTTTAAGTATTATTACTCTTTTAATAGGAATTCTTTTTTTAGAAGCAATATATTTTAGTAAAAATATTCAAAAAAACAATCGATATAAAGTAAAAAATAAAACATACTATGAAGTTACTTTAAAACCTAATATTTATTTTTCTAATAATAAAATAGAAGCTGATCATTATTATATTACAAATTCAATTAAAACTATTGATATTTATTTTAATTATTATTTAAAAAACAAAACGAAAGAAAATATTAAATATTCTTATGATATTACTGCAACTCTAAAAAGCTATGCTGATAATGGTACTAAATTAATTTGGACTAAAGATTTTAATTTAAAAAATATAAATAATATAAATCAAAAAGAAATCAATATAAAAGAAAATTATAATCTAGATTATCAATATTATGTTAATTATGTCAAAACTTTTCAAGAATACTATAATATAAAAGCTGAAACTTACTTATATGTTAAGCTTAATATTAAAATGAATGACCAAACGAAGCCTTCTGTTTTATTAACGATTCCTATTAATGAAAATGTTATAGAAATAACGATGAAAGAAAAGAATAATCTTTTAAAAAATAAGGCACAAAATACTAGTATTAATAAAATAATAATTTTTGATTCTATAATTATAATTATTATTATAGTAGCAAGTAAAATTTTATTTAGTAAAAATAATGAAGAAGCGATTTTAAAAGAATATCATGATATAATTATTGCTATTCAAAATGAACCGAATATAAATAGTAATAATACTATATATTTAACTAATTTAAAGGATTTAATGAATATAGCAGTAAATAATAATATCAATATCTTTCATTATCAAAATAGTTACTACACTATTATAAATAATACATATTATGTTTATATTTTAAAAGAATTATAAAAGATATAAAATTAATTTTTAAAAATCAGTCTTAAAGTGACTGATTTTTTATGATTAAAAAAATTTCGTTGCAGCTAAACTAATTCTTGGTATTTTTATTCATTTTAGCTCGAGGGAAAGAATGATAGTATACATCTTTCAACTTTTCTGTAGTTACATGCGTATAAATTTGAGTAGCTTGTATACTTTCATGCCCTAATAACTTTTGAACAGATAACAAATCGCAACCTTCATTTAACAAATGAGTTGCAAAAGTATGCCTTAACATATGAGGAGAAATATGTTTTTGCAATGAAGTTTTTTTAATAATCTGATCTAAAATATAGCGAACTCCTCGATCTGTCAATGGTTCTCCACGATGATTCAATAATAAAAAATCTGTTTTATGAATATTTAACTCTTCTCTGCCTTGGTGCAGATACTTATCTAAAATATCCGCAGCATATTCACCATAAGGAACCATTCTTTCTTTATTTCCTTTTCCAAGAATTAAAATAGTTCGATCTTGTAAATGAATATCTTTTAACCGGATTGACACTAATTCGGCAACTCGAATCCCAGTAGCATAAAGCAACTCCAATATTAACAAATCACGTTGTCCTGTAGCAGAATGAGTATCAGGAATTAAAAATAGTTCTTCTAATTCTTGATATTCAAAATATCTAGGTAATTTTTTTTCTTTTTTTGGACCATTTAAATATAAAAAGACATTATTCTTTACTATTTTTTTATTAAGTAAATATTTATAAAAACTCCGTAAAGAAGAAAGATGACGATTAATTGAAGAATTTTTTTCTTTTTTTTCTTCTTTTAAATACATTAAATAAAAGCGAATATCACTATATTCAATCGTTTTATAATCTAAAGACTCCTTTTTTAAAAAAGAAAAATAATCGTTCAAATCTTCTTCATAATTAATTTTAGTATGCTCTGAATAATTCTTTTGATAGACTAAATAGTCTAAAAACTCTTCTACATACTCCATAAAATCACCTTTTTGAAGTTTTGGAAGGAGTCTCTTCTACATAATGTTCTACTTCTTCAAAACCAAAGCCATCAGAATAAGCATTTTGATTTGCTCGAACCTCTTCTTCTTTTAATAATTCTGATAATGACGAATTAAAATCGGGATATTTTTTTTTTCTTTCCATTTCTTTTTCTTTTGCATATTGTTCTAACAAATCTTTATTATCTTCCTCTTCTTGAAAATAATCCCGAAGATCTTCTCTCGTCTCCAGATCTTCAATATATTCTTCCCGATTAGGATCTGTATAAAAACTCATCTGTTCTTCTACAGAAGCGTCTTTCTTTCTTTTTCGAACGATGATATCTTGAACTGTTTGATAAAATAAAATCGTTTGACGCAATGTTTTATAATCTTTGCGAACGGCTTTAAAGACATCCTTTTGAGCCTCTACTAACTCCATATCATCATTTATATTAGAAATATTCCAATGAATATTCTGCTTTCGAATTGCATAAGTTCGAGCATAATTTTCTAAAGCAGTTCCAACTGTATATTCATGATGATAATTATCGCGATTTCGAAATTCCCGATCTTTTGGCAAATAGGTCTTTAATTTTTTTCTTTCGGTTCTAGAAAGTTCAGTCATATTAGGAGAAGTTGAAGTCTGAAAAATATAATCTTTTGTATCCTCTTCTTGTGCTAATTTCAAAAGAGATCCTACAAATTTATCTAATTCAGGACTTTCATTTAAGACAGACGTTTTATCTTTTCTTTTTTCTTTGTCTCTTTCTATATAAGCATATTGCGCTAATAATGGACTATGATATACCAAAGGGAGTTCAAATAATTTTCCCTTTGCTTTATAAGTGGCAATCAAATGGCTATTCTTATTTATATTTGAATACGCTTGATATTTTTCACTTGCTAATGCAATAAGTAGTTGAGATTCTCTTTGACAACGAGCGACTAAAGAATCAATTTCTGGTATAGAAAAAGTTTCTTTCTCTTTACCATCTACACGAAAGCAAAAACGATGGCACATCGGATATTTGCTTTTGACACTTTCCTCTTTTTGTTCTTTTTTCGAAAGTTTTAAATACTCAAGTTCATACTTTTCTACATCAGCAAAGGGGTCCACCCACAAACTATATCTACCCATTTATCATCACCTATTATTATTGTATCACGAAACTCTAATATCAGCAAAAAAGATTCCAAAAAAAAGAAAACTAGTTGTTTTCTTTTGGAAGAGCAATCATTTCTGTCGTATTTTCTACTTCAAAATGTTGTAATACTTTATCTAATTCTTTTTTATTTAACTTTCTTATCAATGGAATTCGATTTACTATCGGTTTTCCATAGAGAATGATATCAGAAAACACATTATTATTCATAGCCTCTACATAATCACTTAATCGAACTTCATTGGCAATCCAAACTTTTTTATATCGTTCCACATCATCTACGGATATATCAATATTTAATAATACTCTCTTTAATTCTTTTAACACTTCATTTGGTTTTTTCGTATCAATATGGAAAGTTAAAGTAATCATATTTTCAACTTCTTCCCAATCATAATACATTCCACTCATTAATCCATTTTGTCTTGCTTCTTCTCTAAAAATGGAAGAAGAACCAAACAGAATTGTTGTAATCAACTGCAAATAAATATTTAATAATTGATGATCTTTTATTGGAAATGATTTTTTAGAAAATTTTACTGCAAATAAAACTTTGGGTACCCGAATATCCATCGTAAGCGTTTCCTCTTTCACTGTAACTTCTAGCGGTTCTTGATATTCTTTAATCAGCGGTTTTTTATTATCACAATTTTTCCTATCCTTCATTTCTTCGTGAACAACTTGAATGGCCTCTTCTACATCAAAATTTCCAACAACGAGGGCAAACATATTGTTTGGTTGATAAAAAGTATGGTAACAATCATACAAATCTTCCTTCGTAATCTTCTTTATATCCTCTACAGTTCCACCTACATCGATACGTCGTGGATGCTTTTGATAAGTATTTTCTTTGATCTTATTTTCTAGTACAAATTCAGGAATATCCAAGTACATATTTAATTCCTCTTCAATAATCCCCTTTTCTTTTTCTACATTTTCATCTGTAAAATAAGGAGTATTTACATATTGGAGTAAAAAGCGAAAATTTTCTTTAAAATTTTTAGTTCCTGTACAAATATATTTTGTATAATCATGATCAGTAGCAGCATTGGCATCCGTTCCTGATTTTCCATAAAACGTAAATGGATCTTCTCCCTCTTCTTGTTCAAACATTTTATGCTCTAAAAAGTGCGCAATCCCCGTTGGATATTTTTTCATATTTTTTCGATCTTTTGCAAATTCAATTATATCAGATCCATACCGGGTTGCATAAACCATAGTATAATTTTTCTTTTCTGGAAGTGGAATCATATAAAGTGTAAATCCATTTTCTAACGTCTCTTCATATAGATGGATTCCTAATCCTTCAAATTCAATCTTTTCCATTTTATTCTCCTTCCAAACAATAGATGGTATCTATTTTTATTTTTTTGGCAACTGAAATAATTTCCTCTTTAGAAACTGCATCCATTTTTTTGCGTCGAACTTCAATTGGATCAATTCCTAAAAGTTCCATCATATAATAAGCATTAATTAATCTTGAGGGACTTTCTTCTAATTCATCTAAACTCGTTTGAAACAACTCCTTTGCTTTCGAAATATCTTCTTCCGTAAAGTTTCCTTTCTTCATATCTTGCATTTCGTTATCAATTAATTTTACTACTTTTTTTAAGTTTTCTTTTGTAATACCAGCCCGAATAATCAACAGATGATCGAGCTTATTCGGTGTTGAATAAATATAATACGCTAAAGAATGTTTTTCTCGAATATTTTTAAAGAATTTAGAATCTCCACCAGAACCTAAAATAATACTATATAAGGTAAGAGCATAAGCCCGTTCTTCCTCAGTTAAATCATTAATTCTACAACCAATAGATAATTTTGCTTGGGTCAAATTTTCCTTTTCTTTAATGATTTGTCTTTTACTACGCACTTTTACTTCGTCTAAATAATAAGGTTTTCTAGTCTTTTTATAAGTATTGGACTGAAATTTTTCTGTAATGATCTCTTCAATTTTACTTGCATCCACATCTCCAATCACAAAAATATCCATTAAATTGGTCTTTAACATATTCTTATAATAAACATATAAATTACTCTCATCAATCTTTTCTAAGTCTTCAAGATATCCCATCGGACGATAAGAGAGAGGACTCGAAGGATCCATTGTCTCTAACATACGAATTAAACTGTAATTAGCAGGATCTTCTTTGATGCTTTCCAAAGCCACTGTCGCTTGTCTTTTAACAATTTCTAAAGAAGCTTTATCAAATTGATTATTTTCTACATTGGGAGAAAAAATAAGTTCACTTAAAAAAGTAATCGCTTCTTCCAAGTTTCCCTCTTCTGTATATTTATCATTCAAACAATTCAAATAAAAATTTGTATTTATATAATTACCGAATCGTATATCCTCATCCATTACACTAGAGGCATATAACTCTTGAGACTTTAAAGCAATTTCTCTTTTTGTTTTATATTTTTTACTAGATATGAGCAACAAGTCCGACAAAACATTTCGCATCGTAATTTCTTCTTTTACAATTGGACTACGAAAACTAACTTGTACGACTACTGATTTAAATTTATCGGTCTTAATTATATGTAAGTTATAAGAACCTAAATCTTTTTTTATATATTCCATAAGTCACCTCGTTCTTTCTTAGTATCTACGAAAAACTATAAATTATGTGCCATTTCTAAAGCAATTTCAATCATTTGATTTAAAGATTTTTCTCGTTTTTCACTAGAAATATATTCATGAATATAAGGAGAATCTACCACAGTCAAAAGACAAGCAGCCTGTTTTTTTAAATGTTTGGCAAGAGCAAATAAAGAAGCCGCTTCCATTTCGGTTGCCAAGCTATCAGAAAATTTTTCTTGCAATTTTTTTTGATATAGCTGATCTTGAGCATAGACATCAAAAATATCATTCGTCATAATCTTTCCTCGATGATATGAAATTTTATGATCAATGGCAATTTTTTCCATACAATTGTTTAAATTCTCAGTTCCAAAAAATTCTAATTCATTATCATCAAAAAACAGTTTTGGAAAATTAGAAAGACAATAACTAGAATCTGCAATCACTAAATCCAACAATTGAATATCTTTCTGGTTTGCCCCACAAGTACCGACACGAATAATCGTATCCACATGATAAAAATGATAAAGTTCATAAGCATAGATTCCCATACTTGGGCATCCCATTCCATGAGGAAAGATAGTAATTTCTTTGCCCTTATATTTTCCAGTATATCCAATCATTCCTCTCGTATGACTAATTGGATAACTCTCCTCTAAAAAATGTTCAGCAATATATTTTACTCGTAATGGGTCTCCAGCAACAATGACTGTTTTTTTTATATCTTCTTCTTTTGCATCTATATGAATTGCTTTTGTTGGTATCAAATTATCCCTTCTTTCTATTTTTATTATAACATAAACATCAAGGCAAGAAAAAGAAAGTACAAAAGACTTTCTTATTCCTCACCCTGATTCTCTTCTTCTAATTTTACTAAAACTTCTCGTGGTTTAGAACCATTTTGAGGACCAATAATTCCTCTTTCTTCAAGTAAATCTACAATACGAGCAGCCCGATTATACCCTAATTTAAATCGTCTTTGTAAAAGAGAAGCAGAAGCTTTTTGAGTTTCAATAACAAATTCTACAATCTCATTGTAAAGAGGATCCTCATATTCCTCTTCTTGTGCCATGTCTTCCATTTGACTAGCACTTTTCGAAGAAGTATCCACAGAATCTAAATTTAATAGAGACTCATCAAATTCGGCTTTTTGTTGAGAAACTGTATAATCAATCAATCTTTTAATCTCATCATCTGAAATATAAGCTCCTTGAATTCTTTCAGCAGAAGATTCACCCATAGGCAAAAACAACATATCTCCTTTACCCAATAGTTTTTCTGCTCCCACTTGATCTAGAATCGTTCTAGAATCAATTCCAGAACTTACGGCAAAAGAAATTCGAGATGGAATATTGGCTTTAATTACACCCGTAATTACATCAGTAGAAGGTCTTTGAGTGGC
>CANQMB010000043.1 GCA_947624845.1 uncultured Bacilli bacterium
TAATTCTTTTAATTCAAATAACTGGCATCGACTCCGAATAGCTGGATTAATCGCGTGATAAGGATTGGCAGTAGTCATTCCAATTAAAGTAATTAAACCACTTTCTAATTGAGGTAATAATAAATCCTGTTTGTCTTTATTTAGACGATGAATTTCATCCATAATTAAAACTAGGCCATCATACATTTTAGCCTCTTCAATCACGATATCAAAGTCTTTTTTATTGTTCATCGTCGCATTTAAAAATCGATAGCGAACTCCAAGATCAGAGACGATTGCATTTGCAATCGAGGTTTTTCCAATACCTGGTTTTCCATATAAGATCATCGAAAAAATTTTTTTATTTTTTACTAAATTTGATAAAATTTTATCTTTACCAATTAAATGTGTCTGACCTAAGACTTCTTTTAAAGAAGTGGGGGCCATTTTCAGTGCGAGAGGTTTTTCCATTTTATCACCACTTTAAATTATTTTTTTATAAGAGATTTTACAATAAATTTTTTAGCTTCGATCGATGTCACTTGTTCTCTGCCTCGAACATCTACTTTTCTTTGAATTGCTTGATTTACTGCATTTACATGACTCCAAGAAACGGGATAGACAGTATCCGTTTTCTGTTCTTTGACAACAGGTCGATAGTTTAGTTTTACTCGTTTGATTCCCATATAAATTCTCCTTTCTTTAAGTATAACTTTTTTTTAAATATTTGTAAATTCATAAACTTTTATATTATAATAGATATAGTGGTGATACTATGATTGCAAAAGATGCTATCGAAGACTTTATAAATTATTGTACTTTTGAAAAAGGTTTATCTGAAAATACAATTAAATCTTATCAAAATGATCTAGAACAGTTTTTTTTATTTTTTAAAAAAGAAGATACTCTAATTAAGCAAATAAAGACATCGGACATTGAACGATATTTAAAAAAAGAAATAGAAAGTGGGAAAACAGATACAACCATTGCCCATAAATTGACGACCATTAAGAATTTCTTTTCTTATTTGATGAAGATGGGAATAATTCAAACCGATGTGGCAATTTCAATTAGTCGACCTAAATTACGAAAAAAACTACCGAAAACTTTAAGTGTAGAGGAAGTTGAAAATCTATTAAATATTCCGTTAGAGAGTGTATTTGACTATCGGAATAAAGCTATGCTAGAATTGTTATATGGAACTGGTTTACGTATTTCTGAATTAATTCAATTAAAAGTTTTTGATCTAGATTTCACCGCTTGTCTCATTCATATTATGGGAAAAGGAAAAAAAGAAAGAATTGTCCCTTTAGGAGAATATAGTTTGTATTATTTAAAACTTTATATGGAAAGAAGAGGGGAATTATTAAAAGGAAAAAGTAGTGAGTATCTATTTTTAAATCGTAGTGGAGAAAAAATTACTAGACAAGGATTTTTTAAAATTTTGAAAAAATTACTAAAAGAAAAAGGTTTAAATCCGGAAGTTTCTCCTCATACTTTAAGACATTCCTTCGCTACTCATCTGTTGAGTAGGGGAGCAGATCTTCGAAGTATTCAAGAGCTTTTAGGACATTCGGATATTGTCACTACAAAAATATATACGCATATCAGTGATGAAAAAGTAGAACATGATTATCATAAATATCATCCAAGAGATCATAAATAAGGAGTGAATATGATGCAATTTAAAAGAATATTTGTTATGATTTTAGATTCAGTAGGAGTAGGGGAAGCGATAGATGCAACGAGTTATGGTGATAACGGTGCCAATACATTGGGACATATTAAAGAAAATAGTGATTTATTTATTCCCAACTTAAAAAAAATAGGCTTTTTAAATACTTTGAATATGAAAGAAGACAGTGAAGTCGATGCCTATTATACAATTGCTAAACCAAATAATGCTGGAAAAGATACTTTAAATGGACATTATGAAATGATGGGTATTACCAATAATATTCCTTTTAAAACATTCAATAATGGATTTCCAGGAGAAGTATTAGCCGCAATTGAACAAGTTACAGGAAGACGAGTCATTGGTAATAAATGTTGTAATGATGAATCGATTATACAAGAACTTGGCGATCGTCAATTGAATTATGGTTCATTAATTATCTATACTTCTGCCGATTCGGATTTACAAGTAGCTGCTCATGAAGATTGTATTCCCGTATCTAAATTATACGAATATTGCGAAAAAATAAGGGCAATTACCTTGAAAGAAGATTGGCGAGTAGGGCGTGTGATTGCTCGACCATTTACTGGTAAAATTGGAGAATTTAAATTAAATCATAATGGAAGAAAAGATTATGCATTAAAGCCACCAAAAAAGACAGTTTTAGATAGTTTACTAGAAAATAATTATAATGTTATCGCAATCGGTAAAATTAATGATATATTCGATGGGCAAGGGATTAATAAAAATATTAAAGCTTCCTCAAATATAGAAGGAATCAACAAATTAACGGATATTATGGATAAGAAATTCACGGGCCTTTGTATGATTAATTTAAGTGATTTTGATAGTTTATATGGCCATACGAGAGACGTTGATGGTTATGCTCGTGCAATTGAAGAATTAGATGTTGAAATTCCGATGATTTTAAATAAATTAGAACCTGATGACTTATTAATTATTACTGCCGATCATGGAAATGATCCAACATTTCCAGGAAATGATCACACTAGAGAAAATGTTCCTGTCATTTTCTATAGTCGAAGTTTTGTTGAACCCAAGCGATTAAAAGCATTTAATACATTAGCTAATATTGGAGCGACAATTGCCGACAATTTTGAAGTGGAACAACCAGAAATAGGAATCAGTATCCTATCGGAGTTAGAATAAAAAAGAGTAGGGGGTCTCTCTACTTTTTTTATGTTTCATTTTATTTTATTCTATTTTTCATTCATCTTTTTTCTTTTTCTTTTCTTTAAAAGAACTACAAATGGTCTCATCGGAACAAAAACATTGATCATTATCACAATCACAGCTTACTTGAATTTCTTCTAATCCGCAAGTCCCCTCTTCATTATTATATTTGCATGATTCTACATCACAGCGAATTGTTTGCTGATTACTTGCATTTTTCTTCATTTTATTCTCCTCCTCTTAATGTTATTTTGTGCAACGAGATGAAGAACTTATACAGCAAAAGTAAGAAAAATGCACGAGAATGCGTCTTTAATTTTTAAAAATTTCAATTTTAAATTTATTTCTATTCGAATATGTTTTAAAAAAGAGAAGGTATTCATGTCTAAAGAGAAGTATTATAGGAATATCTATATTATTCAAATATAGATATTCATTAAATCGTTTTTAGAATAATTTATAAGTTAACATAATATCAATTATAGGAAGTTATATAAAAAGCAGAAAACATTAGACGAATGCTAATGTTTTTAGACTTTGCGTGATTGTATTTCTGCAATCTTCTCTAATACTTCTTTGGCATTATCTTCATTGATTTCTGTATATCCTAATTCTTTTAATGCCTGTATTTTAGCTGAATTTAATTCTTGTGTTCTACTTAATTTTTCTTCGTTTTTATGTTCAATATCTTGAACAAATCTCTTATGTGTTTCCGCAATTTTATTTTTTGATGCACCACCATTATTATATAAGGTCATTGCAGAAAACATGATACTTTCAAATATAAATTGCTTATCTTTATTATATACAAATTCATTTACAGGAGTAAATCCCAATGATTTTGACATATAGACTAATATATATTTTAATTCATCTGTATTATCTAAAGATTGCAAAAAGTGATACAAATAGCAATAAGTCGTATAGGTATCCTTCGTTTTATCCTCTGATAGTTTTTCTTTTAGTAAATTAATAATATCTGATAAGACTTCCTGTTCTTTTTTATTAAAGCCTTTTAAATCGGCAATAACTTCACGATTAGAAGAATCTTTTACACCTTCATTTAATCGATTTTCAACTTCAATAATATAGTCTCCATTTACTGTCAGTTTTTGAATTTCATCCTCTGATTGAATATTTAATAAACTTAATAGACGAACTGCTTTTTCTTTTGGCCATTCAGCAAGTGATTTCAATGCTAAATAATTATATAACATCTGTCTAGATACTCCCAAATATTTTGCTAAACGAACTTTAGAAATCCCAAGTTCTACTAGGATATTATTCAAATCTTTCATGTCCCATCTACCCTCCTAATATAATTTTACCAAGAAAATGTAGATAGTCAAGTGTAAATTGACACTTTTATAAAAAGAAAGAGAGAAATTTAGGTACGAGAAATACTTCTATGAAGCTGCTAAGAATTAAAAAAACAAGGAAAAAACTATATATCTTTACATATCTTCTCATTAAGCGACGAAAAGAAATTTCTTTTTTAAAAAATAATAAATTGAAAAGATGTTTTGAAAATAGAATGGCATAATAAGACAAGACTAAATAAATACATAAATTTATTCCTTGAGGAAGAATATAAATTACAGAAAGAATGATTCCTTTCCAGTGGTATACATAAAAAATACTACTCATTGAAAAGCCCATTGTAAAGGCATGACTTGCAAATAATAAGAATATGACAGGAAATCCAATAATGGACATTCCAATCAAAAATAAAATCATCCAAAAAGAAAAGTTTTGAATTATACTTTGAAAAATAGCCGTTGAATATTCTAATTTTCCTGTTTTAATTCCACTCATGAAATTTGTAATTGTTCTAGAGACTAATTCTTTGTTTGATTTAGATAAAATGGCCACAAATAGTAATCCAAATAAAAAGGCAATCCCTGCTACTATAATTAATCCAACAAATAATCTTTTTCGTTTTTGAGACGGTAGTTTCATAATGTTCCTCCTACTCTACTATATTTAGGAGAACATTTTTCATGATGAAAAGAAATTTACTTTTTCCTACAAATATTTTATAATAGGAATAGAGGTGACATAATCAATGAATAAAACTGTGGTTCGAATTGTTGCAATAGTGATGCTTCTTGCAATGATTGCTAGTATTGTAAGCGTTATTATATATATGTAAAAAAATTAAAGTACTCTCCTACTTTAATTTTTATTTGTATCAATATATCCCTCAATTTCTGGCATAACTCTTTTATAATTATCTTCTCGGTAATAACGATTGATAATATCTTTAATTCTTCTTTGATCTTTTGCCATATACAACGTCAATAATCCTGCAATTCGACTTGTAGTATACTCTTCAATGGCCCTTTTATCTTCAATTCTTAGCCCATACTTATTTAATACTTCCATTAAAGGTCCTTTGCAGAGGTAATTCGCCATTGAATTGCTCATAATATCAATGTCTCGGTCGTAATCTTTCAATTTTACTTTAGCCCAAATTTTCACTTTCATCACCTATTTGCTTTCTTAAGTTTTCTATTATAACATAGCTTTTTTTAAAATTCAATTATTCTAATACATCTATGGATGATTGATTGTTTTTTGGAAATAAGATGAGTTTGTTATCGTGGATAATCCCCAATAATATCATCTCAGCATTGGAATACCCTTGTTTTTTTAATTCTTTTTCTACCCACATCCGATTCTTATTTGCATTTTTAATATGATGCGGCATGTATTTTCCATCGATGATCACATTGCAATCCAAACTTTCTTTTGTATTTGAAATATGCATATCTTGTTGAGTTACTGGTTTATATTTTGTCTTTGGTAAAACACTTAATTGTCCACTGGCTTCTAGAATGGCATAGGCAATTTCTTCTATATGAAAATATCCTGCTGTACGACATAATTCTAAGAGATCATTGATATCCATGTTGACCTTTTTCATATTTTTTTCAATTATTTTTCCATCCTCTATAATAATTGTTGGACATCCCATCACCCATCGCCGAATCCATATACTTTTCATCGATAGTAAATTTACAAGATAGGCAACAAAACCGAAAACGAGAATGGCCATAATTCCATTGATATATTGAACGTCTCTGTTAATAATCATCTCCGCAGAAAAGTTTCCAATGGAAATACCAATTACATAATCAAACAAACTAAGTTGTGAGACCTGTTTTTTCCCTAAAAGACGTGTAATTAAAAACAAAGTAAGCAAGGAACCTAGACTACTTGGAATAATTTCTAATACTTGTTTTATATTCATATTTTTCACCATTATTAATATGAACATTTTTAATCAAAAAATACTCAGAGGATCTCATTTATAAAAAGAAGTGCATTGCACTTCTAATCCTCGCCTTCTTTTAACATTGTCGTAATAAAAATTCCATAACCTTTTGTACTGTCATTTACAATTACGTGGGTAACGGCACCGACAATTTGATTATCCTGGATAATCGGAGAACCACTCATTCCTTGAATCACGCCTCCTGTTTTTTCAATTAATTTTGGATCCGTAATTTCAAATAAAATATTCTTTGTTTCACTATGATCATCTAATTTTAAAATACTGATTTGATATTCTTCTACTTTTTTCCCATTGATGACAGTTCGAATCATCGCTTCTCCCGTATGAACTTCACTGGAATCTGCAACTTTTAACTCTTTTGTCTCTGGGATGGGATCTTCGTAATTTCCAAAAATTCCTGAAATTTCATTTTCTTCAATCGTTCCATAAACTTCACTTCGATCATAGGTTGCATTTTTTTCTCCGGCTTGATTATCGCCACTTTTTACAATTCCTGTTACGGTAGCATCGTATATGGTTCCATCTTTGATTTCAAATTTTAAGGCTGTTGTCTTTTCAATAATTTCATGACCTAACGCACCAAAGATTCGAGTTTTGGGATCAATATAAGTCATGGTTCCTACACCATTGATTTTATCTTTTACATAAAGTCCTGTCTTATAAATCTGATTTTCATCTTTTTTTAGAGAAAAGCGAATTTCTTTTGTTGTATTTCCTCGTTCTATGGTAAACAACACTTCTTTATTCTTACTTTCGTCTATTTGTTTTACCATCGATTCAATATCCTCAATTTCTTTTCCATCAATCTTTAAAATTTTATCACCGATCTCAAAACCAGCATCTTTTCCAATATAAGCATCCTCAATTTTATAAAAGCCAACAACCAATACACCTTTAGAATTTACTTCGATTCCTACCGTTTCTCCTCCTGGAATTACATATTCTGAATAAGCAAAGACATTTAGTGGTAAACTAAATAAAAGAAAGGCAACAAATATGCGTAGTTTGTTTTTAAAATTCATAAAAATCATCTCCTTTTAAAAACATATACTACATTTATAGTATGAGCGAATTATAACAAATTACAAGTTATAAAAATTTCCAAAAAAAAAGACTTATTCTTCTACTTCAAAGTCTTTTACGGTATCGGTTTCATCGACCAATTTGTGAATGGCTTTTTCTGCGTTTTTTAATTTTCCATCACAAGTTTTTGCAAGTTGCATTGCTCGTTCAAATTCTTTGATTGCATCGTCTAAAGGAATATCGCCGGCTTCTAATTTTGTGACGATTTGTCCTAATTCTTCTAAGTTATCTTCAAAACTTTTTTCTTTTTTTTCTTTTTCCATATATTATCCTTTCCTTTTCATAAATTTTGTTCTAAGAATTTACAATAACATCAATACTACCATCTTGTAAAACAACCTCTAATTGATCGTTTTTCTTTACTTCTTTTCGATATTGAACGGTTTTTCCTTTCTTTTTGACAATGGAGTAACCTCTCTGTAAAGTTAAAATTGGACTTAATGGTTCTAGTTTTGCTAATGTTTGTAAATAAGTATTCCTTTTTTTATCTAATATTTTAAAAGGATCCTTGAAAATAACACTCGATTGTAACATCGTCCACTTCTTTTCTTTTGTTTGCAGTAAATTCAAAGAAGAACTTTTTAATCGATCTAATAGATAGGTAAAATTTTGTTCTTTTGGTTGATAGATCATTAATGGATTTTTAAAAATGTATTTATTTGTAATTTCTATTAATTGCTGATTACGAATACTAAATAGATGATTGATTACTTTTTGATTTCTAATTTTTAATTGAACTAAATAATTTTTAACATCTTCTTTTTGAGGGACGGCAATTTCGGCAGCACCTGTTGGTGTCGGTGCTCGAACATCGGCTACAAAATCGGCAATCGTAAAATCTACTTCATGACCTACAGCACTGATAATTGGCGTTTCTGCCTCATAAATCGCACGAGCGACACATTCTTCGTTAAAACTCCATAAATCTTCAATAGAGCCTCCGCCTCGGCCGACAATTAGAACATCTAGTCCTGCCCGATCTGCTCTTTGAATTTGCCGAACAATATCTTCTTTGGCATCTTCTCCTTGAACTAAAGCAGGATAAAGATACGTTTTTACATACGGCCAACGTCTAGAAATAGTTGAGATAATATCTCGGATTGCAGCACCTGTAGGAGCGGTAATAATTCCTATTTTTTCTGGAATTTTAGGAAGTTCTTTTTTATGATCTTTTCGAAACAGTCCTTCCTTTTCCAATTTCTTTTTTAATTGCTCAAAAGCGATATATAAATTTCCAATCCCATCTTCCAGCATTTCATTTACATAAATTTGATAAGCTCCTGTTGTTTCATAGACACTCACTTTTCCAGTAATTAAAACTTTCATTCCATCTTTCGGTAAAAAGGGAAGTTTCGATGCAGCAGAGGAGAACATAATCGCATTAATTCTACTCGTTTCATCTTTTAAAGTAAAATAGAAATGTCCTCTAGAATGGGCTTTAAAATTAGAAATTTCTCCTTTTAAATAAACCTCTTGTAAATGGATATCTTGATCAATTTTATACTTAATATAGCGAGTTAAACTCGTTACACTAATATAGCGATCATTCATTATAATCCTCACTATGATAAATACTATCTAAGACCCCATTTAACATTTTAGTAACCGCTTC
>CANQMB010000044.1 GCA_947624845.1 uncultured Bacilli bacterium
GACTTGAACCTAGGACCCCTTGATTAACAGTCAAGTGCTCTAACCAACTGAGCTATTGAGGCACAAAAATGGTGGGCCTGACAGGACTTGAACCTGTGACCCCACGCTTATCAAGCGTGTGCTCTAACCAACTGAGCTACAGGCCCACAAAATAACTGAGTTCTCCTACATTCTACAATAAATTCTATGTTTTGGCAACCCCAAAACGCATTTTTTTGAGAACAATATTAAAATACTATAAAAAAATTAAAAATGCAAGTATTTTTTAGCTATACTTTTTCATTGCTTTTTTTCATAAACTATTTTATAGTTAAGTTGAGGAGGAAAATATGAAAAACTTAGTGAGGGTTGTAGGAATTATCTTTTTAGGAACTATTTTATTGACCGGATGTAATAGTAAAAAAGAGGAAGCAGCAGAGAAAAAAAGTACGGATAAAGTTTTAAGTTGTTCTAATATAGAAGAACAGACGGGTATGAAAAATAAAATTGATATGACTGTGGAGTTTAAAAATGATACAGCCTATAAAATGAATATGGATATGACTGTAGATTTAGATGATAGTTATCAATCTTATATGGAACAAATTGAAACAAGTTTAAAAGAACAATTTTCAAAATTTGAAGAACAGGGGATTCAAGTAAACACAAAAATCAAAGAAAATCAAATTCTTGTAAATATTCATACAAATTTTGAAAAATTAACAAAAGAGGAAAAAGAAAGTTTAGGATTTAGTAATTCTGATAATAGTTATAAAGCCGTTAAAAAATCTATTCAGGATGTAGGATACACTTGTAAATAAAAGCACCTTTGGTGTTTTTTTTTCGACAAAATTTTTTCGTTTGTTCTTTTACAATAGAATCGGTGAGTACTATGAAAAAGATTTCTTTCTTTTTTCTTCTTCTTTTTTTCTTTCCAAGTTCAGTTTTTGCTAAAAATGTAAAAGAAGAGATTTTTCCAATTATGGATTTTGAAAATAAATTAACATCGTTAATTGTTTCTTTTACGATTCCTGAAGGATATCATGAAAAAGAGATTTTATTAAAACCTGATATTTTTTCCGTACTCAAAGATTTTAATATTGAAAATAAAATTCGAGTTACCATTCAAATAAAGAATCGTTCTTCTCAAACTTATCATTATGTAAATCAGTCTTTCAAGATCGAAAAAAATCTTTTACAGGAGGAAAATAATTATTTATTTCGAACTAAAAATAAAGCATTAAAGAGTTTAATTTCACCTACGTCATCGTATTGTGATAGCTCTTTAGATACTTCTTTAAAAAAGAAAGGATATTCTGGGATTCAATCTTTAGATCGCTATTATCTAGATTTTTATAATCAAAAATATCATTTAAAAAGAACAAAAATTGAAAATTTTCCTGAATATATAATGAAAGATTTAATCACTTCTCCCAAAACTTCGTATTTGGAAACCAATCTTTCAGTAGAAAAAAGTTATGAATATTATTTTTATCATCATCTCCTATTTTTAAAATTTCCAAAAGATCAGTGGACTCCTATTGGGAAATGGCAAAAATCTGAAGGAAAAGATTTCTTTTTTCATCAAAGTTTAAAAAATATTAAGGCTCATTCGACAAAGAGAATGACGGGAATGTATATTTTACTTTCTGAAGGATTTCAAAAAAGTTATCCTGCAACTTATTTTTCTTTGACTTTTCAATTTCGTTTAAAGGTGTAAAGTTTTCTTAAGAAATTATTGTAGATTTTTATTTTATGCGATATAATATAAGACATTGGAGGGATTTATATGGCAAAAACAAAAGAAGCGCCAAAAACAGAAGAAAAAAAACAAGTTAAAAGTGAAAAAAATAAAAACATTCATGAAATTACAATTAAAATGGATGGAGAAGTTTGGGAAAAAGCGTTAGATGATGCTTTTAAAAAACGTCAAAAAGAAGCCAAAGTGGATGGATTTAGAAAAGGAAAAGTCCCAAGGGATATATATGAAAAGCATTATGGAAAAGAGTCTTTGTACTTAGATGGAGCTGAAAATTTATTACAAAAAGCTTATGAAAAAGCAATTGCAGAATCTCAATTAGTACCTGTAGTACAACCTAGTGTTGATTTGAAATCTCTAGATGAAAAAGGGGTAGAATATATTTTTAAAATCATTACAAAACCAGAGGTTAAAGTAAAGAAATACAAAGGATTATCTATAAAACCAGAAAAAGTTCAAGTAAGCAAAGAAG
The DNA here is from genome assembly GCA_947624845.1 of uncultured Bacilli bacterium. Classification (GTDB taxonomy): domain Bacteria; phylum Bacillota_I; class Bacilli_A; order RF39; family UBA660; genus MGBC119817. Next base: position 2,211 of record CANQMB010000044.1, read on the forward strand.
AAGTTGATCATGAACTTTCTCATGTGCTAGAAAAATATACGGAAATTGCATTGAAAGATGGAAAAGTTGCCGATGGAGATATTGCTGTAATTGATTTTGAAGGTTTTGTTGATGGAGTTGCTTTCGATGGTGGAAAAGGAGAAAACTATTCATTAGAAATCGGTAGTCATACTTTTATTCCTGGATTTGAAGAACAAATTATTGGAATGAAAAAAGAGGAAGAAAAAGAGATTAAAGTTGTTTTCCCTGAAGACTATAATGCAGAAGATTTAAAAGGAAAAGAAGCTACATTTAAAGTAAAAGTAAATGAAGTTAAAGAGAAAATAAAAAGAGAAATGGATGAAGATTTTTTCTTAGATCTTGGAATGGAAGGAATTGACTCTGAAGAAAAATTAAGAGAAGAAATTAAGAAGAATATTAAAGCGCAAAAAGAAATGGATGCTGAAAATAAATATGTAGATCGTATTTTAGAAGAAGTATCTAAAAACGTAGATGTAGATATTCCTCAAGAAATGGTCGATGAAGAAACAGATCGTCTATTGAATCGTTTTGCTAGTCAAATGCAAATGCAGGGAATTTCTTTAGATGTTTATTATCAATTTACACAGACGAATGAAAAAGATTTAAGAAATCAACTTGAAAAAGAAGCTTATCAAAATGTATTATATCGTCTTATGTTAGAAGAAGTAATGTCTTTAGAAAAAATTGAAGTAACTGAAGAAGAAGCTTCCAAAGAAGCTGAAAACTTGGCAGAAAAATATCAAATGCCAAAAGAAGAATTATTGAATCAGTTTGGTGGAATTGATATGATTCAATATGATTTACAAATGAGAAAAACGATTGAATGCTTAAAAGAATATAACAAATAGAATGATTTTTAAAGTCATTCTTTTTTTTACCAAAAAATAGTTTAAATTTTTTTAGAAGTTTACTTGAAAAATCATAAAAACTAGCTATAATAGAAAGAGTATTTTGAACAGGAGGAGATTTGTCGATGATAAGAGAAAAATATGCCGTACTGTTAATCAATGACATCGCTTTGTTTCCTAATTGTGAAGTACGCTTAGAAAGTGATAGTTTTCAAGATAAACAAGTTATTTCTTTAACGGAAGCAACCCCTGAAAAAAAACTTTTAATTGTAAATCCCATTACTCCTAAAGGTGAAAATTTAGATATCACAGAACTTCCAAGAATTGGGGTAGTGGCACTTTTAAAGATGAAAATGGATGTGCCAAATGGGAAAACTAGAATATTGCTTTATGGCTTACAACGAGTACAAATTGAAAAATATTTTGAAGAAGAATATTTTTATGAAGCTGAAGTTACTTATTTACAACCCCCATTAATCAAGGATGAAGAATCCTATAAAAATATTTTAATTAAAGCACTAAATAAGTATATTCATAAAGCGCCTTATGTTGGAAATGCTATTTTAAATCAATTAGATTTAGTAGATACATTGGATGATTTAACTGATTTAGTTGCGAGTTTTTTACCTTTTGATTATGAAAAAAAGAAAAAATATATTACAGAGATCGATCCTACGAATCGAGTTCGTATGCTCATTGAAGATATGAGTGAAGATTTGAAAATTTTAGAGTTAGAAGAAAAAATAGAACAAGAGGTAGAAAAAGAATTAAATCAAAATCAAAAAGAATTTATTTTACGTGAAAAAATAAGAATTATTCAAAAAGAATTAGGGGATGTAAATTCCAAAGAAGATGAGGCAGAAATTTTAAAGAAAAAATTGTCGACATTAAAATGTAATCCTAAAATAAAAGAAAGAATTAAACGAGAAATTAAAAGATATGAAGCAACCCCATCTTCTTCTCCAGAGGTAGGTATTGTTAGGGAGTATTTGGACTGGATGCTCAATCTTCCATGGTGTCATTATACGAAAGATACTTCCGATTTAAAGGAAGTTAAGAGAATTTTAGATTCTACTCATTATGCCTTAAAAGATGTAAAAGAAAGAATTTTAGAATATTTAGCAGTAAAACAAAATACGAATAATTTGCGTAGTCCCATTATTTGTTTGGTTGGACCTCCTGGTGTTGGAAAAACATCTTTGGCATTATCGATTGCAAAAAGTTTGAATCGAAAAGCGACTAAGATTAGTGTTGGTGGAATCAATGATGAAGCTGAAATTGTGGGTCATCGAAGAACTTATATTGGGGCAAATCCTGGAAGAATTATTCAAGGAATTCGAAAAGCAGGAACTACCAATCCCGTGTTTATTATTGATGAAATTGATAAGATGCGAAAAGATATTAAAGGAGATCCCGCAAGCTGTCTATTGGAAGTGCTCGATCCAGAACAAAACAGTAAATTTTCGGATCATTATATCGAAGAAGAATTTGATTTATCGAAAGTGATGTTTATAGCAACTGCAAATTATGTGGATCAGATTCCTTTAGAATTACAAGATCGTCTTGAAATTATTCATGTTTCTAGTTATACAGAATATGAAAAATTAGATATTGCGAAAAATTATTTAATTCCGAGACAGTTGGAAGAGCATGGTTTAACAGAAATTAATGTTCAATTTAAAGAAGATTCTATCTTAACTTTGATTCGTCACTATACGAAAGAAGCAGGAGTACGAGAATTAGAAAGAGTCATTGCTTCTCTTCTTCGAAAGATTGTCAAATCATTGTTGACGGACTCTTCGGTTGCATCTTTCCAAGTAGATGATGAATTAATTTCTAAATTGTTGGGAAAGAAAAAATATCGCTACCAAGAAAAAGAAGAAAAAAAATTGGTAGGAGTTGTCAACGGTTTGGCCTATACACCATTTGGTGGAGATATCTTACCGATGGAAGCTACTTATTATAAAGGAACTGGACAATTAATTTTAACTGGTTCTCTAGGAGAAGTGATGCAGGAGTCTTTCCATATCGCTTTTAGTTACATTAAAGCCAATATGAATCGATTTTCTATTTCTCCTTCTATTTTAGAAAAAAAAGATATTCATATTCACGTTCCAGAAGGGGCTGTAAATAAAGAAGGACCTTCCGCTGGAATTACCATTGTGACTTCTTTGGTTAGTCTTCTGACTAAAATTCCGGTAGATACTAAAATTGCCATGACAGGAGAAGTGACATTAACAGGAAAAGTATTGGCCATTGGAGGACTTCGAGAAAAAATAATTGGTGCTCATAGAGCTGGCATTACGACGATTTTCTTACCAAAAGAAAATGAAAATGACTTAGATGAGATTCCAGAAGATATTAAAAAAGATTTAACTTTCTATTTTGTTTCCAATTATCAAGAGATTTTCCAAGTCTTATTTAAGAAAAAATTGAAAAATTATCAAGAAGTATAAAGAGTAAGCATAAACTTACTTTTTTTTCATATCATTAAATGAAAGGAAGCGATTGAATGAAAAAAATAGTTTCTTTTGATAAAGAAATTCTTTTTCCTACGATGATAGGAGAAATTACTGCAATCTCTTTGGATCATACATTAAGTTTTTTATCAAAAAATGATGTTGAAGGAGAGTTCATTATTCATGGGCGATATAAAATGACAGAGGCAAGCACCATTGAAGAAGATTTTACTTATAAACTTCCTGTAGAAATTGCGCTTTCAGAAACTTTTGATTTGGATACAGCTAAAATTGATATTGATGATTTTTCTTATGAAATTTTAGATGAGGAAATTTTAAAAGTGAAAATAGATGTTTTAATTGAAGGAGTAGAAGAAGTTATTTTAACTACAGAAGAAAAGGAAGAAGATACTCCAGAGGTTTTGAAAGAAGTTGAAATTATTCCAGAAAAAATTGATTCTGAAGAAAATGAGTCAAAAGAGAAAGAAAATGTAACAGAATCTGTAGTTGAAGAGATAGAAGAGGAAGAAAATGTAACAGAGTCTGCAATTGAAGAGATAGAAGAGGAAGAAAAGTCTGTTATGAAAGAAGAAGAGAAAAGTAATATTCAATCTATTTTTAGAGTTTTTAATGATGCGGAAGAAACTTATAAAGCATATACTGTCTATATTATGAGAAAAAATGACTCACTTGCAAGTGTTTTAGATCGTTATAATATATCAAAAGAACAATTAGCGGAGTATAATGATTTATCTCAAATAGAGTTGGGAAGTAAAATAATTATTCCAACGACAAATGTCATCAATCATGATTAAAATAAAAGATATCAATCATAAATATGGGTTTCATGTAAAAGAGTATACTTATCAAAATAAAGTGTGTATTTTAACATTAGATCAAGAAAAAATTGTCTTAAAAGAAAGAAAAAGAAATCCAAAAGATCTGTATTATTTTTTAGATAGTAAAGATTTTCCCTATATTTTAAAATCTAGAAATTCAGAAAAGGATGAATTGTTTGAAATTTATCCTTTTATTGAAGAGATTCATCAAGAAAAAAGTGAAAAAGCAGTCAATATGATGTATATATTAAGTCTTTTACATAATAAGACAAGTTTCTATAAAGAGTTTTCTTTAGATGATAAAAAAAAGATTTATGAAAGTATATATCAACAGATTGATTACTTATATTCTTACTATCAAAATTTACAAGATGTAATTGAAAAGAAAGTATATATGTCTCCATCAGAATATATGCTTATTTTAAACAGTAGTCCTATTTATTTGGCTTTAAATTATGCCAAAAATACTTTAGAAGAATGGTATCAGGAAGTAAAAGAAAAAAAGAACGTCCGCTATGCATTTTTGCATAATCGAGTGGAAACGACTCATTTTTTAGAAGGGGAAAATTCTTATTTTATTAGTTGGGATAATGCGAGAAGAGATTTTCCAATTTATGATTTTTTATATTTTTTTAAAAAAGAATATCAAGATTTAGATATGATTAGCCTCTATCAAATTTATAAGCATAAATATCCTTTTACTAAAGAAGAAGAACTTTTGTTCTTTACACTCATAGCAATTCCAGAAAAAATTACTTTAGGAAGAAATTCTTACAATCAATATAGTAAAATTTATGATTTTGTTGTCTATTTAGATAAAAGTCGAGATTTTTTGTTAAAACAAGACAAGTATCACCAAAAAACTGATGAAAAGAAATAATCCAAATAAGATGATAGCATTTAATCGAGTTGTAACAAAAATTAGTAATAGCGATTGATAAAATATGATGACTAAGGTTATTAACATTAAAATTAAATAGAAGAGACTGTTTCTTCTTTTTTGTTTGCAACAATTGCACATGCAATAAAAGGGGTGTCTAGGATTTCTAAATCTCATGATAATCACCTACCATAGTTTATGCAAAATCAGTCGTAAAGTGTGTGATAATATAGAAAGAAAATATTTTCTTTTTTTTAATTTTTGATATAATAAAATAGAGGTGGGCTATGAAAAATAAAGGTTTTACGTTAGTAGAATTAATTGTTGTAATTGCTATTATGGGTGTATTGTTGATTGTTGCTTTTCCGTCTGTTACGAAATTGCAACAAACGAATAAGTATAAAAAAATTGCCTCTTTTGGTCAGTCAATGGTTGCTAGTTGTAAACTTTATGTTGATCAAAACCAAGAGGATTTATGGGGAAGTAGTACAGCAACAGGGACAAAAACTGTTCAAATGTCAACTCTAATCAGTGCTAATTTGTTAAAAGCATATACAGATACGAAAGATAAATGCACTGCTGGTTCTGTTGCGGTTACAAGAACGGGTTCTAAAGATAAATTTGATTATACTTATAGTTATACAGTAAATTGTACCGTTTCTTCTGAAACAGCAACTTGTAAAGGGGATGAAAGTACATCTACTTGTACAGTAGGATCTACGGAAGTTTATAACAGTACTGGTTGACAAGAATTTAAATTAAAAGTAAAATAAATTGAAGAAAGAAGGTATTAGAAATGGAATTAAAAGGAAGTAAAACAGAACAAAATTTAATGACTGCTTTTGCAGGAGAAAGTCAGGCAAGAAATAAGTATACTTATTATGCTTCTCGTGCTAAAAAGGATGGTTATGAACAAATCGCTGCTATTTTTGAAGAAACAGCAAATAATGAAAAAGAGCATGCGAAACTTTGGTTTAAAGAATTACATGGAGGGGCTGTTCCTGAAACTCTTGTAAACTTGGAAGATGCCGCTAGTGGAGAAAACTACGAATGGACTGAAATGTATAAAGAATTTGCAGAAGTAGCAAAGGAAGAAGGATTTGATCGTCTCGCTTATTTATTTGAAGAAGTAGGAAAAATTGAAAAAGAACATGAAGAAAGATATCTTACTTTACTTCAAAATGTAAAGGATGATAAAGTATTCCATAAAGATGGAGATAAAATGTGGATTTGCCGTAATTGTGGACATGTATATATTGGCAAAGATGCTTTAGAAGTATGCCCAGTATGTGCTCATCCAAAAAGTTATATGGAAGTCAAAGCTGAAAATTATCAATAAAGTAAGGATTACTTACTTTTTTTTGTAAAATTTGACATAAAAAACATAAAAAAAGAAAGACATAAAGGTAGTTACTTTATGGTCTTGAAAATA
>CANQMB010000045.1 GCA_947624845.1 uncultured Bacilli bacterium
CTCAACATTTTGCAAGGGCCACACCAAGTGGCAAAAAAATCGACAAGTACTTTTCCTTTCTTAATTTCTTCCTTAAAATTCTCTTCATCTTCAATATATTTTAACATAAATATCCTCCTTATTGATATTTGTATATTAAATTTTCTAATCCTCGTATATGATCGAGTTTATCACTATGATCCATAAGGTCAATCATATCTTTACTAGAGACTACTTCATGCTTTAATAAACTGTTCATGATATCTAAATTTAATTGATTTTTGTTTGCATCTTCTTCTTTTATTTGATCACTGAGTCTGTAAATATCGGAAACCGAATCTTTAAAACCTCCTAAAAAGTCTGATAAAACTGGAGTATCTTGCATAATTCGATTCACAAGATGAGAATTCGTATAAGCAGATAGACTACTCAATGGAACAGATAAAATAATTAGTAAAAGAAAGACATAAAGATATCCAGAAAGAATGCCTACAAAAAATCCTAATATTTTAGATGGTAAAGTTAAAATAAGTGTCAAATCAATAATTTTTTGAAGAAGACCTGTCACTTTTAAAATCACTTTAAAAAGGAACAGAAAAAGAAAAGCAAGAAGTAAAAACGCAAGAATTTGATAAAATAAAATATTTAAAACGGTAAGTCCCTTGAAATGTCCAAAAAATTGAAAAAATGGACAAAAACGAATGAGTATATTGGCAACCGGCCCCTTCAAAGAAAAAGCCAAAGTATAAACCAAAATAACACCAATGACCATGACTAACTCTTTTAATACACCACGTTTTAATCCGACAATACCGGACAGTAAGATGAATAGTACAATAATTATATCGAATAAATTCATATGAGAGTTCCACCTTTCTGATGTCATAAATAGTATACCCCACTTTTTTAAAAATTGCTATATTAAGTAAAAAATATTTTATAGTGCAAGTGGTAGAAACATGCTATAATAAAAATAGATAAAGGAGATTGGAAATATGAATATAGTGATCAAAGTAAGCGATGAAACCAAAGAAAAAATGATAAAGTATTATGCCGACAAAAAAAGAGATAAAACCATTCCTTATGTGGTTTTTCAAGCCCAAGATGAAGATACAGTGATTACGATGTATACTTCTGGAAAAGTCATGTTTCAAGGAACCAGTGCCGATGTAGATGCCACTATGTGGAAAGAAATGGATGGACAATCGTTAAATGATGAAAAAGAAGCAGACTGGAAACAATATTATCAATGCTCTTCCGTTGGTAGTGACGAAGTGGGAACTGGTGATTACTTCGGCCCTATTGTCGTTACCGCAGCCTATGTAAAAAAAGATGATATTCCTTATTTAGAATCTCTAGGAATTAAAGATTCCAAAAAATTAGACGACGAAAAAATTAAAAAAATAGCCAAAGAAATTGGAAAAAAAATCACTTATCGAAGTGTGATCCTAAGTAACCTAGAATATAATGAAAAATATAATAAAGACATCAATATGAATAAAATCAAAGCCATTCTTCACAATCGGGTCTTATATCAATTGATCACGGAGGAAAAACCAAAGTTCGATTATATTATCGTTGATGAATTTGCAAGAGAAAATAGATATTATGAATATTTAAAAGAAATTCCTCAAATTCAAAGAGGAATCACATTTATGACGAAAGCAGAAGATAAAAATTTAGCCGTTGCCTGTGCTTCAGTTATCAGTCGCTATATATTTTTAATGGAATTTGATAAATTATGTGATCAACTTCATTTACCATTAGTAAAAGGTGCCGGTCGTGAAGTAGACAAAATTGGAGAAGAAGTGGTTGAAAAATATGGAGAAGAAAAACTAAAGGAAATTGCCAAATTCAACTTTAAAAATACAGAGCGAATCTTACATACAATAATATATTAAAAAAGTACTGAAATTATCAGTACTTTTTAAATGCCTAAATCAAATTTTAATTGCGGATTTTTGGTCTTGATTAACTTTTTTGGATAATCATGAATGGTTACATCCTCTGGGGTAAAATCATAAAAATTTGTCTTTTCTGGATTTAATTCAATAGTCGGTTGACAATCAACCCCTTCTCTTTTAATTAATTCTTTTGCTTGCTCCATATGACGATCATAAATTTGAATATTATTATAGAACCAAGTAAATCGTCCTGGAACTAAACCAAGATGTCTTGCAATCATGTGTTGAAACACTAAATATTGCACTTGATTAATGCAGCCAGCAGTCGCAAAATCACTCGATCTTTGAGTAAGGCACATATCTAAATAGTCGATGCCATCTTTTCCATGACGAATATTCCATTCAGTTAAAAAAGCACAAGGTTTTAATCCATGAGGTTCTAAAAAGTCATCTTCTTGCCAAAGATTGATAATATGGCGTCGGCCATCCGGATTTTCTTCCATTCCTTTCAGTAGATTTTCAACCAAATGATGTCTGCGAATAGTTTCACCATAAACACTACCGATCGTCCGATTTCCAATATCCCATTCATCCCACCAAGTGACATGATATTTGTCACGAAGAAGATTTAAATCATTCGATTGATCTTGATAAATCCATAATAATTCTCCAATACTGCTTTTAATTGCAATTGGCCGAAGCGTAATCAATGGACTTTCATTTTTCGTTAAATCATAAGTGCACATTCCGTGGTTTACACTGAGTGTATGAGCGGCTGTTCCATCTGAATAATGAGGTCTAGGATCCTGATCCAAACATCCCTCTTCTAAAATTCTTGTCAAAATTTCTTTCGTATAAATATCTCCCTTTGTCATAACCTGTTTCCTTTCTGTAAATTTAATTTTATTATAACATTGCCAAAAAAATATGACAAAAAAAAAGAATTTTTTATACTTTAAAATTCTTCTTTTTATTTATTTCGCTTTGTAAATTGATTAAATCGATCGATTTCTTTATCTAACAAATCTGTTCGATTTAATTCCTCGATTATTTTTTTCTGAGCCCTAGATAGTTTTTTAGGTGTAATAACTTTCATAATAATATACATATTTCCTTTGCTATGATGAGCTCGATTATCAATTCCTTTTCCTCGAATTCTCTGTTTATCTCCACTTGTTGTTCCTGCTGGAACAGATAAATCAATATTTCCATAAAGCGTAGGTACTTCTTTTTTACAACCTAAAATTGCTTCCGTAATCGTCAATGGTAACTCTAAATAAATATCATCACCATCTCTTTTGTAAAATTCATGATCGGAAACCATAAATTCTAAATATAAGTCTCCATTACTTCCCCCATGACTTCCAGCATTTCCTTTTCCTGCGACTCGAAGTTGGTCGCCAGTATCAATACCTGAAGGAATGGTGACTGTAATTGTCTTTTCTCTGGTCACTTTTCCTTTTCCACGACAAGAAGTACAAGTTCTTTTAAACGTTTTCCCACGACCGCCACAATCAGGACAAGTCGTCTTGGATAAAAAGGATCCTAAAATGGTATGTTGTTCTGTCGTAATGGTTCCGCTTCCATGACAAGTATCACAAGTTTCTTCATCGAAACCACCTTTTCCATGACAGGAATCACATTCTTCGACAACATCGATATCAAAGTCTTTTTCACATCCGTAAACAGCTTCTTCAAAGGACAATTTTACATGCATCAACAAGTCGCTTCCTTTGGTTTTTCTATTTTGAGTGCTACTTCTTCCGCCTCCGAAAGAAGAAAAACCGCCACCAAAAATATTATCGAAAATATCTCCAAAATCAAAATCGGCACCATCAAACCCAGAAAAACCGCCACCAAAACCATTAAAGCCAGCATTCCCTGCCCCAGAGACACCCGCATGTCCAAACTGATCATATTGACTTCTTTTGCTTGCATCTCCAAGTACTTCATAGGCTTCTTGAATTTCTTTGAATTTTTCCGTTGCATTCGGATCATCTTTATTTAAATCAGGATGATATTTTTTTGCTAATTTCCGAAAGGCGCTTTTTATTTCCGCATCGGTTGCATTTTTATCGATTCCCAATACTTCATAATAATCTCTTTTTGTTGCCATATTTCACCTACTTTATCCATTCTAGAAAAGAAGAGAAATGAATATTTTTACAATTATTTCTCTTCATATTCTGCATCTTGAACATCATTTTCGTTCTTTTTTTCTGTATCTTCTTCTGCATTTTCTTGACGTTCTTTGCTTGCTTGTTCGTAAACTTTTGCAGCCATTGCCATCGCTTTTTCCTGTAATTTGTCTTTTTCTTCTTTAATTTTTTCAAGATCATCTTTTTCAAGAGCCTCTTTTAAATCCTTAATTAAATCTTCGGCTTCTTGTTTTTCTTCGTCTGTGACTTTATCTCCTAAATCTTTGATTGCTTTTTCTGTTTGGAATACCATTTGTTCGGCTTCGTTACGAACTTCTGCTTCTTCTTTTCGTTTATTATCTGCCTCTTTATTTGCCTCTGCTTCTTTCATCATACGATCAATTTCTTCATCAGTTAAATTTGTATTTGAAGTAATTGTAATGGATTGTTCTTTGTTCGTTCCTAAATCTTTTGCTGTAACATTGACAATTCCATTCGCATCAATATCAAATTTTACTTCTATTTGAGGAACACCTCTTGGTGCTGGTGGAATATTGGTAAGTTGAAATCTTCCCAAAGTTTTGTTATCAGCAGCCATAGGTCTTTCTCCTTGAAGAACATGAACATCCACAGCTGGCTGATTATCTGCAGCGGTAGAGAATACTTCTGATTTTGAAGTTGGTATTGTAGTATTTCTTGGAATCAACGTCGTCATGACGCCACCCAATGTTTCTATTCCAAGTGAAAGTGGTGTAACATCTAATAATACGATATCGTTAACATCTCCAGTCAACACACCACCTTGAATTGCTGCTCCCATAGAGACAACTTCATCTGGATTCACTTCACGAGAAGGTTCTTTTCCAAGTTCCTTTTTAATTAGTTCGTAAACCATTGGAATTCGTGTAGATCCTCCGACAAAGATGACTTTATCGATATCATCCTTTTTCATTTTCGCATCTTTCAAAGCATTTCTTACTGGTGTTAACGTAGATTCTACTAAATCAGAAATCAAATCTTCAAATTTAGCACGCGTAAGCGTCACATCCAAGTGAAGAGGTCCTCCATCTTCTCCTTGAGTAATAAATGGTGCAGAAATTTGAGTAGAAGTAACTCCAGATAGATCTTTTTTTGCTTTTTCAGCTACTTCTTTCAAACGTTGCATTGCCATTTTATCCTTAGAAAGATCAACCCCATTGTCTTTTTTAAATTCGGTTACTAAGTAATCAATAATTCTTTCGTCGAAATCATCTCCACCTAAGTGGTTATTTCCATTGGTTGATTTTACTTCGACAACGCCATCTCCAAGTTCTAGGATAGATACATCGAAAGTTCCACCACCTAAATCGTATACTAAAATGGTCTGTGCTTTATCTTGTTTATCAAGACCATAAGCCAAAGCTGCTGCTGTTGGTTCGTTAATAATACGTTCTACTTCAAGTCCAGCAATTTTACCAGCATTCTTTGTTGCTTGACGTTCCGCATCATTGAAGTATGCGGGAACGGTAATGACTGCTTTCTCTACTTTTTCTCCTAAATAAGATTCTGCATAATCTTTCATGTAAGATAAAATCATGGCTGAAATTTCTTCTGGTGTATATTTTTTTCCGTTGGCCTCGACTTTTTTCTTTGTACCCATTAATCGTTTGATACTAGAAATCGTATCTTTATTCGTAACTGCTTGACGTTTTGCAGCATCTCCTACGATTCTTTCGTCTCCTTTGAAAGCAACGACAGAAGGTGTCGTTCTTCCTCCTTCTGGATTGGGAATTACTTTTGCTTCCCCAGCTTCCAATACAGATACACAACTATTGGTTGTACCTAAATCAATTCCTATTATTTTACTCATATTTATAATCTCCTTTTCTATTTTTTATTAACTTTCACTGAAGCAGGTCGAATTACACGATCTTTCAGTTTATATCCTTTTAATAACACTTCCAAAACTTCCATGTCGGCATGATCTTCCAAACAATCCGTCATAAGTGCTTCTTCTTGATTTGGATCGAAAACTTCTCCTACTCGAACAATTTCTTCCACGCCAAACTGTTTTAAAATCTCCGCCAAAGAAGCATAAATCATTTTAAAACCTGCTAAGAATTTGGATAATTCATCGGTCAAATCGTTGTCGTCTAGTTGAATTGCTCTTTCAAAATTATCAACGACCTTAATAATTTCTAAGAGGATATCTTGATTTGCATATTTCAATAAATTGGAAACTTCCTCTTCTTTTCTTTTTCGATAATTGATTAATTCAGCTTGAACATACTGAATTTTTTCTTCTAATTCTTTTTTTTCTAGTTGTAATTTTTCTACTTCTAGAAGATCTTTGTTTTTCTTTGCTTTTTTCTTTGGTTGTACTTGTTCTTCTTCCGTAGTGATCACTTCTTCTACTTTTTCCTCTTCTTTCATAGCATCTCCTTATTTTTCAATATTTTGTTTCATAAAATCTAACATAGAAACAACCCGATCATATTCCATTCTCTTAGGACCGATAATAGCAATGGTTCCTTCTTCTGTTGCTGTTTTAAATTTTGTTTTAATCACCGTGACATCTTCATCAATGTTATTATCTTTTCCAATGAGAATTGTAATATTATTTTCATCGTCTTCGCGAATTTCTTTTAAAACATTTTCATCTTCTAATTTCGTAATCACTTGTCTAATTTTATCGATATTACTGCTGAACTCTGGTTGATTTAAAAATTTGCTTTTTCCGACAACGTTCGTTTTATTTGGATTTGTAAAATCAGAAAAGACATGATAGAAAGCATTATAAATTTGTTCATGTTGTGAAACATACTTTCCAATAATTGGTTTAATTTCAAATTCTAATTTTTTGTTGATTTCATCAATTGGAGTTCCAACAATTAAATTATTAATTAAACCAACGGTCTTTTTTACTTCTTCCAAACTGACATCAGAAAGCACCATATTCTTATGTTCTACATGACCTTTATCGGTAATCACAATGACGATCATACTATTTTCATTGAGTGGAACGACATCGATTTGTTTTAGCAAATTTTCATGAGAAGTCGTGCCTAAGACAACGGTCGCATAATTGGTAATGTCAGAAATCACTTCTAGACTTTTTTGAATACAATCCGATAGTTGTAGTTGTTGATTTTGAAAGATCAACTGTAAATTTAACATATCTTCCGCATTCATTTTTTTTAAGACCATCAAATGATCTACGTAAAACCGATATCCTTGCTCACTAGGCACACGACCACTAGAAGTATGTGTTTTTTCAAGCAGTCCTAACTCTTCCAAATTAGCCATTTCACTACGAATCGTAGCAGATGAACATTTTAGACGCTTGCAAAGTAATTTGGAACTAACTGGTTTTACAGATTGAATATATTCTTCTACGATGAGTTTTAATATTTTCGCTTGTCTTTCAGTTAGCATATTTTCCATCAAACGACCTCCTAGCACTTTTAATTTATGAGTGCTAAACGTATTATATGACAACTTTTTAGCACTTGTCAACTTCTTTTGCTAATTTTTTTCAAAAAAAAAGAACTAGACATCTAGTACTCATTTACAACTGGCATCGGTATAACGAACACATTTGTTTAATTCCTCTTCAATTTGGCCTACTAAATCGACATTACTTTTTCTTGTAAAGGCCATCGTTCCAATTAATAAAGTCATAATGAGCATCGCCATAATCAAAATTCCATAAAGAATCGTAGAAATTGCAAAACCCCGTTCATTCATACTATCACCTATTGTTACTATATCATATTTTTTCTAAAATTACTATATATTTATCTCCGTACTTTTTTTCTTTCCAGACATTCCAATTTTTTATTGGTACTTTTTCTAGTTGATCAGTCTCACAGATAATTTTTCCTTTTGAATTTAAAAGATGAAATTGATCAATGTACTGTAATGATTCTTTAATATACGGAGTTTGATATGGAGGATCTAAAAAAATAATATCAAAAGTTTGCTTTTGTTCATGCAAAATTTGTAAACATTTTTTAAAATCTAAATTTAAAAAGTGAATGTCTTCTTCTAAAGAGAACTTCTCTATATTCTTCCGAATGATCTGACCTGCTTTTTTATCACGATCGTTGCAATAAGCAAAACGAGCGCCTTGAGATAACGCTTCAATAGCCAAATTGCCACTTCCTGAAAATAAATCTAAAAGCGTAGAGTCCTGAATATCCTCTTGAATCATGGCAAATAAAGATTCTTTCACCCGATCCATCGTCGGCCTCGTTTTAGAATTGGGAAGTCCTAAAATCGTTTGTCCTTTCCATTTTCCACTAATTACTTTCATGAAAATCCTCCCGAAATTTTTCTTTTAAGTATTGATTGATTTCTAAAATTAAAAAATTACATTGATTTTCTAAGTGACGGTATTCTTGTATCATCGAATTTTCTTGAACTTGTTTCTCTTTCATTTGAATTTGTCTCAACAAAACGGGATCTTTTAAAATTTCCCTTTGAATTTTTTCAATCTCTTGAATCCATGGCTGTGCATCTAAAGTTTGTTTTAAATTTTCTATTTTTTCATAAAGTTCTTCCATAAACTCACGTATAATCAATCTTATAGAAATATTAATTAATTTCTTATTGATTGATCCCTTTCTATTTATATTTTTTTATTA
>CANQMB010000046.1 GCA_947624845.1 uncultured Bacilli bacterium
TGGGCGATATAGGACTCGAACCTATGACCCCCTGCTTGTAAGGCAGGTGCTCTAACCAACTGAGCTAATCGCCCAAATATACATCGGTTGACAGAATTAAATATATCAGTTATTCCTTTTTTTGTCAATATAAAACCAGATTTTTTTAAAATTAATTTACACAATTCGAATTTATTTCTTCTAACTTATCACGAATCCAATCATTTAGCTTCTCTTCCAAAGTCGAAAAACCCAATTCAGTCTCTTTAATTTTAGTTTTTCTTTTTCGATTAATTCGATAATTCATTCCTTTAATACTAAGTTTTACATGACAATCTTCATCATCTATTTCTAATACTTTTGCGCGAATAGTCTCTCCTATTTTTACATAATCATTAATATTTCTAACAAATTTTTCTGAAATTTCAGATATATGAATTAAACCACTATAATACTCATCTAAACTGACAAAGATACCATAACTTTCAATGCCTGTTACACAACCGCTAATAATCTCTCCCACTTGATATTTCGGCATGATATCACCTTCTTTGTACATTATACCATATTTTTATCTATTCGCCAACTATTCTATCTTTACACGAAAAGAAAAGTTTAATATAATAAGCTTGGTGATAAATTATGAACGAAGATATAGAAATAAAAATACATCAGCTAATTGATAAGTTAAGACCTTTTTTAATTAGTGATGGAGGAAATTTAGAATTTGTAAAATATGAAGATCAAATCGTCTACATAAAACTTTTAGGCGCATGTGCAAATTGTCCTATGATGGATTCAACTTTAAAAGATGGAATAGAACAAATCATTGTCAATGAGATTAAAGAAGTAAAAGAAGTAAGAAATATAGCTGAATAACCACTACAACCAATCGATTGGTGGAATTTCAACTTTTTGATTAATAATCTCATATATCATCTTTAAAAATTTTTGATAGGAATCTATTCGGATGATAATATCTTTTATACAGTCTTCTTCTTGAATTCCCAAAATGATATTTTCATATAGATCAAAATAATAACTTGGATACAAAAGCCTTGCCAACAACAGGCGATATCCATATTTTGAAAACTGAAATGAATAGATGAAAGACATTAAATCTTCTTTTTGATAATCATAATGAAAAAAAAGTGTCTTTAAATACTCTGCCACATCTCTTGCTTTATGATCTAAAACAATTTGAAAAGGATCAAAATATTGAATATCATCCATATTTTCTAAAATTCGAAGATGACAAAGAACTAATTGGTCTTGCCATTCTTTTTTTTCGTGCAAAATTGTATCTTCAAAATAAGTAATGGCATTTTCTGCCAAACCAAGAAAATAAGGAGTTCCCGTTACTAATAATGAATATTTTTCTTTTACATGTTTTAATTGATATTCGATGTAATCTACTTTCAAACTCCACAATCGACTCCACTCATCTCTTTTTAATAAAGAAAATTCTTTATTTATAGGAACAATTTCCATTTCTTGTATATTTTTAATTAGTGAAAAGGAATGGTCCTTTTTTGGAATTTGCAATAATACATATGGCTTTTGATTTACAAAAGTTATAAATTGTTGATCTTTATTTAAGATAATTTTATGATAATTAAATGGATAAACAGAAAAAAGATGTTGAATTTGTTTACACTCTTCTAGGGGACGATCTAATTTTTTAAAAATATAGAGAAAAGAATCTTTTTCAAAAGTATAAATATCACGATGATAATGTAGATAAATATGTGCAAAATGATAGTAATAAGTAATAATATTTTTCATTTTGCCACCTCAATAAATCTTATGTCAAAACAAAAAAAAAGAGAACAACTCGTTCTCTTTATGCTGCTTTTGCTTTGTTTTTGCTTTCATCTTTTTTAGTTTTATATGAAAACATTG
This sequence comes from uncultured Bacilli bacterium, assembly GCA_947624845.1. Classification (GTDB taxonomy): domain Bacteria; phylum Bacillota_I; class Bacilli_A; order RF39; family UBA660; genus MGBC119817. Next base: position 1,882 of record CANQMB010000046.1, read on the forward strand.
GAGATCCTTGGAAAATAGAATCTATATCAGAAGATTCTGTCATTTCTTCTGTATCTTCATCCATGGGTACTTCACTAAAATTACTTTTATTAGATGAAGGTAAATTTGTAAGTCCTACTTTAGAACGAATTTTTACCGCTTTATCTAATAACTCTGTACTTTGTTTTTTATTAAATTCTGTCTGTCTTCTATATTCTGGAATTTCTGCATCCATTGTAGAAATTTCATATTCTTTATCTGCTTTTTGCTCTAACAAATCACGTGCACTATTTGTTGCATCTTCCCGTTCTTTTTCATAACGTGCTCTTTCTTTTTCGATTTGAGCTTTTTCTTTCATTAATTTTGCTTTGGTATCAGCGATTGCTCTAGCGAACTCATCTTCTGCTTGTTTTCTATGCTCTTCTGATTGTTCTGCTTCTTTTAATACCTTTTGACGTTCTTGAGCACGAATCAATGCTTGTGCTTGAATATCCTTTAATTCTTTTGCTGCAATTTGTTTTTTCTGACGAGCTTCAGCAGCAGCTTGTTGCATAGCTTCCATTTGTCTTTTTTCTTCTTCTACTTCTTTCATCAAATCTTCTACATCAGATGTTGGTGCAATAGAAACATCTCTTTTTACTTCTTTTACATTTTCGACAATTTCAGAATCAGATAAGAAAGAAGATCTTTCTTTTGGTGCTAAAGCTTCTTCATCAATGTCATCTGCAAAATTAAGTTTTATCTCTCGACTTCCAGGTAATACTTTTTCTGAAACTTCTTCATCATCAACGAAAGAGTATTCAGGACCTTTTTCTTCTCTTTTTGCTTCTTCAAAACTTTCATTTACTTGTCTTCTAATTTCATCAGGATTAAACTCTAAAATGACATTTGGTGTTTTATCATCAATAGAATCAGGTACAACTTCTTTAAACGTAGAAACCTGTGAACTATCTTTATGAGAAATATTCTCTGCTGGCATGATTTCTCGACATAGTTTTTCATTTTTAGAAACTTGATGAATAAATTGACTTCCAAGCTTTGCAGGTTTTGAAGAAACAGCATTCATATTCCGATATTCTGTATCTACTAATTTTAATATTTTTCCTAATTTATCTGCTTTTTTCTTTGCAACATCTGGATTGCTCGTTTGCTTATCATACATTGCGACCGCTTTCTTATAGGTTGCTTTTGATAGTTTGATTACTCTTAAACCTAATTGTTCTATGGTACCATCAACAACAGTTCGATGGTAGTCACGTTCGACCAATTCAAAGCTATTCATTGCCATAATTATACCCTCCTATACTATTACTATTCTGCTTTTGCAAGTTCACGTAACACATCTTTAATACGATTCCATTCATCGTCACTTTCTACTCCTAAAAGTTTTGCTTCTCCAGTAGAACGATCAACATTAGAAACATATACAGTTACATTGTCAGCTTCATCTTTTTCATTTTTTGTATAAATGACGTATTCTTTTTGATTATCTTTAAATTCAAAGGCCAAAACTACCTCTACTTCATCGATAGAACCATCGGCTGCAACAATTGACATCATTCTTTTATTTTTATCGCTCATAACTTATTAGCCTCCCTACTATTATTCATATAATACTATTTTAACACAAATTTTTTCTTTTGCAACCATTATTTTTCTTTTTTTAATAAAAAATACTTTGCCTGGTAAGCACAATAATTTTTTATATATTCATCTAAATGGCTAATATCATTAATGGGACGACAATTTTTGCTATTGGAATCATTAAATCCTTTTAATCTTAATTTTCCATAAGCATAATCGCCAAAAATATAATCAAAATCATCAAAATATTCGGTTACTTTCTCTAAAAGTTCATCTAAATTAAAACAATTGTCTATATTTTTTTCTAGTTGATAATTTGTATTATTGATTTTTATACTTTTCATAAAACACCTTCTCTCTACTTTTATTATACCATTTTCATTTTTCTATTTCCAGGTATAAAGTTTTGAGTTTTGATCGAAGGTATTCATCAAATAATTGGGAACTTTCCCTTGAATAATTTTCATAGTTAAAGGAACTTCCAAAACAACATTTTGTTCTTTAGTAGTAATTGGCATTGTGATTCTTTGTCTTACTTCAACATGTGCATACAACTCCAAATATGCATTATTGACTCCATAACTTTTGACTTTTGTATTTAAGTTGGTCATCACTTCACCTAAAAAAGAAAGTTTTACCGGAATTACTGGACCCAAGTTTGCAAAAAGAGAATTTCCAAACAAAACACCCACGGGGATTTCACAGACAACCCCATTTTTTAAATTTTTAAACCGGTATCCTTTCAGCGCTTTTGAAACATTTAAATCTTTGATATTTCCTTCTTCTAAATCAATCATTTTATTCTCTATTTTTTTAGAAATTAAATTTAACAATTGGTTGACCTTTTGACTATTAAAATCTATAAGTTGAATTTCTCCTTCTTTATTTTTTGTAACCGTAAATAATTGATCATCAATTTTTTCAATAATTTCTTGATCAATAGAAGAATTAATTAAAGCAGTGGTAAATCGCTTTGTCTCTATAGAAGCATAATTTAAAATAATTGGATTTATTTTTTTACTAATTAATTGTAAAAGCAAAAAAGAAGCTATTAGTACAAATACTAATACCTCAAACAAAAACTTTTTTTTGTTTTTTTTCCTTTTCGTTTTTAATTTCATGATTATTAAAATTTATGTATTAAAATATTTTTTAGAATTAAATCCGTGTTTTCACCAAAATCACATCTTCTCCAATTTTTGCAATATCTTTCCAATAAATATTCATTTCCCCTTCTCTACTGCCAAAAGAAAAGCCATGTCGGGTTTGTTCAATGACTAAAGACTCGATGATTCCCTGATCATTAATCCGAACATCGATAATACTTCCAATATTTTTTCCATTATCAATACTTACAATATTTTTCATTTGTAAATCAGAAAGTCTCATCTTACCACCTATTTAAGTATATGAAAACTATTTTAATATTTTCTTCAACTTTGTAATTGCCGATTTTTCTAAGCGAGAAACTTGAGCTTGAGAAATTGCTAATTCAGAAGCAATTTCCATTTGAGTTTTTCCAATCACAAATCTCTCATCTAAAATATGTTGTTCTCTCTCGTTCAAAGAATCAATCGCCTCTTCTAAGGCCAGACGATTTTGCATATCTTCACTATTGACTTTTTTATCTTCAATTTGATCATAAAGATATATCGTATCTCCCCCATCGTTATAAATGGCTTCATGCATACTTACAGGTTCTTTTAATGAATCCAAAGCATTGATGACATCAAAAACACTGACGTCCAACTTTTCACTAATTTCTTCGATGCTAGGATCTTTAAGACCACTCGCTGCATATTCTTCTTTCATTTTCAACGCTTTATAGGCAATATCTTTTAGAGATCGACTAATCCGAATACTGGAATTATCTCTTAAATATCTTCGAACTTCTCCTAATATCATGGGAACTGCATAAGTTGAAAATTTCACTTCATGAGACAAATCAAAATTATCGATTGCCTTTAATAAACCCACACATCCCACTTGAAATAAATCATCCATATTTTCTACTCGATTATGAAATTTTCTTAATATGGATAATACTAATTTTAAATTTCCCTTCACCAAATCTTCTCTAGCAAAAGGATCTCCTTCTTGCATCTTTCGAAATAATTCGATCATCTCTTCATTACTCAATACTTGAATATCTGCTGTATTCACGTTCACAATTTCTACTTTGTGACGTGCCATAAATTTCTCCTTTCTCTATCATTATGAGAAAGGAAGAATTTTTTTATACAAAAAAAGATACCCTTAGGTATCTAGCAAGAATTTTTCTTATCACAAGTAATATTTTCTATCTTTTTTATATTCTTTATAAAAATATTTTTTAGTTGTTTTTTCTGTTTTTCATTTAATCCCTTATAAGGATCTTTTTGACTATCCAAAGTCCCAATATGAACTTTTTCTATTTTTCCTTGTTTTACAAAAACGACTGTCGGAAAATAAAGACGTTTAATACTCTCATCTTCTAACCCTTCGTAGCTTCCCAATTCATCTTTTAATATCTCAAGAATCTCATAGTAAGAACGACTTCCTTCTTTTTCGGTAATAATTTCTCCATCTTCTAATTTTTTACTATCTCTTTCATCTAAAAGATTTGCATAATATATTTTATTAATGGAAGAGTCTTCCAAAGAATCAATCAAAGTAGATATCATACTGCGACACCATGGACATTGAGGAAAACCAAAATAGATAATTCCCGTTTTTCTTTTTAAAATTTGAACAACTTCTTTACTTGTTACATATTCCATTTTATTATTTTTAGGAATAGAAATCGTTAAATATTCATGATCTCCATTCTTTTTTCCATTGAGACTTTCATACTCTTCTTTAAAGTTTTTTTCATCATTCGTTACTTTTTTATTTTCTAAGACACAACCTGTCAAAAAGAAAGCAACAACAATGAATAAAATAATTCCTTTTTTCATAAACTACACCTCTTCTAAACATTATAATATCTCTTAAATTTTTTTTCAAGCAATATGATATTGGTATTTAAAAGCTAATATTTTTTTAACTCTATCTTCTAAAGAAGTTAGCGAAATTTTTTCTTCTTGGACTGCTTTTAAAACCGCAATATAATCTTCTTTAAAATTTGAAGTAATAATTAAATCATTGAGTGCAAGAACAGCAACTACAGCACTGTTTTCAGTTTTTGTATAATTTAAAATTGCATTCATCGACAAGTCATCAGTAATAATAAGTCCTGTAAAATTTAGTTTTTTTATTAACTCTTGATGAACTTTTTTAGAAAGAGAAGCCGGAAAGTTCGGGTCAATTGAAGTGACAATATTGTGAGAAACTAAAATCGTCGGTACTTTTTCTAAAATACCAGCCGTAAAAGGCAGATAATCTTGTGTCTCAAAAGTATCATAACTACGATTATCAATAGCAATCCCCGTATGGGTATCTTGATTATTTCCATATCCTGGAAAATGTTTTAATGAAGTAGCAAAATCATTTTGATTGCTTAATCGAACAACACGACGAATATATTCACATGTTAAATCTATATTTTGACCAAAAGTTCTCTCATATATATAATCTTCGCTATTCGTCGAATAATCCGCAACAGGAGCTAAATTTAAATTTAATCCCAATTCTTTTAATAAATTAATTTTCTCTTGTTCAGATTCTTCAACTTTAGGAAACCCACCCTCTTTATAAAGCTCTTGATTGGATAAAAATTTAGAATCTCGAAATGCTGGAAATCTACTTACCCTAGTAACAATACCGCCTTCTTCATCAACTGCTAAAATTAATGGTATTTTACTTTTTTCTTGAAGATTTAAAATTTTTTCTTTCATAGATTCTTTATTTTCTCCTTCAAAATCCCTAGCGAACAAAACATATCCAGCGGGAGAAAAATATTGAAGTTCCTGTTCAACAGAATCTGCTTCCATCCTAGGTAAAAATAATTGTCCCACTTTCTCTTCTAAGGACATTTTTTGTATTTTTTGTTCTGCTTTCTTATAATATTTAGAAAAAATATCAGAAGAGATTATTTCTTTTTTAGGTTTTTCTTTTTTTTCTATTTGAATCTGAGTACACGCAGAAAATAAAATCAATATTATAAATAAAAGTATTATTTTTTTCATCAATTCACCTCATTAGGACTTCAAATTCTTTAGGAAGAGGACTCGTAAACGTTAAAACTTTTCCTATAGTTGGATGAAATAATTTTAATCTAGTTGCATGAAGAAAGAGTCTCTTTGCTGTTGTTGTTTTATTATATTTATGATCTCCAACAATAGGATTTCCAATTTCGGCAAGTTGAACCCGAATTTGATTTTTTCTACCCGTTTCTATAAATATCCGAAGTAAACTATAATTCTTTTTTGTTTTTTCTACTTGATAAGATGTAATCGCTTTTTTTCCTGTTTTTGATGTATAAACTAAATGTGTAGTCGTCTCTTTTAAATAATGAACTAATCTGGCTTGCTCTTTCTTGGGAATCCCCTCAACAATTGCTTTATATTCACGTACTTTTGCATATTGATCCCACTTTTTTTGTAATTGTTCTTTCATTTTTTGATTTTTTGCAAAGACGATAATACCACTTGTATCCTTATCTAAACGATGAACAATAAAAATTTTTGCATTTTTATCTTTTTTCTTTACATAATTGGAAAGCATATAATACAATGTATTTTCTTTTTCTTTTAATGAAGCGACGGTTAAAAGACCACTTGGTTTTTCTACAACGATAAGTTCGCGATCTTCATAAAGAATAGGAAAAATGAAATCTTTAGTATTTTGTTGAATCGTAATAGTCATATTTTTCTTCAAAGGATAATCGTATTTAGTCGTTTGAGTTTGATTGACATAAATGCATCCATGAGTTAAATATTGTTTAATTTTTTTCTTTGGTAAATCTAATATTTCATACAAATATTTCAATAATGTGGTATCTTTTTTAACAATATATTGATTTTTCATATTGATCTCCTATTTTTATATTATACCTTATTTCTATAAATTTAAAAAGTAGCAAAATTTATAAAAAAGTAAAAAAAGGATTGACTTTCTTCAAATTATTAGTATAATTAAAAATGTCTACTAATTGCGGATGTAGTTTAATGGTAGAACCTCAGCCTTCCAAGCTGACTACGGGAGTTCGATTCTCCTCATCCGCTC
>CANQMB010000047.1 GCA_947624845.1 uncultured Bacilli bacterium
CCTGTAAAGCAAAAGTAGTCTTTCCACTAGATTCAGGTCCATAAATTTCAATAATTCTTCCTCTAGGGTATCCGCCAACCCCAAGCGCTATATCTAAAGACAAACATCCACTAGAGCAAACATCCACTTTCATATGGGTATTTTCCCCTAATTTCATAATTGCCCCTTTTCCAAATTGCTTTTCAATATCAGCAAGTACTTGATCTAGAGCTTTATCTTTTTCTGTTGTTTTTCCCATAAAATCCTCCTTGATTTATAACTTATATATTCATTGTATCTTACTTCAAAAAAAAAAGCAAGTATTTTTTCGAACTATTGTTTGTTATTTTTTGGAAGATATTTTTAGGAAAAAAAAGAAATTCCCTGGGGAATTTTTAATTTTCATAAGACTGAACCGCTTCAATTTCTTCTTTTTCCTTTGGAAAAATAATTTCTTTATTTAATGAAAAATATTGAAAAGCTGACACTACAGACATAATTGCTGCAAAATATAATAAGAAATCAGCAACACGTAAATTAATTATTTCAAATGGAAAGTTATAGAAAAACATAAGGACAAGTCCTACCATCATCAATGCTGTTTTAATTTTTCCACTCTTAATAGCTGCAACAACTTTTCCTTTGCTTGCCGCTTCCATCTTAATTGCATCGACAATAATATCTCTCGTAATAATTAAAACTGGAATTATCGCTGGAATAAATCCTTGCGCAGATAAAATAATCAAAATGGGATTTACTAAAACTTTATCTGCAATCGCATCTAACATTTTTCCAGTATCAGTTACCAAATTTCTACTGCGGGCAATATGTCCATCCAAAAAATCGGTAAAAGAGGCAACAATAAAAATCACACCACTAATTAAATAACGAAGATCCATCGTAATTCCACTCACAATTAATTTGGGAAATTGGACTCCCACTGCATAAAATGGAAAACATAATAAAACAATAATTACAGCACTTAAAAATAATCTCAAAACAGTCAATTTAGTTGGTAAATTCATACACTTCTACTCCTTTCAACTCCTCAGTACGAACCGGTACTTGCGTAATCGTTCGAACAACAAAATAGGCAACAATAAATATACATAAAACAATGAAAATTCCTAAAAGGATAGGAAACCAATTTATTTTCTTCTTATACTCCTTAGTATAAGGAGATTTAATTTTTTTCTCTTCTTTTTCTTCGCTTCTTTTTTTGGCTTCTAAAATATCTTCCAAAGAAATTTTAGAAGTGTGTTCAAATAAAAATTCATTGAACTCATCAATTACTTGCTCTGGGTCTAGTCCTAAATATTTTGCATATTGCTTAACATACTGCTTAAGTCCATAAACATCTTTAAAAGCTCGAACATTTCCTTTTTCTATATTATCTAATTGAACACTAGATAAATCTAAATCTTCAGCAGCTTCTTCGATACTTACGCCATTATCTATTCGAGTAATACGCAAATACTCTCCTAATTCTTTCAAGACTTCACCTCACTATCTAACAAAATAAAAAAATAATACTTCATAAGCCATGTTCTGTTCCTACAAGTAGGCAACAAACATCTATCTACCGCATAAGCGGTCCCTAACTTTGTTCAGTTCCATCGTTAGAGCTCCCCTACCATAATTTGGGTTTCTCACTCGTGGGGTTTACCGCGTTTCATTCTTCTGTTTCCAAAAGACTCGTCTCTGTGGCACTTTCAGGGCTTTTTCTTATCAATGACTTAGAAATTGACCCGCCGTTAGATTTCTCTACCTTAGGTTATTTTTTCCCTAAGCACGAACACTACAACCATCTCAGGTTGTGTGAGCATGGACTTTCCTCAATAATCATAAAGATTACCGCGTTTGTTTCCGTATTATTCTTTTCCATAAACCATTTTTTCAAGTTGCGCAAGTCGACGCATAATATCGACATTGGTAACTTCTGGTGCATCATTATTTTTCACAATTTCTGCATTCATTTTGGCATTTCGAAGTTCCTGTTTTAATTTCATCACTTCGCCTAAAAGATCTGCTTTTTCTTGTTCTAGACTATTAATAATTTTAAAAAATTGTTCATAATCTGAAATGACAATGTCAAGAAATTGATCTACTTCCTTCAAGCGATACCCTCTGGTATCAATCTTAAATTCTTTTTCCAAGATATCTTGTGGCATAAGTGCTATTTTATTTTGATACATCTTTCATCACCAATCCCTTACATTATATATTGTAGAAAAAATATAAGGTTTTGTCAATTCCTTATTCGCATCACACCTAAGGAAATTCGTGCACTTCTCATTTGATCCAAAAGTTGATTTAAAATTCGAATTGTCTCCAAAGTATTCACTATAATCACCTCATATTCAGTATAGGAAACTTTTTTTCGTTTGTCTAAAGTTTCGACAGAACTTGTCAAAATTTTTCTTTCAAAGAAACGAAGAAAAAGATAGCCAAATGAGAACTTCTATAGTATAATGAAAACAGGGTGAGTGAAGTGAATTATCCAGATGGTATTAAAAAAAGAGAAAACAACATCATTTTCTATCAAAATAGAGGAATGAACTTAGAAAAAGAATTAAATGAGAGCAACGAATACTATCGAGAAGAAAAAAAAGCCTATATTTATAAAAAACCAACTCCAATTAAATTAGTCAAAGTAGATTATCATAAAAATTTAATTACAGAAGGTTATTTTGAAAAACCTTCAACAACAGACTATAATGGGATTTATAAAGGGAAATATATTGATTTTGAGGCAAAAGAAACAAAAAGCAAAACATCTTTTCCTTTAAGTAACATTCATCCACATCAAATAGAACACATCAGAAATATAATACATGAAGGAGGGATTTCTTTTCTCATCGTAAGATTTACTACATTAGGACAAACTTATTTATTACGAGGAGAAGATTTCATTTCTTTTATAGATCAAAATACACGAAAATCAATTCCGTATCGTTATTTTGAACAAAAAGGATTTATTTTAAAAGATACATATAGACCACGAATTGATTATTTAAAAATAATCGATCAAATAATGGAGGGAATAAAATGAAAACAAAAAAAGGGAAAAAAAGTGATATTAGCAAAACTAAAATTTATAAAAATAGTGATTTAAAGAAATTTCGTAGTAACAATAAAAATTTTCAAATTGCCTGTTTGATAGCATTTGTTTTATTACTAGTTTTATGTTACATCAATTTAGGACTAGCCATTACAATATTTACTGCCGTTTGTATCCTAATTATTTTGGGAATTGCCAGAATTTTAGATAAAGTTAAAAACGACAAAAAGAAAAGACGAATTGTCCATATTATTTTAATTGTTATTCTAGCTTTAGGAATTTTAGGAGTAACATTACTTTCCGCTTTCTTAATTTATATTACTGCAGCAGCGCCAAAGCTTGAAAAAAGTCGATTATTAAAACCTGAAGTTTCTAGATTTTTTGATAAAGATGGAAATGAATATGTAAAATTAGGAAGTGAAAATCGAGAGAGAGTAACTTACGATGAACTACCTCAAGTTTTAGTAGATGCAATCGTTGCTACTGAAGACTCTAGATTTTTCCAACACAATGGTTTCGATGCTCCCCGATTTTTAAAAGCATCCCTTGGACAACTATTAGGAAATAGTGATGCTGGAGGAGCTTCTACTTTATCGATGCAAGTAATTAAAAATACAATTACTTCAACAGAGTCTAGAGGTATAAACGGAATCATTCGTAAATTCACCGATATTTATTTAGCCGTATTTAAATTAGAGAAAAATTACTCGAAAGAAGAAGTCATTGAATTTTATGTAAATAACCATTTCTTAGGTGGAAATTTATATGGTGTAGAGGAAGCATCTCTAGCGTACTTCAATAAACATGTCAGTGATTTAAATTTAGCAGAAGCATCCATTTTAGCTGGAATGTTTAAATCACCAAATGCCTATCGACCTACTGATCATCCTGAAAATGCAGAAGCCAGAAGAAAAACAGTTCTATACTTAATGAAAACTCATGGTTACATTACCGAAGAAGAAGAAAAATTAGCAAATTCGATTCCGGTAAGTTCATTAGTAGCAGAAGCAAATGAAGCAAACAGTGGAGCTCATACCTATCAAGGATATATCGATACTGTTGTCGATGAGTTAGAAAGTAAATATGGAGTAGATCCTTATACAACACCACTATTAGTTTATACGAATTTAGATCGTTCCAAACAAGATGGAATCAACAGCATTATGAACGGAGAAAATTTTGCTTGGGTCGATGATGTGGTACAATCTGGTGTCTCTGTTTTAGATTCTGAAACAGGTAAAATCTTAGCGATTGGCGCTGGACGAAATAAAAAAGGAGCAAAAGAATTTAACTTTGCAGCATCAGAAAAAATGAATCGACAACCAGGATCTACTGCAAAACCACTATTCGATTATGGACCATTAATCGAATACAATAACGCTTCTACTTATGGTTATAATAAAGATGGTTCTTATTATCCATTTGTCGATGAACCTTATTCTTATTCCAATGGAAAATCTATCAATAACTGGGATGGTTCCTTCATGGGAACGATGTCGATGAGAAGAGCTTTGGCACTATCTAGAAATATCCCAGCGGTAAAAGCTTTCCAACAAGTAGAAAACAAAAAAATAATTGAATTTGTTACTAATTTAGGTATTGAACCAGAAATTGAAAATGGAAGAATCCATGAAGCTCATGCTTTAGGAGCATTCAATGGAGTAAACCCATTAAAAATGAGTGCAGCCTACGCTGCTTTCTCAAACGGTGGATATTATAATGAACCTTATACAGTTTCTAAAATTGAATTTAGAGATACTGGAGAGGTCAAAGAACATAAATCGAAGAAAAAACGGGCCATGAGTGAGGCAACCGCTTTCATGATTTCAAGTATTTTGCAAGATGTCCAATTAAGTGGCTCTTCCATTCCAAATGTCGCTGCCAAAACAGGAACGACCAACTATGATGAACAGACAATTACAGCCAATCATCTTCCTGCAGATGCAATCGGAGACTCTTGGGTTGTAGGATATACAACAAAAACAGTCATTGGTATGTGGTACGGATATCAAAAAATTGATCCTGTCTATGTATCGAGAAATGTACCTGCTACCATTCAGAGAGATAAATTATTTAGAGCTTTGGCAGAAGCTGTATTTGAAAAGGATAAAACTTCTTTCAAACAGCCAAACAGTGTCGTAAAACTTCCAATTGTATCAGGTTCTAGACCAGCACAAACGGCAAGTAGTGGTGCATCGAACGTTACTTATGAATATTTCAAAAAAGGACAAGAACCAAAAGAAACAGCACCTGCAGCTCCATTAAGTACTCCTTCCAATTTAAAAGTAAGTTATGACAATGGAAAAGTAACAATGCGTTGGAATGGTGTAAGTGCAGAACAAAAAGAAGAATATGGCGCTTTTGGATACAATGTATACTTAGGAGATAGACTTTTAACCTTTACTGAAAGTACTTCATACACCTTTACATTACAATCAGCAAAACTATCTTCTCCATATGGAACATATAAAGTAGTAGCAACATATAAAAATTATAGTGGAATGCAAAGTTCTCCAGCAACATACACACTGAAAGAAGAAGAAAAAGTAAATATTACGATTGAATATGTAGGAGATACCGTCATTAAATCCAATGAAGATTCTCTGACGATTTCCTTAAGTGATTTTAGAGTATACAACAATGGTTCTCCAATTTCTGCTACAATCAAAAAATGTGATCCAAGTATAATCTCACAAGAAAACACATATACATTAAATTGTACAGTAACTTATAATGGTAAAGATTATTCTGCATCGACGACCGTCGTCGTAACCAAACAAGTAGGTTCGGACCCATCTTCGCCATAAAAAAACTAGCTTCGGCTAGTTTCTTTTTTGCATATTTCTTTTAATTTACAATTTTCACATTCAGGTTTTATCGCTTTACAATAATATCTACCAAATAAAACCAACTGCTTATGTCTTCTTCCCCATTCTTCCTTTGGAAATTTACGCTTTAATTTTTTTTCAATCTCGAAAACAGAATCTTCTTCCTTTGCTAAACGAAGTCTTTTACTAACCCGTTCTACATGGGTATCTACTGCAAATTCAGGTAAATTAAAAAGTTCGTTTAAAACTACACTGACCGTCTTTCTACCGACACCTGGAAATGTCTCTAAAATCTGCCGATTGACAGGCATAATCCCATCATACTCTTCATCGATTAAACGAGCAATTTCTATCGTATAAAGCGCCTTTTTACGAAAAGAACCTAAAGGTTTCAATAAGTGTTCCATTTCACTCAAGGAAACCTTTTTTAAATCTTTCAAAGAAGGATACTTCTGAAACATAACAGAAGTAACCTGATTCACTCTCTTATCCGTAGTTTGAGCGCTTAACATCACAGCAATTAACAATTCATAATCTTTTTGATATTGTAATTCACAACGAGGTTTCGGAATAATTTCATCTAAATATTTTCCAATCCATTCCACTTTATTCATCATCATCAAACCAATCATAATCAAAAATTTCTGGGGCTTTTTCGCTTTCTTTTTTCTTTCGATGATCCATTTTATTCTTTAATACATCTTCTTTCGTCTGAATTCCAATCTTTCCCCATTCATAGAGAATTTTATCAATGTATCGTAAATTAGAAACGCCATTAAAAGTTGCCTCTTTTAAAGCTTCCTTAATCAGTTCTTCACTAATATCATTATCGAGCCAAGCTTTAATAATCTCATATTCCATAGGACTCAAAGTTCTACCGAACTCTTTTTCAATCACATTGAAAATATCACTATTTGAATGATCAGTTTTTACGATATCCTCTCTCATCAAAGAAGAAATTTTATCATAAAAACCATCTAAATGAATCACTTCTTCCATTAATCCAGATTCATTTTTTACTGTCTCCACAGAAATAAAATGTCTATCTGATAGTGTATCGATCATCTCCATGACATGAGCTAGATCAAATCCCAATTGTTCACAGATAGATGCAGGATCAAACTGAATTTTTTCTTCATCTCTTCCTATATATAATAAAAAGAAAAATTCTTCCAAAGAAATTTTCAATTTACTATAATTTTTAAATAAATAAAGAGGAATTACTAAATACCCTTGTCTAAGAATTTCTGCTAATTTTGTATTGTTCATACCCCACCTCCATTGAATCTATATCTCATTTTTAAAATTCTGACAACAATAATCTAAAAGAACATCTTTTTCATTTTTTAATTCTCGATATAAAATTTTTCTTTCTAATTCCTTAAATATTTGATTTAAATAAGGACCTGGCTGTCGATTTAAAGTTTCCATTACTAAATCACCATCGACAGCAATATCTCTTCTTTCATGAATTGGCAATTGTTGATAGGCCTCTGTAATTTTTTTTACAGATTCTCCTTTCATCTCACCGGCAACAGAATTAATATATAAACCATATTTATATAAATTATAAGGATCTAGATTATCGCATTGATAAGCTTTCTTGATGCCTTCAATCAAATCTTTTTCATTTGCCGTAAAAGGATATAAATCCAAAACATCTAATACGGCCCAAATTCCCATCAACGAATCTGTAGACGTAACCGTAGATAATAAAGGAATATCTAAAGATTCTTCTAGCCCAAACTTCAACAATAAGGAAATTCCTTTTTTCGTATTATGATTCGCAAAAATTTTGTCTAACTCTTCTCGTTTTCTTTCATAGGAAATATCTTTCAATAAATGCTTATTCTTTAAAATAGCCTCCTCTATTTCGGGACTTAGTGAAAAATCCAAGGTTGTGGCAAAACGAATTGCTCGCAAAATGCGTAAGGCATCTTCTTTTAATTTATCATCACTATTTCCAATCGTTCGAATAATACGATCCTCTAAATCTTTTTTTCCCTTTAATAAATCAATAATTTCTCCCTGTTGATTCATACAAATAGCATTAATCGTAAAATCTCTTCTTAATAAATCTTGATATAGACTATCAACATATTCTATTTTTACAGGTTGACGATGATTTTTATAACTGTATTCCTTCCGAAAAGTGGTAATTTCAAAACGAATATTTTTTCTCATTAAAGTAACTGAACCATAATCATCCTTTGGTATTGTACTATCTGGAAATAATTCTTTTAATTCTTTTGGTGTTGCACTTGTATTCATATCAATATCATTGGATGATATTCCCAACAAATAATCTCGAACAAAGCCACCGACAATATATGCTTCTTGAGAAGAACTCTCAATTTCTTTTAAAACTTTTAAGGCTGTTTCTAACATTCAATCACCATTTATATTATACTATTTTTTTACAAAAATAAAAAGCCTAAAGGCTTTTTATTAGTTTACTGAATCTTTAAGTGCAGAACCTGCTTTAAATGAAACAGCGTTTCTAGCAGCGATTTGAACTACTTCTCCTGTCTTAGGATTACGTCCTTGACGAGCAGCTCTTTTTGAAACTGAGAAAGTTCCAAAACCAACTAGTGGCACTTTATCTCCTTTAGCTAATGCTCCTGTAATGCTAGCAAATGTAGCATCAATTG
>CANQMB010000048.1 GCA_947624845.1 uncultured Bacilli bacterium
CCTCGAACCCCTGCTACTGCCATTGTAACTAATATTCCTAAAATGGCAATGACCGATAATAACTCGACCATTGTAAATCCTTTATTCTTCATTTTCTCACCCTTACTATTATCCTATATTTATTATACCAAAAAAGAAAGAAATCACAAATAAACATATGATTTCTTTCGAATTATTTTGATAACCTTAATTTTTTACTTTGTCGTTCCATGAAGGCAGTACGAATTTTAGAACCAGAACATAAAGATAATTCATGATCTAAACGATAACCATTTAGTCCAATAATGATATCAAACAATCCTAGCAAAGGAATATCCTCTGGAAGCAGATGAATTAGTTCTTTTACATCCACTTCTTTTTGATTCATAATATCATAAAAACTTAAAACTTCCTCTGTACTATCAAAATAGCCAGCCGGAATAGAGGCTCCATGATAAATAATATGAGAATCTTTCCCTGCCAATCCCAACGCTTGATACTGCTTCATACATTCTACAGCATAATGAATATCTTCTCCTGGCAACACTCTAAAATCAACCGCAATGACTTTTCTTTCTTCTTTCATATCAAACCCTCCTCGTCAAAAATATTTTAATTTTATTTTTTATATACTTTAGATTTATTTTGTTCTAAATCTTGATTAGGAAACGAAGCAAAGTAATAATAATCAAACACATCATCTACTTTTCTAAAATAACCAGCTGGAATAATTACTCGATTAAATTCTATATTGGCAGTTTGATCTGCAAAGCCAAGCATCTGGTACTTACGCATAGTCCGATAACAGTTAAATAAACTATCTCCATTTTCTCTTAATCCCCGAAAATTAAGATTTACACGGCTAGAATCCACAGATCGAGGAGAAAATGAAGGATCAAATTGAAAATCTTTGATTCGATTGGTTCTTCGATGTTCTAGAATCATATTTTCAATTTCTTCATCCGTTGCACAATCGATAATTGCCTGATAAATAGATTTCACCATACTCAAAG
Source organism: uncultured Bacilli bacterium (assembly GCA_947624845.1). GTDB lineage: Bacteria > Bacillota_I > Bacilli_A > RF39 > UBA660 > MGBC119817. The sequence goes on from CANQMB010000048.1 coordinate 993, forward strand.
AATTACAATAACCAGCAGGAATTGCTACATCTTTATATATAATTTGAGAATCAAAAGTAGCTAACCATTGTTTTTGAAAATACTTCATTAATTGAAACGCATCATTTAAACTTCCCTTTTCGGTAACATAAAAATCAACCGCTACAAAATCATTTTTTGTCATAGTATAACCTCCTTATTGAATAGTATACGCTTAAAAAATATCAACTGCAATAAAATTATGTCATACTAGATAAAATTAACATACTCGACTATAGACATTTTCTTTTTTTTTTGATATAATGAACATCGGTTAGTTACTTATATCAAAAAGAAAGGAGATTATTATGAAAACAAAACCAAATGGAACAAAAATCATTGTTCTAGGTGGTTTAGGAGAGGTCGGTAAAAATATGTATTGTGTAATGCATAAAGACCAAATTATTATTATCGATGCCGGAGTGAGTTTTCCAGAAAGTGAACTTTTAGGAATAGATTATGTTTTACCTGATTTTACTTTTTTAAAAGAAAACCAAGAAAAAATTAAAGCTTTGTTAATTACCCATGGTCATGAAGATCATATTGGCGGGATTCCTTTTTTACTTCAAAGTATTTCTATCCCTGCTATTTATGCTCCAAATCATGCGAAAGAGTTAATTGCAGTAAAATTAGAAGATAGAAATATTCGATATGATAATTTATATGTCTATGACGAAAATACTAAACTACAATTTGGACAAATGAATGTAGAATTTTTTAGAACTACGCACTCAATTCCAGATTCTCACGGAATTGCGATTACAACCCCAGATGGAACGATTGTAACAACAGGAGATTTCAAATTTGATTTAACGCCTATTGGTCCTATGGCCAATCTCTATAAAATGGCAACTTTAGGTGAAAGAGGGGTCGATTTATTAATTAGTGATTCCACTAATGTTTTAAATGAAGGATTTTCAACTAGTGAATCTAGGGTAGATGATGCTGTAGGAGAAATGTTTGACCGCTATCCAACTAACCGTTTAATTATTGCAACTTTTGCATCAAACATTTATCGAGTAAAACACATCTTTGAAACCTGTTTTAAACATAACCGAAAAATATGTATTTTTGGACGAAGTATGGAAAATAATATCAAAATTTCCATCGAGGGAGGATATATCGATCATAAAGAACTACTCGTAACTCCAGAAGAGGCGAATAAATTAAAACCCGGAGAAGTAGCCATTCTTTGTACTGGTTCCCAAGGAGAACCTTTAGCAGCACTTTCTAGAATTGCTAATGGAACACACAAGCAAATTAAATTAAGACCAGATGATGTCGTTGTTTTCTCATCGAGTGCCATTCCAGGAAATGCCTTAAGTATATCTAAAACGATTAATAAATTATGTTTACAAGGAGTTAAAGTTTTTACTAATAAAGCGTTATCGGATTTACATACATCAGGGCATGCAAATGAAGAAGAATTAAAATTGATGATTCGTCTATTAAAACCTACCTATTTAATGCCTTTCCACGGAGATTATCGAATGTTAAAAAAACATGCCAATGTGGGAATCGAATGTGGAATTCCAAAAGAGAATACTTTTGTCTTAAAAAATGGTGACAGCCTATCTCTAGTAAATCATCATATTGAAAAAGGAGAAAGTATGCCTGGAGCCGATATTTATGTTGATGGAAATCGAATCGGTGAAATTGGTGGTGCTGTTTTAAAAGATCGAAAAATCATGGCCAGCGATGGAATTTTAGTTATTATTATTAATGTCGATATGAAAAATAAAGAATTATTGATTAAACCTAATATTACGACACGAGGCTTTGTATTAATCAATGAAAATGAAGAATTACTACATAAAATTGAAAAACAGGCAGAAAGCATTATTAAAAATCTTTTAGCCGATCCAAAAATGAATTTTGCAACTATGAAATCAGAAATTATGAGTCAAATGATTTCTTATGTCTATGAATTAACAGAGAGAAAACCAATTATCTTACCTGTAATTCTAGACATAAAAAAAAGTAACCAAACGACTACTGTTTAGTTACTTTTTTTATGCTTTTTATTTTGCCTCTTCTTGAGCTCTCGTTTCCCGAACGACCGTAATTTTAATTGTTCCTGGATATTTCATTGTCTCTTCGATCTTTTCCTTTACATCTCGAGCAATTTTATGAGCTTCTAAGTCGTCTACCTCTTCTGGTTTTACGATAACACGCAACTCACGACCCGCTTGAACGGCAAACGTTTTTTCCACTCCTTGAATATCATTTCCTACTTCTTCTAACTGACTCAAACGTTTGATATAATTTTCTAAAGAATCATTTCTAGCCCCTGGTCTAGAAGCACTCAAAGCGTCTGCAATAGAAACAATCGTGGCAATGACACTCTTTGCTTCCGTATCTCCATGATGAGAAGCAATGGCATTAATCACTACTTCATTTTCATGATATTTTTTCGCAAGATCGACACCAATATCCACATGACTACCTTCCATTTCATGATCAATAGCTTTTCCAATATCATGAAGAAGTCCTGCTCGTTTGGCAAGAGTGACATTTTCACCCATTTCGCCAGCTAAAAGTCCAGAAAGTTCAGCAACTTCCAAAGAATGCTGTAACGCATTTTGTCCATAACTCGTTCTAAAATGAAGTTTACCAATAATCTCTATTAATTCTGGTTCAAATTTTGTAAGTCCCAATCTAAAAGTAGCATCTTGACCATATTCCACAATCTTCTGTTTCATCTCTTTACTTACTTTGTCATATAATTCTTCAATTCTAGTTGGATGAATTCTTCCATCCTTTATTAGAGATTCCAATGTAACGCGAGCAATTTCTCTTCGTAGTGGATCAAAGCTCGATAAAACCACGGCTTCCGGAGTATCATCAATAATCAAATCCACTCCAGTAATGGCCTCAATTGTTCGAATATTTCTTCCCTCACGACCAATGATTCGACCTTTCATCTCATCATTTGGTAAATCGACCACTGTAACAGTTTGATCACTCGCAATATCCGCTGCATATTTTTGCATAGAAGAAACAATCATTTCTCTTGCTTTTTTATCTACAGTAAGTTTTGCTTCATTTTCTTGTTCTCGAATATATTGAGATATTTCTTTTGACATGGCATCTCGTACTTGACTCATTACCATATCTTTTGCCTTTTCTTTGCTGAATCCAGAAATCTTTTGTAATAAATCTAGTTGCTCTTTTTTTATTTCTTCCACTTTACTTTTTTCTTCTTGGATTTCAGTTTGACGCTCTGAAAGTTTTGCTTCTCTCTCATCAAGAGCAGACTCTCTTTTTTGATAAAGTTCATCACGTTTATCCATATTCTCTTCACGCTGTAAAAGTCTCTTTTCCGATTCCTTAAGCTCATCTTTTTTTTCTTTAATTTCTTTTTCTGTATCCATTTTTAATTTATGAGCTTCTTCTTTTTGTTCTAAAATTGCATCTCTCTTTACTTTCTCAGCGTCTTTTTTAGCTTGATTTATGATGGCCTCTGCTTTTCTAGAGGCATTTGTTTCACGAAAATAGTTTAATATAAATGAAACTATAAAACCAATCAATAATCCAAATATCAAAAGTAATATGGAAAGTGTCATTTGTTCCATAATTACCTCCTAATAGAATATATTTAAAATTAAATTTAAATCATAATCTAATTCTATTTTAGAATTCTTTTTAAGATGTGTCAAGGCAAAATAATTTCAAGAAATGAGTAAAAAAATAAAAAGTTCTAATATAAATTAGAACAAATTTTTAAAATAATTATCAATTACATCATAGTCACAATATTCTAGTTTTTTATCTTCTACGGCCATATAAGTATCTCTACCTTTTCCGAGAATAGCAACTAAATCCCCTTCTTCTGCCATAGAAAGAGCTTTGTTAATAGCATCTTTGCGATCAATAATTTTTATATAATTTTTTTTCTTACTATCCCCAATTAAATCATCAATAATATCTTCTACTTTTTCATATCTGGGGTCATCCATTGTAAAAATCACAAAATCTGATTTTTCCAAAATAATTTTTCCCATCGAAGCTCGCTTTTCTTTTTCTCTTCCTCCAGCAGAACCAACAACTGTGATAATCCGCTTTGGTTTTAAATCATTGGCCAATTCTAAAATTTTTTCTAACCCATTGGTTGTATGCGCATAGTCTAAAAGAATTTGAAAATTCTGACCAAAATCTAAAAATTCGCATCGACCTGGAACTGTCTTTAAATTTTTAATGGCAGATAAAATATCGGCAGGATTCATTTTTTCTAAATAACACACAATAAAAGCTGCGGTTAAATTATACGCGTTATAAAGACCTAAATAAGGACTTTCAATATGAAAAGTATCATCCTGATGAACGAGATCAAAAGAGGTTCCATCCTTAGAAAATGAAACATTCTGTATTTGAAAAGAAGCGTCCTTTGAAGTTCCATAAGTACAAATTTTGGCATTTGTTTTACTTTTTACTTCTTGATAATGAGAATCATCTGCATTTAAAATTGCATAACCATTTTCTTCAATTAAAGAAAAAAGTTTAATTTTAGAAGCAATATAATTTTCTTTAGTCTTATGAATATTTAAATGATCTTCACTAATATTAGTTAAAATTGCATAACGAAATTTTAAGTCATCGACTCTTCCATGGAGCAAAGCTTCGCTAGCTACTTCTAAAGAGACATATGAACAGTCATTTTTTTGCATATTTTGTAAATGTTCATATAAATATTCAGTTAATGGCGTCGTATTATTTGTTTTATAGTGCTTATTTTGATACCAAACACCATTTGTCCCAATATATCCACATTGATTTTCATCTAATAATTGCTGAATCATCATCGCAGTCGTAGTTTTGCCATCCGTTCCAGTAACTCCAATTAGAGAAAAATTCCAATCCTCTTTATCAAAAAATTTTGCACAGATTTTCAAAAATTCCTGATTCACATTTTTTACCTGAATGGATGGAACAGAATAAACAGCTTCTTTTTCAGTGACAACAGCAACGGCACCATTTTTAATCGCATCTTCGATATATTCACTATGATCAACAAAAAAACCTTTTACAGCAACAAACAAATCTCCAGGATGAACATCCCTTGAATCGGATTTGACTCCTGCAATCTCAATATCATAGGAACAATCTACTAATTTATTTAATTTTTTCATATTGTACTATATTCTCCTTTTTTGAATTTATTCATAAGTTTTCACTAATACTAGTATAAAACAGTCATTTATTTTAGACAAGTTTATGTTTTATTAATGAAGAAAAAATATCTCTAAAGATTTATAGGCTTCAAAGATATTTTTTCGTATATTTTTAATAATAAATAGTACAACTTTTAGTTTGCTTTACTGTCTTTTTACAATTACAAACATATTCAGAATGAGCAGTCGGATTTACTTTTGCTCCTTCTTCAGTCCAAACTGTTTCTCTACTACAACTACATTGTGAAGCAGTATAATTACTACACTTTGTAATTTTAGACTTACTAGAACAACTCTTTTTTGAAGTAGACGATGACGTACCACAAGCATCATATTTTCCATAAGAAGAAGATACGCTAACTTTGCATGATCCCTGGTTTCCAGCATTATCTTTAACATAGTAAGTGTTTGTATATTTTACGCCCGTCTTTTTTCCTGGACAGCTACTTACTTTACTTCCTCCACTATCCGTACACTTAAAGGTTATAGTTACACCTGTCTTCTTTCTCATATTCGACTTCGTTCCTGAACATGTTGGTTTTGATTTATCTATTCTTACAGTAGTACTTCCACATGTTCTTGTATTTCCAGCATGATCTTTTACCGTTCCTGGGGAATAACTTCCATTTGTATTTCCACTAAATGATCTGCTGACACTTCCAGTACATTTACTTCCACCCGTATCACTACAAGTTCCTTTAATCGTTACACTACTTTTCTTCCATGAACTACTTCCACCACTGACACTACAACTTGGAGCTGTCTTATCTATTTTTACAGTAACTTTTCCACAAGCTTTCGTATTTCCAGCATGATCTTTTACCGTTCCTGGAGAATAACTTCCATTTGTATTTCCACTGAATGTTTTGCTGACATTGCCCGTACACTTACTTCCGCCTTTATCACTACATTTTCCAGATATTGTTCTACTTGATCGGAACCAGCTACTGCTTCCACCACTTGAACTACAAGTTGGTGCCGTTTTATCAATTCGAATCGTCGTACTCGCGACAGCAGATTCATTTCCCGCTTTATCTACTACTTTGATATATACTTTTTGATTTCTTTCCTTCGAAAACTCCGTTGTCGTAAAACTAGCTTTAGCCGAATTCTTATAATTTGTCCAGGACTTATTATCATAACTATAAGCCCAATGATCAACTCCAGAGTATTGTTCAGTAGTTTTTACTTTTAAACTAAAATTCTTATTTGTCCAGTTTCCATTGGTTGGATTGGTAATGGTTGGTTTTGTCGGTTTTACTTTATCTATTTTATATTTGGTTAAATTCTTACTACACTTTCCTCCAGCACTATTATAGGCTTCTATGCTAATTTGATGTTCTCCATTATCACTTAAAGTAAAACTCTTCTGTCCTTTGGCTGTTCTTTTCATTAGGACATTTTCCGTGGTCTTTTTACTAGAATTATCGTAATAACTATCTTTGACTGTCCAGGACTCTATACTAGAATCAGTCTTCTTTAAGGTGATACTTATATTTTTATTCTGCCATGCAGTGGAGTTTGGACTTGCAGTTAAAGTAATTTCATTACAGTTGGCAGCGATAATATCAACTTCATATTCGCCACTTTCTTTACTTCCACGATTTCCA
>CANQMB010000049.1 GCA_947624845.1 uncultured Bacilli bacterium
CGTGATGATGGAAGTTATATTAAATTTGATGATAATGCTTGTGTCATCATTCGTGATGATAAGAGTCCAGTAGGTACTCGTATATTTGGACCAGTAGCAAGAGAACTTCGTGACAAAGACTATATGAAAATCGTATCTTTGGCTAAAGAAGTGCTATAAAGGAGGATAATATGAACTTTAAAGTAGGAGACAAAGTTGTAGTTATCGCTGGTTCTGACAAAGGAAAAGAAGGAAAAATCATCAAGACATTAAAAGCAAGCAATCAAGTTGTGGTTGAAGGGGTACACATCGTAAAAAAACATCAAAAAGGAAATGGACAACAACCAGGAAGCATTATAGAGGTAGAAAGACCTATTCACGCTTCGAATGTGATGATGATCGATCCAAAGACGAAAAAAAGAACTAGAATCGGACATACAACAGATAAAAATGATCAAAAAATAAGAATAGCAAAGAAATCAAACGAAAAGCTTGATTAGTGGAAGGAGGGTAATATATGAACCGCCTAAAAGAAAAATACTTAAATGAAGTAGTTCCAAGTTTAATGAATAAATATCATTACAAATCAATTATGGAAGTTCCAAAATTAGAAAAAATCGTAATCAATATGGGTGTAGGAGATGCCACAACAAACTCTAAATTATTAGATGCTGCTGTTGCTGATCTTACAAAATTATCTGGACAAAAACCAGTGATTACCAAAGCGAAAAAATCAATTGCTGGATTTAAAGTTAGGGAAGGACAATCTATTGGATGCAAAGTGACATTACGAGGAGAAAATATGTATAACTTCTTAGATAAATTAATTGCAATTGCACTTCCAAGAGTTCGTGATTTCCGTGGTGTAAGTCCAAAGGCTTTCGATGGTCGTGGAAATTATACTTTGGGAATTAAAGAACAGTTAATCTTCTCAGAAATTGATTATGATGATGTGGTAAAAGTACGTGGAATGGATATTGTACTAGTTACAACAGCAAAAACGAATGAGGAATCATTTGATTTGTTAAATGAACTAGGAATTCCTTTTAGAAAGTAATTGGAGGGAAAAAATGGCAAAGAAAAGTATGGTTGTAAAAGCTAATCGAAAACCAAAGTACAAAGTGAGAGAATATACACGTTGTGCTCGTTGTGGAAGACCTCATGCGGTAATGAGTAAATTTGGAATCTGCCGTATTTGCTTCCGTGAATTAGCTTATAAAGGACAAATACCAGGAATTAAAAAATCAAGTTGGTAATTGGAAAGGAGGAGTCAGTTTATGGCAGTAGTAACAGATACCATTGCAGATATGTTAACGCGTATTCGTAATGCGAATCAAATGCGTTATGAAGAAGTACGTGTACCATCATCTAATTTAAAGCAAGAAATTGCTCGTATCTTAAAAGATGAAGGTTTTATTAAAGATTATAAATTAGAGAAAAATGATGTTCAAGGGACTCTTGTTTTAACATTAAAATATACAGATAAGAAAGAAAGAGTGATCACAGGACTTAAGAGAATTTCCAAACCAGGACTTCGTGTTTATGCAAAAAATACAGAAATTCCTAAAGTGTTAAATGGATTAGGAATTGCAATTCTTTCAACATCAAAGGGAATTATGACGGATAAACAAGCACGAAAAGAAAATATAGGTGGAGAAGTTCTAGCTTATATTTGGTAACATTAAAAAAATATAAGGAGGTGTCAATATGAGCCGTATTGGAAAACGTATTATTATGGTTCCAGAAGGAGTAACTGTAAAAGAAGAAAACGGAGTTGTCGTTGTTACAGGACCTAAAGGAACATTAGAACAAAAGATGTTAAAAGATATTACGATGAAACAAGAAGGAAATCAAATTACGTTAGATCGTAATAATGAAGAAGCCAAAGCCATGCATGGAACGATGAATTCTTTAATTCAAAATATGATTCATGGTGTAAAAGAAGGATATTCTAAAGCACTTGAAATTATTGGTGTTGGTTATCGTTTCAACGTACAAGGAAAAAAATTAGTAATTAATGCTGGTTATTCTCATCCAGTAGAATTACAAATACCAGAAGGTCTTACCGTAGAAGCCAATGGAAATACGGAAATTACGGTAAAAGGAATTGATAAAGTAGCCGTTGGTGAATTTGCTGCCAACATTCGTAAAGTGCGTCGTCCAGAACCTTATAAAGGAAAAGGAATTCGTTATAAAGATGAATATGTTCGTCGTAAAGAAGGAAAGAAAGCTGCTTAATAGTTTGAAGGGAGAATTATTATGATAAAAAAAGAATCTCGTAATAGTATGCGTCTGGTTCGTCATGCGCGTGTTCGTAGTAAAATATCAGGAACAAGTGAAGTACCAAGATTATGTGTATTCCGTTCTAACAAAGCTATTTCTGCACAAATTATCGATGATGTAGCGAAAACGACTTTAGTATCTGCTTATTCATCTGATAAAAGTTTAAAACTTAAAAATGGAAGTAATGTAGAAGCAGCAAAACAAGTAGGAGCACTTATTGCTAAGAAGGCAAAAGATGCTGGTATTACGAAAGTAGTATTTGATAGAGGTGGATATCTTTATCATGGACGTGTAGCAGCACTTGCAGAAGCTGCACGTGAAAATGGATTAGAATTCTAATAGGAGGTCAATATGCAAAGAAAAACACAAGATCAAAAAGACAAGACAATGGAAGAATTAGTTATTGACGTAAAAAGTGTTGTTAAAGTAAACAAAGGTGGTCGTCAAAGAAGATTTTCTGCTACTGTTGTTGTCGGAGATCGTAAAGGTCGTGTTGGATTGGGTACTGGAAAAGCCAATGAAGTACCTGATGCAATCAAAAAGGCAATTCAAGATGCCAATAAAAATATGATTAAAATACCTCTAATTGATGGAAGAACTGTTGCTCATGAGGCGATTGGAACAGCTGGAGCTGCTCGTGTAATTTTAAAACCCGCTCCTCGTGGTACAGGTGTTATTGCCGGTGGTTCTGTTCGTGCCGTTTTAGAACTTGCTGGTGTCCGTGATGTTGTTTCAAAAGCACTAGGGGCTAGAACAAAACTAAATATGGCAAGTGCTGCTCTTAATGCATTAAAATCAATGAAAACTCCAGAAGAAGTTGCAAAACTTCGTGGAAAAACAGTAGAGGAGATATTAGGATAATGAAGTTACATGAATTAGAAAAAAATGTTGGAGCAACACACAGAAAAAAAATTGTAGGTCGTGGACCAGGTAGTGGACTTGGAAAAACGAGTGGTCGTGGACAAAAAGGACAAAAGGCACGTAGTGGTGTTTCTATATCACCCGTATTTGAAGGTGGACAATTACCTTTATATAGAAGACTTCCTAAAAGAGGATTTTCTAATCATATGTTTAAAAAAGAGTATGCAGTTATCAATGTATCTGATCTAAATCGTTTTGATAATGGTACTGTAGTAACCCCTGCTTTATTAAAAGAAAAGGGAATTATTAAAAAACAACTTAGTGGAATCAAAGTATTAGGAAATGGAAAATTAGAAAAGAAATTAACGATTCAAGCACATCAATTTTCAAAAAGTGCATTAGAAAAGATCAAGGATAGCGGAAGTAAAGCTGAGGTGATCTAATATGTTTAAAACCATGAAGCAATTATTCACACATAGTAATAAAGATTTGAGAAAGCGAATCTATTTCACATTAGGAGCTTTAATGATCTTTATTTTGGGAATTTCAATTCAAGTTCCTGGAACCAAGGATTTAACGAGCAATTTAGGATTTTTAGAGCTCATTAATACCATGGGCGGTGGAGCAATGAAAAACTTCTCTATATTTGCTTTAGGGGTTATGCCTTATATTTCAGCATCCATTATTATGCAACTTTTACAATTAGATATCGTCCCTTATTTCTCAGAACTTGCAAAGCAAGGTCATACGGGAAGACAAAAGATTAATCAAATTACTAGATATATGGGAATTCTATTTGCATTCATTGAGGGTTATGCCTTTGCATTTGCCTTCGTTGGAAAGACGGGTGAACCGTTAGAATATCTATATATTGCCATCGTCTTAACTGCAGGAACTGCATTCCTATTGTGGTTAGGAGATCAGATTAGTCAAAAGGGAATTGGAAATGGTATGAGTTTAATTATTATGGCAGGTATTATCGCCACTCTTCCTCAAATGTTTATTACTGCATTTCAAGGATTAGTAACGATTGGTACTACACAACAGACGGTATTAGGTATTATTAAGTTTATTCTGTTTGTACTTGTTTATTTTCTTATCGTGATTGGAATTATTTTCATTCAAGAATCTGAAAGAAGAATTCCAATTCAATATGCAAATAAATCGACAAGTTCATATAATACTAATCAATCATTTATGCCGATTAAAATTAATACTGCTGGAGTGATTCCTGTCATTTTCGCATCTAGTCTAATGGCTGTGCCAGGAATTATTTCAGGATTTGTTCAAAAAGAAGGATTTACTTTATTTGTACAAAAATATTTAACTTATACTACCCCGGTCGGATTCTTAATTTATGTAATCTTAATCTTCTTCTTCGCTTATTTCTATACTTTTATTCAAGTAAAACCAGAAGAGTTTGCGAAGAACTTACAACAAAATGGTGGATATATTCCAGGAATTAAGCCAGGAGAAGAAACAGAGAAACATATTAATAGAGTCCTATCTAGATTGACAGTTTTAGGTGCTGCTTTTCTAGTAGTGATTGCAGGCCTTCCAATCTTATTTTCAAAATTGACAACATTGCCAACGAGTGTTTCCATTGGTGGAACTGGTTTGTTGATCGTTGTTGGTGTTGCCCTAGAAACTTACAAGCAATTAGAAGGAAGCTTAATTACTAGAAATTATAAAAGAGGATATAGTCGAAGATGAAAAATATAATGTTAATTGCACCTCCCGCTGCAGGAAAAGGAACCCAAGCGGAGATGGTTGTAAAAAAATATGGGATCCCCCATATCTCAGTGGGAGATATTTTAAGGGAAATCTCAAAAGAAGATAGTGAACTTGGAAATTATGTTTTAGAAACTATGACGAGTGGAAAATTAGTAAAAGATGAAATCACGTATCAACTAATTGAAAATCGTCTTCAACAGGAAGATTGTAAAAATGGCTTTATTATTGATGGATTTCCAAGAAACATTGAACAAGCATTAAAATATGATGAAATTTTACAAAAAATTAATCAACCTATCGGCAATGTCATTTTAATTGATGTCGATCCAAAGACATTAGAAAAAAGAATTACCGGTAGAAGAATATGTGAAGATTGTCATGCTATATTTAATATTAATGACAAAAATCAAGCGCCACAAGTAGAATCCTTTTGTGATTATTGTGGAGGACATCTTTATCAAAGAAGTGATGACAATATCGAAGCTTTTCAAAATAGATATCAGACCTATTTGGAAAAGACAGCCCCAATCATAAAACATTATGAAGATATGGGAGTTTTGGTTTCCGTCGATGGAACTCAATCTATGGAAGAAGTTTTTCAAGATATTGTTCATATAATTCAAGGTAGTGAGAAATAATGATTAGTATTAAAAGTGAAAGAGAAATTGAGCTTTTAAGAAAAGCAGGCAAAATCGTCTATCAAACTCATCAATATTTGAAACCTTATATTCGAGAAGGAATCACTACAAAACAGTTAGATCGGTTGGCTGAAGATTTTATCAGATCTTTAGGTGCCACTCCTTCTTTTAAAGGATATAATGGATTTCCAGGTAGTATATGTACTAGTATTAACGAAGAAGTTGTCCATGGGATTCCTAGCAATCGAAAATTGAAAAATGGAGATATTATTTCTATCGATATTGGTGCATGTTATAAAGGATATCATGGAGATTCTGCTTGGACTTATCCAGTGGGAGAAATAGATGAAGAAAAAAAATATTTAATGAAGCATACAGAAGAAGCTTTATACCGGGGATTGAAAGAAATAAAACCGGGAAATCGCATTGGGGATATTGGTCATGCCGTTGAAAAATATGCTCATGAAAAAAAATTGGGTGTGGTTTTGGAACTTTGTGGTCATGGAGTTGGACTTCAATTGCATGAAGCACCGGATGTTCCAAATTATGGTGTAGAAAAAACAGGACCGAAATTAAAAGAAGGCATGGTCATTGCAGTAGAACCCATGTTAAATATTGGTAGTCCAGATATTTATATGTTAGAAAATGATTGGACTATCGTAACAGAAGATCATCGTCCGTCGGCACATTTTGAACATACTGTAGTTGTTACGAAAGATGGATGTCAAATACTGACAGGAGAGTGATAAAATGGCAAAGGAAGATCAAATCGAAATGGAAGGTAAAGTTCTAGAAATTATACCAGGTGGAAAATTTAAAGTAGAACTTGAAAATGGACACATGGTAGAAGCCCACGTTTCTGGTAAAATACGAATGCATTACATTCGCATCTTACCAGGGGATACTGTCACAATAGAACTGTCGCCTTATGATTTAACACGTGGGCGTATTACCTATCGTAAATAATAGGAGGGATAATATATGAAAGTAAAACCATCAGTTAAAAAAATTTGTGCAAAATGTAAAATCATTAAACGCAAAGGTCGCGTTATGGTAATTTGTGAAAATCCAAAACATAAACAAAGACAAGGATAGAAAATAGGAGGTGTATTTATGGCAAGAATTAAAGGTGTAGATATTCCAAATGATAAACATATTTGTATTTCACTAACTTACATCTATGGAATTGGTAGAAGTTTAGCAAAAACAATCTGTGAAAAAGCAGGGGTAGATCCAACGATGAAAGCAGGAGATGTCTCTCAAGAAGATTTAATTAAGATTAGAGATGAGATTAATAATCATCTAACCGAAGGAGATCTTCGTCGTGAAGTAAGTATGAATATCAAAACAAAAATGGAAATTAACTCTTATCAAGGAAGTCGTCATAAAAAGGGATTACCTGTAAGAGGACAAAGAACTAATCGTAATGCACGTACTCGTAAGGGTAAAGGAAAAGTTGTTGCAAATAAGAAAAAAGTTTAATAATTAGAATATTGTTAAAGGAGGTTAGAACTTATGGCTTACAAGACAAGAAAGAAAAAAGTAAAGAAAAATGTTCCAGAGGGAGTTGCACATATTCATTCTACTTTCAATAATACAATTACTACTATTACAGATAAAGAAGGAAATACAATCAGCTGGGCAACAAGTGGAGCTGTTGGATTTAAAGGAAGCAAAAAATCAACGCCATTTGCGGCAGGGCAAGCAGCAGAAGCTTGTGGAAAAGCAGCTTATGATATGGGAATGCGCAAAGTAGAAGTATATGTAAAAGGATTAGGTCCAGGAAGAGAAACTGCAATTCGTTCACTTCAAACAGCAGGACTTGAAGTTACAGCAATTAACGATGTTACACCAATTCCACATAATGGATGTCGTCCACCAAAACGTCCACGTGGATAATTGTTTCATAAATTAAATAA
>CANQMB010000050.1 GCA_947624845.1 uncultured Bacilli bacterium
GATAGATATCCTTTTTCTATATGAAATCTCCTTTTTAATTCATACCATATCTTCTTCATTTTCCTTTTTTCCTCTTGTCATAAAGGTAGATACTTTATGGCCTTATTTTTATTATAACTTTCTATTAAGATTATATAATAGAGGAAGAGAATTATCAAGAAAATATTGTAGATAAAGAAAGAATAATCAGTAAAAAAATAGTCAAAAAATGTCGATAGGAAAAAGAAAGAGAGAAGAAAAAGAAAAGAAATAACTCGTCAAATTTCTAGTCAAAAAATTAAAAATCCTTACTATATCTTTGTATTACTTGAAAAAGCCATAAAGTATCTACCTTTATGACCATTTTTATTAAAACAAAAAACACGAAATATATTTCGTGTTTTATATTCAGGTGAGATGCTTTGCTTTCACAAAGCACTTTTATTATAGTATCTTTTTACAAATTTTTCAAGTAGTTTGAGAAAAATTCTACTCTTTTTTCTAAATTATTTTTTCCTAAAATAGAAAGTATTTGATATAAGTCTGGTGTTTTCGTTCTACCAGTTACTGCAAAACGGATCATTTCACAAATATCCCCTACATGTCCTGAAAAAGCCTCTGGATTTTCTTTATACAATTTTACTTCGCTGGCATATCCATGATTACTTGCAAATTTTTTGATACGTTCATACCATTCTTCATAAGAATCACTTTCTTGATATTCTTTACTATATTCTAACAAAAGATTCCAATCAAAATGACGATCTGGTAATTCTTTATAAGATTTTGCACTATTTTCAAAAAAATATTCATCAATCATATAATAACTTTCTGGTTTTAAATCTTTATAAGTAGCAATATCTTTTCTAGGACGCTTAGTATTTCTTTCTATATTTAAAAATCCAATCAAACGATCCTTATTTTTTTGCATAATCTCATAAAATGAATGATCAAACTCTTTATTATATGAAAGACAATCTTCATATATTTCTAGAGAAGTGAGTCTAGAAAAATAAGTACGACAAATATTATTTAATTTTTCCATATCAAACAAAGTTCCACCAACAGGCATTTTTTTATAACTAAAAGTAAAATCTTCTATTTTTTTATCTTTGTTTTGTAAATACCATTCTTCAAAATTGGTATTAGTCAAAGTTGCTAAATAAAGGCGAACTGCCTCTACTGGAATTCCAGCCTCTTTATAATAACGAACGGAAAATTCTGGATCTTTTCTTTTACTTAATTTTCTAATTTTTCCATCTTCTTTTTTCGTTAATGGTGCATGATGGGCATACTTTGGCATCTTCCAGCCTAATAATTGAAACAATTGTAAATGTTTCGGAAAACTAGAAATCCATTCATCCCCTCGAATGACATGAGTTGTCTGCATTAAATGATCATCTACAACATGGGCAAAATGATAAGTAGGAATCCCATCTTTCTTTAATATAACCTCATCGATTACATTTTCTGGAAGTAAAATATCCCCTTTAATACAATCATGAAGTATAACTTGTTTATTTATGTCTCCAGGAGACTTCAATCGAATAACATAAGAATCTTTATTTTCTAAATGCTTCTTTACTTCTTCTAAAGATAAATCACGATCGACCGCATAAGTTCCATAAATTCCAATCATTTCTTTTCTTAATTCTTGTCCTTCACGAATTTCAGCAAGTTCTTCTTCGCTCATAAAACAAGGATAGGCTTTTCCCTCTTTTACTAATTGCTTCGCAAAAACCTGATAAATTTCTGCACGCATACTTTGAATATAAGGACCATATTCTCCGTCTTTTCCATAACCTTCATCATAATCTATATGAAAATGTTTTAAAGAATTCAAAATTAAATCTTTGGCTCCAGAAATTTCTCTTTTACTATCTGTATCTTCAATTCTCAAGTAAAAAATTCCTCCCGTTTGATGAGCCATTACTGAATCAATAAAAGCACCACATAAATTCCCAACATGCATAAAACCCGTAGGACTAGGTCCAAAACGAGTCACCATCGCACCTTCTTTTAAATTTCTTTTGGGATACATGGCTTCTATTTCTTCAGGAGTTTTTGTTATATTTGGAAACAAAATTTCTGCTAATTCTTCATTCATTTCAATCACCTTTAAAAAAATATGGCTGCCCCGGCTAGATTCGAACTAGCGCGTGATGCGGTCAGAGCGCACTGCCTTACCACTTGGCTACGGGGCAATATACATTAGTATTTTATACCATAATTAAAAAAAAGACAAGAAAAAAGCCTAAAATCTAGGCATGTTTTATTCGATCTTGTAACTTTATAATTTTTGAATGCTTTTCTTGATCTTTATTTTTTTGATTTCGTGGTGAATAATGAATCATATGAAACATTTGTCCATTATATCCACCAATGATAAGATCTTTCGCTTTTTCTTTACCAAAACTATTTTGTTTGAATGCAAACATACTTGCTAACGTATATTCTTCTGGTGACAATACTCTTTTTTCTTTGTATTCAAACATTTCAAAAAAACAAGTAGATACCTGAATAATATGGGCTAGTTGCTCTTTATCCTCTTGTTCTTTCATATATTCTAATAACTCTTTAGTATCTATTTTTTCTTGCAATAGCATTTCATTAAAAATAGAAAGTATTCTCTTTCTGATTCCAGACATTTTTTCAGAGCGCAACATTTGACTGATTAAATTGCATTTCATATCATCTTTGTATTCACATTCTAAAGTGACATATTCTCCAGTCTGATAATCTAAATAACTTAACTTTTTCATAAGAACCCCCTTCTTTGTTATTTTTTAATTATAAAGGTTAATTCCTTGGCACTCATTTTTTTATCCTGGTATGGATATAAATAAGATTCAATTCCTTGATCCTTTAAATGATAATAATTTTTTGCACCAATAAGACAAGAAGAAAAATCAGAGAAGTTATCTATTTTTGTCATTCTTTTTAATTGTTTATTCACTGTATTTCCTAATACAAAAGTCATCTCTTCTTGATGATTTTTATATTCTTTTTCTATTTCTTCTAGTGATGCTTTTACTATAGAAAGATTTCCATGTGTCAAATTCATATCCATTAAAAGTGGCATCATTTGTGCTGTTTCAGGATAATGAAAATATCCAATATATTCTCGAAGCAAATCATCACTTAACCATGCTTGTTTTTTTGAATATAATTCTTCTAATGTATTTTTTATAAATGCCATACTGATTTTTCCCAAATAATAATTGATGGAATTAATGGATAGCACAGCTTGAAAATACTTTTGTTGTTGCTCTGTTAATTTTCCATTTTGGATTGGAATTTGATATTCTTGTGCCATCTTGCGTACATAAGGATTATGAAAATCAAATTTTATCACCTCTACCATCCCCTTTTTATAAGATGGGCAATATTATAACATAAAACCGAGATTTTGTCAAATAAAACTGAGTTCTTCCATAGAAAAAAGCCTTAAAAAATAAGACTTTTATATCATATTTAGTACTATTAAAGAAGTTACTTACAACTTTTTTGTTAAACTTTTAGTTTCTTCTTTTTCATTTTCAACAGTTTGTAATTGTAGAAAAAGAGTTTTAAATGGAATACAAAATTCATATATTCTTGAGCCAGATTGACGTACATGAATGGAGATAGAATATGGATCTTTAGGAAATCCTCCGTCAACTTTATCAAAAGTTAGAACAATTTCCTCCTTTTTTTTTGCTATTTTTAATACATTGGGGTATTGAATAGGATACGCATCGCACAATAATGTAATAACATTATTTTGAACCAAAGATCGATACCAAGAAGTATTTTTTTCAGATTGTATTTTTTCTTGAACACTTTGTAAACTTTCATCTTCTCCAAATATATTACCACTTATGATATTTGTATACAATTTATTAAATACAGAGTATATTTCTCCTTGATTATCAGGAATATTAAAAGAAATATTCGATATTTTTCGATAATCTTGATACCTACAAGATAGATTTATGTCAGCACCAGTTTGATAAATTGATAACATCTTTTCATCTTGTATCAAATCAATATCAAAAGAATTATATTCGTTACGATTTCTTTTTACTTTCATAAAGGCCTCCAATAACATAAATATAACACAAAAACATTTGATATCAAATATTTTTCAATGCTTTTAATACCGTAATTTTTGTTTTATTGTTTCATTTTACTCTTATTATTCCTGTTTTGAAGTAATTTGGAAAATAAAAAAATAAAACTCTTATAAAATAAGAGTTTTAAAATCATATTTGGTAGCGACGGGGGGAATCGAACCCTCGACCTTTCGGGTATGAACCGAACGCTCTAGCCAGCTGAGCTACATCGCCATTTAGTTCAAGCAAATTGATTATATCAAAAACAAATTCATTTGACAATCTTTTTTTCAGAATTTTCTCTAATTCACTTCAAAACTAAAAAAGAGACTTCGACCTCAATCTCTTATTTTTCTAAATCTGAAAACTTTACTCCCAAACTTTGAGCTTTTTGATCTATTTTCATACTTTCAGCTTTTTCTAAAGTATACCATCCCTTTTTAAAAGCTAATTCATAAACTCTTCTTTGATTATTTGCAAGATTTAAAAAAATATCTTGAAATTGATGATATAAACTTTCATTACTAGCCTCAGTCATAGCAATTACATAATTTTTCTCCATTTCCTTTAAGCAAGAAAGTAAATTCTTTAAATAATCTTGATCATTTAAGGCCATCCCTGTTGGAACTTCTACTTTTGGATTTGCAATTTGATTATTATTCATTAGATCCTCCTTGATTTAAAATACTTAAAATTTCTTCAATATTACTTTTAAATAACTTCACATTTTCTTCCATTAGTTCT
Organism: uncultured Bacilli bacterium; assembly: GCA_947624845.1. Lineage (GTDB taxonomy): Bacteria > Bacillota_I > Bacilli_A > RF39 > UBA660 > MGBC119817. The sequence goes on from CANQMB010000050.1 coordinate 4,818, forward strand.
TTTACTTCTTCATCATTAATTTTACTTAGACAATCACTAAATTTTTTATAGGATGAAATATTCCATTCAAACATATCCGAAAGATAATCTAAGTCTTTTCCTGTAATAATATTGGGTACTTCTTCATAATTTATTTTCATAATTCACTCTCCTTATATTTATTATGAATTTTTTTTATTTTTTCATACCTATTTAAATCAAATTAAAATCTCATCAAAAAGATGAGATTAAAATAAGGAGTTATGATAGATGAGTCTATCTTTAGAACTGGATAAGAAATACTACTTATAAAGAAAAGTTTATTATTAGGAACGACCCTTTTTTCTTTTTTAGCTTCTACCCTCCCTTCTTTTTTTGCTTCTAATAAAGAAGCTTGGAGGATAAACTAACATAAAATTATTTTTATGTAAAACGGGCATTTTACCTATTTTAAAACAAAAAATAGAGTAAATTTTATTTTTCTCTACTTATTTATTCCTTTTTATTTACATACATATTACAAAACATAAAATTAATAAAAAATAAATTATTTATAGAAAATATTTATTGAAGACAGCATAACATAAAAACGACTTTTACAAGTCGCTTTCTATTTTTACTCGAATTTTTTGAGTTTGGTATCTATCTGGTGCCATTGGGAAAGGTATCTATAACTTTTTCCAAAAAAGATTATTATAGCACCAACCATTAATATAATTATAACTTATACCAAAGAAAAACAAACTATTTTACTAATATAAATAATTTGTTCTTTTTATTTGATGATTGTCTAACTTTTTTCGGAATGAAAACCTATTTTCATATCTTCATATTTTTTATTATAACCATTCTTTGTATTTTTTGATATATAGTTTTTTAACAATTGTTACTAATAACATGTATATTGTAATTAAAAATATTGTCCAGATGTAAAATTTTATTGGTAAAATCGTAAATCCAAATGTTGGTATATCAGCAAACAAGATAGGTGTTATGATTGTTAATATTGCTGATACAAGTGTTAAGGCCGATAAAATTGATGAGGCCTTAGAATCTATAAAAGGTCTTTTACTTGTTCTAACATTATGAATAACTAAAAGTTCTGTTAATAGACATAGAACAAACCATGCTGTTTGAAAATATGCTTGATTATTTAATGAATTATATCCTAGAACAAACCAAAAAATAATGAAAGCTAATGTATCAATAAGAGAAGATGTTAATCCCATGACAACCATAAATCGAGAGATGCCTTTAGTATTCCATTTTTTTGGTTTCTCTAAAAATTCTTCATCTACATTATCATATGGAATTCCGATTTGTGAAAAATCATAAATAAAATCTTGAAACAACATTTGAATTGGTAATAGTGGTAAAAATGGTAAAAATATAGAAGCAATCATAATAGAAAATACATCTCCAAAGTCACCTGATAAGGCCATTTTCATATATTTAATAACATTTCCATATACTTTTCTTCCTTCTATGATACCATCATATATTACCTCTAAACTCTTTTTCAAAAGAATAATATCACTTGCTTCTTTAGCAATATCTGTTGCTTCATCTACAGAAATACCTACATCTGCAATATGAAGGGATGGTGCATCATTTACTCCATCTCCCATAAAACCAACTACGTGTGAATTTTTTCTTAATATTTTTACAACTCTTTCTTTTTGAAGAGGATTTAATCTAGCAAATACATTTGTTTTTTCTACCATAAAAGCTAATTCCTCATCCGAGTATTTATCAATATCAAATCCTAATAATATATTTTTTATTTCTAGTCCTACTGCTTTACAGATAGCTGTTGTGGCATTTATATTATCTCCTGTTAAAATTTTTATTTCTACACCATGACTTTTTAATTTTGTAAGAATTTCTTTTACACCTTTCTTTGCAGGAGCCAAGAATCCTACAAAACCTAAAAAAATCATATCTTTTTCATCTTCTTCATTAAATATATTTTCTCCTGAGTATGTTTTTTTCTCTGCTAAAGCAATTACTTGCATACCATTTTTTTCTAATTCTTCTGCTTTCTTTATTACTTTTTGTTTTAAATCATCAGTAATTCTTTTTTCTGTTCCCTTATAGTTTATTTTTGTACATATTTTTAAAATTTCTTCTAGTGCACCTTTTGTAAACATTCTATAATCTTGACCTTTTTTTACCACAACGGATTGTAGTTTTCTTGCATAATCAAAAGGTATTTCATCTATTCTTGTAAAACCATTTTTTAAATTTTCAACATTATTTTCTTTTGCATAAGCAATTACTGCTTTATCAATAATATTTTTCATACCAGTTGAGAAATAACTATTCAGATACACATATTTTAAAATTGTTTTATCTTCTTCTCCCATTACATTTATATACTTTTGCAATACGATTTGATTTTCTGTTAGTGTCCCTGTTTTATCGGTACACAGAACATCCATAGAACCTAGATTTTGTATAGCTTCCATTCTTTTTACTAATGTATGTTTTTGTGCTAAAGTTTTACTTCCTTTTGCAATATTTACATTTACAATCATTGGTAACATAGAAGGAGTAATACCAACTGCTACAGATAAAGCAAAAAGAATTGCTGATTTATAG
>CANQMB010000051.1 GCA_947624845.1 uncultured Bacilli bacterium
TGCCGGATTATGAGAACTCTTCTCAAAATCCGGCATCCAGCATCTCTTCGAAAAAAACGGTGACGGCTTCGAAAACCAATGCGAAGAAAAAAGAGACTTCCTTTGCTGTTGATGTCAATAATGATGGGAAAGTTGATGTCAATGATCCTGCTAGTATTGTTCCTAGTGTCAATAAAGAAATTCAAGTTCAATTAGAAGAAAAAGATGATAAAGAAAATTATATTCAAAAAGGAGAAGAAATAACCCTTCATTTTAAAGCGAACATCAATAAAAAAGGAATTACAATCAAACAAGTGAAAATTGGGGACGTATACTATAATGTTACTTTCAACAACGGTGTTTATTCTGTTCAATTAGATACTCCTGAAAAAGCTGGAAAATATACTTTTCATATAACAGAAGTGGTTTTAAGTAATGATCAAAAAATCAAAACTCATCTGGAGATTACAAAAGAGATTTTAAAGGATGTCCCTTATATAAATAGAGTGAATTTAAATGATGAGAAGGGGACATTGAAATTTCACTTAGTAGATGAAGATAAAGCCTTTATCGATGGCGTCGTTACGCTTTATGACGGAGAAGAAAAAGTGACAAGTCATTCTGTTGAACAGGATCAGACTACCCTTCAATTTCAAGCAGAAGAAGATAAAACTTATGTTGTTAAAATTGTAGGAAACTATGATTTAGATAGTAAAACTGGAGATAAAAAGAATGCCTACAGTAATCAAAATATGTTGACTCAGTCTTTTATGATTGGTGGAGATTATCATTTTACTTTAACGGATCTTTCTATTACGGATGCTATTTTAGAAAATGAGACTCCAGTCATCTCATTTACGAGTATGAACAATCGAGAGGCGAAAGTCGTCACTGCCAATGTCCAAACGAAAGAAAAAACAATCGATTATCCGATTACTAAAATGGATGATAATCATTATGAAGTTGAATTAACTGGCGCTGATACGACGCCTGGAAAACATACGGTAACTTTAAATTATGTTGAATTAGATAGTCTAAAAACATTTTATAGCGATAAGGATTATAAGGCTCGAACCTTAACTTATACCGTTTTAAAAAATGCACCTAAAGTAGAAAATTTACAAGTTTGCGATGACCATGAGAATCGAAATATTACAGCCACTTTTCAATTGCAAGATGAGTTTCAAGCTACGAATAAATTGACGATTGCCTTAGTAGATTCCACAGGAAAAATAGTGAGCAAACAAGAAATTTCTAAAGAGGATTTTCAATCAGGAAAAAATTTTGAAGTATCCCTATCTTATAAAGATAGTACAGATGGTTTTTATAAAGTAAAAGTTCTAGCGAACTATGACCTTTCGGATAATTATAAATATACGAATAAAAGTCTTTCAGAAAAAGAAATTTTAACGACGACGAAGGATGATATTTATATTTCTGAAATGTATATTCAAGGAGGAAATTTATATCCAACGAAAGATAAAAAAGATTATCGAGTTGCATTTACCATTCACGTGGGAGATTCTGTTAAAAAAATAGCCCCTGCGAAATATGCAGGAAGAGCATACAATCAAATACAATCGATCACGATTAATGGCCTTAATTATGCGGTAGATGCTATGAGTGGTTGGGAAGATAAAAGCTTCACTACTTACAAAGTAACTGCCAATCTTATCATACCAGATGAATCAGGGCCTCTTACAATCAAAGCGAATCGAGTTCAACTTGGAATGAATGGATATTATAATATGACCAGAAGTGATATGTATTCCGTAGAAGAACAAGAACTGACGATTGATGTTTTAAAGGATAAACCTAAAATAGAAAACTTAATCATTCATGATGATTATGAAAAAGAGGAAGCTACTTTCGATTTTGATGTAGTATTAGATAAAAAGGCTACTGGAAATGCCAATGATTTCAAAGATGGAATGATTAAATTTGGTGATAAGACGGCAGAGGTTGGTGTAGGTCGTAATCATATTACTCTCAGTGATATTCCGAAAGATGAAAATCTCGATTTAACAATTACGGGTAGTTATGATTTAGATACGGATACTTTAATCGAGGATTCAGATAAAAATGAGACAAAAAATGGGGAATTACTAAAAATAAAATATGGTTTATATGATAAAGAGACCTATCAAGATGTTACAATAAAAAATCAAAGTGAAAATCACTATTTTGAAAAAAATGAAAAAATGAAATTCAATTTGGATATTTTAAATATTGATCCAAAACTAGAAGCAACGCCAAGTAAAGTAATTATGAATGAAAAGGAGTATATTTTAACGCCTACGGAAAAAGGTTATGAATTACTTCTAGATGGTTATCATAGTTCTGGAGAAAAAGAGTTAACGATTACAGATATTATTTTGAATAATGGTAAAAAGATTACTTTAGGAAAGGCTTATACACTAAATCCAGAAGTTTTAAAAGATATTCCAAGTATTTCTGATTTTAATTATGAAGAGTTAACGAATCAAGTGAAAGTAACATTCAATTTGAAAGATCCAGATTCTGCACTTGTCGGTCCAGCTAAAGTCATCATCACAGATCAAAATAATCGAGAAGTGTATAAGGGAGATTTCAAAAAAGAATTGCGCTTTAATCGTGATAAAAATATTTTAAGGTATTACGTTAAAATTATTGCTGATTATGATCGAGATATCGATACGACGAAAGAAAGTGAAAATTATTATTCCAATAAAAAACTTTTAGATGAGATTATCTCTTTAGATAAAAATAATATTGAATTAAAAGAAATTACGGATGTGAATTTATATAAGGTGGAAGAAGATCATGGAAATACGTCCATTGTACTTGAGGATACTGTAAATATAAATGAATTAAAAAATAATTTACAAAACTACTTTGTTGAAATTCAAATGGAAAATATGCCAAGTGCTAGAGCTAAAATCAACCAGGTGATTGAAAATGATCAAACCTTGACTTTCGTTTTAGAATATCAATATGTAACACAAGAAGGGAAGAAATCACAGTTAATTAGAATTGCTTATGGTTCTATTGAGGGGGATGTAGCTAAAAATAAAACTCATCCAGCAGATGCTTTTAAAGCTTTACTTGAAGAACTAAAATCAAAAGACAAAGTTACTTTGCATCAAAATTATGATGCCAGCAGTATTGAAAATACAGATGAGATCGCTTATGTGATGGATGATTATCGTGGTACTCTAGATGGAAATGGTTATACGATTAAAAATTTGACCAAGCCATTGTTTAATAAAATTGTCAAAGACGGAACTGTTCAAAATTTGAATTTGGTCGATGTCAATTTAAGTAGAACTGGTCGGGCGGCCCTTGCCAATGAGACAAATGGTGCTAAAATAACCAATATTGTTGTCAATAATGTTTCAAAAAATGGTGCCTCTACTGGTCAAAATGGTGGTTTAGTCGGTTTAGCAAAAGAAAATACGGTCATTGAAAATTGTGGTGTAAAAAATGCCAATCTCAATGTTTCCGGTGATAACATTCAACAAAATGGTGGTTTGGTTGGTTGCCTTGAAAAATCGATCATTAGAAATAGTTATGCAACAGGAAAAGTTTATAATGGTGGAAACTTTACGGCTGGTTTTGCTGCCAATGTTTTAACAAATAGTGAAATTACCAATAGCTATTCACAAGTAGATGCGACCGGTAATATTCAATGTGATTTTGCTTGTACTTATCAAAATTCCACTTCCACTTATAAAAATAATGTATCGTTAGGAAGAGGAACGGTCTTTGTAAGTGCGACTAATAAAATATTAGAAAATAATTATTATGTACACGAAGGCGATAGTAGTATAGAGGGAGTTACTCATATTACGAAAGATCAAATCACCAAAGAATTTTTAAGTTCCGAAGCGAAATTTAATACAGATATTTGGTATTTGGATAAAGTGTCTTCAAATGGTTATCCCGTTTTTCAATATGAGAGAAGTTCATGTTTAACTGATACAACGAATGCAGATTATGATGATACAAAGGAAACTTTGTATGCCAATTTACTTAAATTCATGCCATTTTATGATAGTGATAAGATCATTGAATTATCTAAAAGTGTTCTTAACAATCCACTATTAACAGAGGATGAGGTCTCTCATATTGTCCCTGTAGATGAATCTGGTTCTCTAGTTACTTATTTAACTACGGATAATCCAAAAAAAGTAAATAAAATAAAAATAATATTCCAAAGTGGAAAAGATATGGAATATGACGTTACTTACGATAAAACTTATGATATGGTTGCCACTTATCAAATTCCATCTTTAGGAATCGATTATCATTATAATCATTATGTAATTAATTCAAATTCTCAAGTAGTCAATAATTTAACAAATTATTTAAAAGGATTAGATTATACAAATAATTTAGATATTTTAACTACAAATAGTGATAGTAGAATTTATCGAGATTTCTATAATGAGACTACGAAAAATGAATTAAAAGATTTTGTTTTAAAATATTTATCTAATAGTAATTATACGAATACAACAAATGATGATGTTATGAATAGTTATATTGAAAGAGAAGTAAAAAAAGATCAAAAGATTGAGAGAGCTCTCTATATTTATAATTATTTTAGGCGTTTTTATGATTTAGATATAGATGGTATGAAACTATATGACTTCGTGATGTTTAACATGCAAGGGTTCTATAAAGGATTAACATTCGATACCATTACCAATTTATATTTTGGAGATAAAACAGGTTCTAACTTTGATACGAACATTACAGGTACGGTATATAGAAATCTTCTTAGTAGTTATACAAATCTACCTCGTATATCTAATTTTTTAGAATATGTTGTAACTCATTTAAGTAACTACAATATGGATCAGTGGACTGCGGATCAATTCAAGGGGCTTTTAGTGGAAGTGCCTGTTGAGGGTCATGAAGAAGTACAATATACGCTATGGGATCATTTTAGTAACGAAGATCAAAGCTATAGTGGAGATCGTTATGCTGTATATAACTACGTTCTTCCTATTTTAACTCTTCCAGAAACTGCCGCTTATATTATTTCAGCACCAGCTCAATTTACAATTGGATCGCAAAGAGTATATACAGGAAATCCGACGGATCCAGCAGAAATTGAAAAGTTGAAAGCAAAAATGCAAATTTATACGGAGAGAATATCTTCTTATTATAATACAACTTACGCTATATTACAGGATTCCAAACTATTGAACGATATTCATTTATATCAAGTAGATAAACGAACGACAAAAAATGAAAATGGAGTTTCTGTTTATAACAATCCATATTCAACAGAAGAACTATTCCACAAGAATTTCGATGAAGTTGTCAATGTTTGGCCAGCTACTTATGGAGTCAATGCTGGTAACTGGGGAGATCGTATCGAATGGAATGTCGCTGGATTTATGGATAGTAATATCAAAAATGATGGAAAACTGGATGAAGGTCATCCAACTTGGGCAACATGGTCTCATGAAACTGCTCACTATTTAGATGCTAGATTGTTCTTAAAGAATCATGGTCGTAGATATGATGCCGGTGGAGAAGATTATGCAGATGAGTTCTTAATGCAAAAGTTTGGTATGGGTGTTGTTATGAATTTATCTATAAAATTTAATGATGACGCGATGGTGGCAACGAACTTAAAACCTGAAAGAATCAGTAGCAAAGAAAAAATTCATAGTTTTTATAGTAGAATGTATGATTCTATTTACGTTTTAGATTATATTGAAGCCATGGCTTTCTTAAAACTTGATCCTGATGCTCAGAAAGCCCTTGGTGTTCAAATTTCGTATCCATTAGAAAATTTCAAATTCCAAACAATCGATGGGAAAACAGATGGTGTAACAAAAGAATGTAATTATGAAACTTGTCCACAAAATTATCTAGGAAAAACTTATAGTGAAGATGAGTATGCAAAATATAGAGCAAGACAAACGACTCGATATACGCGTTTAAGCAGTCTTCAAGAAGTTCCTCAGTTAAAGACAATCAATGATTTAATTAAAAATCGAATCATGCTTTATACAAATTTGAAAACGACTACATCCAGAGGTTCTAATTCTTATGGTGGTGAGGGAATCGATATTGTTCACTGGTATCAACCGAATAATCCAGATGGTAGACCCGATTCTTATTCATTAAAATGGTTCTCTTATGAAATGTTAGGATATAAAGGTTATGACCAAGGATTTGTTGAATATGCTAGTAATGTCCATTCTAAAGTACAGAAAACATATAAGAGTTTAGCGAATCCATTTGATGAGAATGGAAATCCAAATTTAGATGATGTTAATTTTAAATCCGATGATATGGCCATCAGTACAATTTCTGATGGAGAATATCATACGATTGATGATTATAAATTAGCAAGATTTAAACAAACAGAAGAGAAATTAAAATATCTTAAAATTATTAATGTTGATTCCTATGCGAAAAAAATGTATGATGCATTATTAGAAGATGCTAAAAATAATGATATTGCCTATACAAAGAGTGCTAGTGTAAGAAAAGAAATGTATTTTGAACTTAAAAGAAAAACCGATGACTTTATGCAAGATATTTATTCAGATAAAGAAGAACAGGAGATCACTTTTAACAACGAGATGTTTGATGATGAGGCTCATGAGGCAACAAGTATCGATAATTCGGAAAAAACAAAAGAAAATTCAATAATGAGCACTCAGAAAAAAGAGAAAAGTAGTTCATCTTTTGAACAAAATAGTCAAAAAACAAATCCAAATATAGAATCAGAACCCAATACGAAAGAGAAAACAGAAATTCCCGAAAATTCTATAGTTCCTAATGATGCAGAAGAAAAAATCGGGGAAGAGGATGCTTCCAGTAGTGAGAAATCAGATAAATCTCAACAAAAGTTCAATCAAGAGGCAATTGATGAAAAGAAGGAATTTACAAATGATGCCCCTTCTTAAAAAAGAAAAAGAAACTAACCGATTTTATTTAGGTTAGTTTTTATTTTTAGATAATGTTATAATCATATTAAGAATGGATTATGATTATAATCTTTTTGATATCGAGGGGATTTATATGAATTTAGAAATTGAAAAAACATTAAATAGATTAGAAAAGTCAAAATTTCGTAGCAGTTTTCATTTGACGAATTCGTTGAAGGAATATACAGAAAAAAAGGGAATCGATGTCATTATTTCTCACACGGAAGATTTTGTTGAAAAACGACTTTCTCCTGCGATAATTTCAAACGATGGGAAACAGACTCCAATGAAGGGACATCCGACCTTTGTTGCTCAACATGCAACCGCCACTTGTTGTAGATCTTGTCTTGAAAAATGGCATCATATTCCAAAGGGAAGAGCTTTGACAAAAGAAGAACAGCAACAAATTACAAGTATACTTTAAGATGTAAATAATTTAATATTTATATCTTATTTTTTTATGTTAAATTATTTAC
>CANQMB010000052.1 GCA_947624845.1 uncultured Bacilli bacterium
AAGAAGTAAAAGCACCGAACGGCTATATGAAAAGTGATGAAATCTTTGAATTTGAAATTGACGATGAACATACGTCTCATCAAATTACGATCGAGGATTATAAAGAAGTAATCGTTCCGATCACCTCTTCTTCTACGATGATGTATGGAATTGGAATCGTTCTATTCTCATTAGGAGTTTTCTATGTATATCATTATAGAAAAGTTAAAAAATCTGAAATTAGATAATGAAAAAATAGCCCTAATCGGGGCTCTTCTTCTCTTATCTGGAGGTTTCTTCTTTTCTTATAATTATGTTCAAGCGAAAAAATTAGTCGCCTATGAATATATGGATCAAGTTTTTCAAAAAGCAGAAAAACAAGAGGAAGTAGAAAATTTTGAAGAGGATGAAAAGAAGGAAGAGCAAGTAGAGATTCCAAAATCAGAAGAAAAAGAAGAACAACAGGCCATAAATGAAAATCCAGTACCCGTGTATCAATATATTGGTTACTTAGAAATTCCCAAAATTAGTTTTAAACAGGGAATTGTGGATAAAAATTCAAAAGATAATAATGTTGAAAAAAATTTATATATCGCTGAAAATTCTACTTATCCAGATGTGGAAAACGGGAATTTAATTATTGCCGGACATTCTGGAACTGGCTATAAAGCGTTCTTTAAGAACTTATATAAACTGGGAATTGGCGATGTTGCCAAAGTAGAATATCAGGGAAAAGTATATACCTATCAAATCGTCAAAATTGACGAACAAAACAAAACGGGACGAATTAAAATTCAAAGAGATTATCACAAGACAACGTTGACTTTAGTAACTTGTACCAAAGATAAAGATGACAAGCAGACGATTTATATTTTAGAGTTAGTTCATGTAGAATAATAGAAAGGGGGAATTCGATGCTACAGATGTCTATTTTAGAAAAATTAAATTTAATTAAAGAGATGATTGGATCTTCTATATTTTCTATTCTCGCTTTTGTTGTGATTGTATTTATTGGCTTTTTATTTATAACGACCAATAGACATAACGAAAGAGAAAGTAAGAAGACGTATAAGCTTTTATATGGCACGATTGGTATTTTCTTTTTGATTCTTTTCTTTTCTTCTTTAAGATCTATTGCCGATTATTTTATGAATCAAGTATTTATTCAAATCTATTTTCCAAGTTTAGCAGCCTATATATTAGGGTTAATTGTTGCCAATATCCTAATGTGGAGAAGTATGTTTTATCATCATGATCAAACTTTGAAGAAGATCAACACAGTGTTCTTCTGTCTGATTCATTATTTGTTTGCCTTACTTTTAAACTTAATTACGATGAAGGGACTCAACGTCTTTGATACTACTTCTATTTATGGAAATAGAAATGCCCTAGCGATTATTGAAATGACAAGTTCACTGTTCATTTTTTGGATTTTACTTCTTGTGATTTATCATTTCGTAAAAAAATTTCTAGTGGGTGGAAAAGAGCTCGTATTAGAAGAAATTCCAGTAGATTCGAAATATTATGTAAAAAAGGAATCTCCTATTTTACCTGTAGAGTCTCCAAAAAAAGTCATTTTAGAAAAAGAGACGAAGAAAGAAAAACAAGAAGAAAAAGCAACGTCCTTTGGACTTTACGATGCGATGCTCACAGTAGAAGATTATAAGTTACTCCTTGATTTATTAAAAAAATATCAACATAAAGAACAAGTAAATCAAGAGGAATTAGAAGAGAGAAAAAAAGAATTGCCAAACTTTTATCCGAAGATTCGATAAGGAAAAAAGAAATCATTTATTTTTTGATTTCTTTTCTTTTGTTCTTTTGATACAATAGAACTAGGAAGTAGGGAGAATATGAACTTAGCAGAGTTGAACAACAAACAAAAAGAAGCCGTTTTATATAATGAAGGGCCTCTTTTAATACTAGCTGGAGCGGGCAGTGGAAAAACAAAAGTGCTAACTACCAAAATTGCCTATTTAATCGAAGAAAAAAATGTCAGTCCCTATCATATATTAGCCATTACTTTTACGAATAAGGCCGCTTTAGAAATGAAAGAGAGAATTCATCAATTAATAGGGGAAGAGTCCAAACAGATTCAGATTTCTACTTTTCATTCTTTTGGCTTAAAATTAATTCGAGAAAATGTAAAGCTATTAGGATATCAAGAAAACTTTACGATCATGGATAGTGATGATTCCTTGACCATAATAAAAAAGATTATGAAAGAGATGAATTTAGATCCTAAAGTATATAATCCAAAGGGAATTCGAGCAAAAATTAGCAATTGTAAAAATGAGATGATGTCTCCAGAAATTTATGAACGATATGTTGCCAGTGATTTTGAAAAAATTGTTTTAGAAGTATATCAGAAGTATCAAAAGAAATTGAAAAGTAATAATGCGATGGATTTTGATGACTTATTGAATTTACCCATTGAACTTTTTAAAAAGCATAAAGAAGTTTTACAAAAATATCAGGAACGTTTCCAATATATTTTGATTGATGAGTATCAAGATACCAATGAACCTCAATATATTTTAAGTAAGATGTTGAGTGCAAAATATCAAAATATTTGTGTTGTAGGAGATGATTCTCAAGCTATATTTTCTTGGCGAGGGGCGAATTATCAAAAAATTTTAAATTTTGAAAAAGATTATAAAAAAGCCCAGGTCATTATGCTAGAACAAAATTATCGATCTACTAAAAAAATATTAGAAGCAGCGAACTGTGTGATTCGAAATAATAAACAACGAAAAGAAAAAAAATTGTGGACAGAGAATGAAGAAGGAGAAAATATTAAATATTATCGTTCTTATGATGGACGAGATGAGGCTCATTATGTTTCTGAGAAGATCAAAAAATTAATAGAACAGGGAGTCTCTTCAGAAGACATTGCCATTTTATATCGGACGAATGCCCAATCGAGGACAATGGAGGAAGAACTTTTAAAAGAAGGAACTTCTTATCATGTTGTCGGTGGTGTCAGTTTCTATGCAAGAAAAGAAATTAAAGATTTGTTAGCCTATTTAAAATTAATTCATAATCCAAAAGATAATGTCAGTCTTCTTCGAATTATCAATACACCGAAAAGGGGAATTGGATTAAAGACGATTGAAGAGCTAACCAAAAAAGCAGATCAAGAAAAAATTAGTCTATATGAGGCAATTTCCACAGGAAAAGAATTGCAGTTTCGACAAATGATTGAAAGATTAATTCAAATAAAAGAAGAAATTTCTTTGACGGAGTTAATTGAAAAAGTATTAGATAGTAGTACTTTAAAACAGGAATTAGAAAACGAAGGAACCATGGAAGCAGAAATTCGTCTAGAGAACTTGGAAGAATTTAAATCGATTACGATGGCCTATGAAGCAAGAGAGGGAGAAATTTCATTGGAAGACTTCTTATTTGAAGTCAGTTTGGTTTCAGATAAAGATGAGTACAGTAGTGGTCAAGGGAAAGTGAACTTAATGACAGTGCATTCTGTCAAAGGACTCGAATATGATTATGTTTTTATTATTGGTTTAGAAGAAGGATTATTTCCTCATATAAACTCTTTAATGGATGCCGGAGAACTCGAAGAAGAAAGAAGACTCTGCTATGTTGCCATTACTAGAGCCAAAAAAGATTTGTATCTATTAAATGCTAGAAAAAGAATTTTATTTGGAAAAGATCAAGTCAATCCGCCCAGTCGTTTTATTGGAGAAATTGATTCTAATTTAATTGACAGTAATTTTCAAGAATCCCCAGAAGAAAAAAGATTGAATGAGGAAGATATGTTCTATGAAGAGGATATGAATTATGAGGTAGGCGATTATGTCTATCATGAAACATTTGGAGCAGGTAAAGTAGTAGAGGTGACAAAGGACTTAGTCAGTGTGGCCTTCAAGCATCCAATAGGAATTCGAAAATTAATGAAAAATCATAAAAAATTATCAAAAGTTTAGATGATTTGTGATGTGATATAATAAAAAAAGGAGGAAAGATATGAATAAAGATATTACGTTACTAATTTTAGCAGCCGGAATGGGAAGCCGTTTTGGTGGTTTAAAACAAGTAGAACCGATGGGGCCGAGTGGAGAATTTATTATTGATTATTCTATCTATGATGCGATTCAAGCTGGTTTTACGAAAGTAGTTTTTCTAATTAAAGAAGAAAACTATGAATTATTTAAAGAAACAGTGGGAAAAAGGGTAGAGCCTCATATCCCAGTCTCTTATGCTTTTCAAAATTTAGACAATGTACCAGAAGAGTTTACCATTCCAGAATCGAGAACAAAGCCATTAGGAACTGCCCATGCTATCTTATGCTGCAAGGACCAAATAAAAGAGCCTTTTGCAATTATCAATGCCGATGACTTTTATGGAAGGGATGCTTTTGTACAAGCGGCAAAATTTTTGAAGGAAGTAAAAGAGGATACCATTCATCATTATGCGATGATTGGCTATTCGGTTGCGAATACGATGACAGAAAATGGTTCGGTAAAAAGAGGGGTCTGTGAAGTAGAAGACAACAAATTAAAAAATATTATCGAATCCAAAGTATCGAGACAAGATGGAAAGATTATTGCAGAACCTTTAAATCACACGCCTCGTTTTGAAGTAGCAGAAGATCAGACCGTTTCGATGAACATGTTATTATTTACGCCTTCAATATTTGAATATATTGAACAGGATTTCCCAAAATTTTTAAGAAAAAATTGGGAGGCGATCGATCAATGTGAATTTTTAATTCCCGATGTTTTACAGGAGACACTTCAAACCGGGTATGCGGATGTGAAAGTGATTCCGACGAATGCCACTTGGTATGGAGTAACTTATAAAGAAGATGCCCCTTTTGTGAAAGAAAACTTAGCAAAGTTAGTGGAAAATGGAGAGTATCAAAAAAAATTGTGGAATTGAATAAAATAGATTATAATAGATATGGAAGGTGATAAAATGGATAATAAATTATATTCAAAAGTATTTTCATGGTTATTTGTTGGTTTACTCATAACCTTTGGTAGCGGTTATATCTTATCTTTATATCCCGATGCTGTTGCCAATGTTTTAGGTGGTGCTGGGTACTTGATTGCCATTGTCGTAGAACTTGCCGTTGCTTTATTTTTAGGAATTCGCATTCAGAAAATGAGCAAAAACACAGCTATCTTTTGTTATATGCTGTACTCATTGATTACAGGAGTGACATTTTCGATTCTATTTTTAGAGTTTGAGTTGACTTCTCTCATTATGGTATTTTTAATTACTGCGATTGTCTTTGGTTTATTTGCGCTTTTTGGAGCGGTGACAAAGTTACCTATACATAAATTAGGATCTTTCCTATTTATGGGACTTCTTGCAATCATTATTGCAAGTATCATCAATATGTTTTTTGGAAGCCAAGGATTCGATATGGCTTTATGTATCATTGGAATTTTAATATTTATTGGTTATATTGCCTATGATATTAAAAAACTACCTCAATTTTTTGATCTTCTAGGAGAAGACAAGGGAGCAGTTTATGGAGCATTTGAATTATACTTAGACTTCATTAACTTGTTCCTTCGATTATTACAATTATTTGGAAATAGTAATAATAACGACTAGAAAAATTAAAAAAAGTATTATGACTTTGATCACAATACTTTTTCTTTGCAAAAAATAATTTCTAGGGACTAAATGGAGTATAAAAAAAGATTTTATTCGTAGAATTAAATAAGAAGATTGTCAATTAATAAATATTTATTTATCAAAACGAAAAAAATGTGTTAGAATAAAACTAGGGAGTGATATCCATGAAGGAAATAAAAACGAGAAAAATACCAGCAAAGAACTATATTTTAGTTGGGGTGTTGTTTGTTGCCGTCGTTTTGCTACTGTGGTATTTTTCAAAATGGTATCAAGTGTATAATGATTATCAAAGAAAAACACCAGTAATTCGAGGAACTTTATCTGAAATTACCGATTTGGAATTAGATCATTATTTAATGGAAAATCCAACCGCTGTGATTTATATGTGTACAAGTAGTGCCAGCCGTTGTCGTAATTTTGAAAAATCTTTCAAAAAAGTGTTAGAACAAGATGAAGTTTTAAAGACGAATATTATTTATTTAAATTTAAGTGATATCAATCAAGAAGAATTTGTGAATGAATTCAATCAGAAATATTCTTATAAATCAAAATTGACAACAAATTATCCAGCGCTTGTTCTATTTGAAGATGGAAAAGTGATTGGACTTTTACAAGAAAAGAAAGATAAAAACTTGAATGCCAGTGAAGTACAAAGTTATTTACATTTACATGATATTGGAGAAGATGTGGAATGAACCACATTGTCTTATATGAACCAGAAATTCCCCAAAATACAGGGAATATTATGAGGACTTGCGTAGCGACGAAGACGAAACTTCATTTAATTAAACCTCTGGGTTTTTCTTTAGATGAAAAACATTTAATTCGAAGTAGTGTAAATTATATAGATAAACTGGATTATGAAGTTTATGAAAATTTTCAAGAATTTCAAGAAAAAAATAAAGGCATTTACTATTATTTTACTCGCTATGGAAAAAAGCCACATACGAGTTTCTCCTATGTAAATGAAACAGAGGATTTATACTTTATTTTTGGAAAAGAGTCAACGGGAATTCCCAAAGAGATTTTACAGAAAGATTTACAGCACTGTATGCGAATTCCAATGACTGAAGATGTAAGAGCCTTAAATCTATCCAACTGCTGTGCAATTGTGATCTATGAAGCTTTAAGACAACAAGGATATCCAAATCTTTTACAAAAAGAACCTCATAAAGGAGAAAATTATTTAGAAGAGAACAACGAATAACGTTGTTTTTTTTTAATTGGAATTTTTTTGTCAAAAGAAATTGAAAAAAGGAAAATTTTATTGTATAACTAGATAGAAAGTAGAATCGTAAAAAGAGGTATAGTATTTATGAAGAATAAAGGATTTACAATGGTCGAATTATTATCGGTCATTGCCATTTTAGGAATATTAGTTACCATGGCAGTAGCAGGGGTTCGAGGAATATTAAATAGAACAAAAGAAAGTTATTTGGATGGTCAAAATAAAATGGTCGTTTTGGCCGGAAAAAGTTATTATGCTGATTATCAAAGTCATCTGCCAAAAGTGATTGGACCGATTCATGAAGTGACATTGGAGACATTGGTTAGTTTAAAATATATCGATCCTGTAAAAGATGCCAATGGCGAAGATTGTGTCATTGCAGAAGGAGATAAAGTAAGTAAAGTCTACGTTCAAAAGATCAACGAGGAAGAATATAAGTATAGTGGATATTTATATTGTAATGGAGAAGAGTCCGGAACGAACGATACTACCCCACCAACTATCACAATCAGTCCAATGCAAACAGCAGTGGCCTCTAAGACTGCTCTTACTGTTAATATCAAAGTAA
>CANQMB010000053.1 GCA_947624845.1 uncultured Bacilli bacterium
CCTCAATAGCTCAGTTGGTTAGAGCACTTGACTGTTAATCAAGGGGTCCTAGGTTCAAGTCCTAGTTGAGGCGCCATAGATAGTTTCTTTCAAACTTTTTAGTTTGAAAGTCTATAATCAATCCGAATGGATTGATTTTTTTCTTTGTTTGGGTAAATAGCGTGAATATAAAAATAAGGATAAAGTAAATAAGGATTCTATTTTTCGATAATTTGTGATAAGATAATATTAGAGCATAAAGAGGTGATATCATGCCAAAATCTGAAAAAAATGAACAAGAAAAACAAGAAGATGTTCGAGAAATTATTATCGAAAAAAGAAGTGGTTTTAATACAATTGAGGTTGTGATTATCATGTTAATTGCTATCTTATTTGGAGGTTTAATTGGAAGCATTTTAACTTATACAAGAGGCTTTACTGCAACTTCTAGATTTCCACAAGAGTTTGAAGAATTTGTAAATACCTATAATACGATTTTAAATAATTATTATGATAAAGTAACAGAAAAAGAACTGTTGAATTCTGCCATTAAAGGTATGGTGGATTCTTTGGGAGATCCTTATTCTCTTTATATGGATGAAGATACTTCCGAATCGTTTAATGAAACTGTCAATGGCGAATATGTTGGTATTGGAACTCAAGTAATGCAAAAAGATGATCAGGTTGTAGTCTACAGTGTATTTTCTAATTCTCCAGCTTCAAAAGCGGGAATTAAAAAAGGAGATATTGTTTTATCTGTTTCCGTTGCTGGAAAAAAGGCTACTGGGAAAACCTTATCTGAAATCACAAATATCTTAAAAGGAAAAAATCAAGAAGAAACCATCAAGATTCAATTGAAGCGTGGAGAAAAGGAGTTTTCTGTTTCTTTAAAGAGAGATACCATTGATATTCCCTCTGTAACAAAGAAAGTATATACCAAAAACGATCAAAAAGTTGGAGTGTTAACAGTCGATGTTTTTGCAGCGAATACGTATAGTCAATTTAAAAAGAAGTTAGAAAAATTAGAGAAGGAATCTATCCATTCGTTGATTATTGATGTTCGGGGAAACCCAGGTGGACATTTAGAGCAGGTAACTAAAATATTATCTTTGTTTATGAAAAAGAATCAGACGCTATATAAAATTGAAAACAAAGGGAAAACAGAGGTTATTAAGGATCATACAAAAGAAAATAGAAATTTAGAAACTATAATTTTAACGAATAAGAGTAGTGCTTCTGCTTCTGAAATTTTAGCTTCTTCCATGAAGGAAGCTTATGGTGCTAAAGTTGTCGGAACTGCCACTTATGGAAAGGGAACTGTTCAAAATGCCTTTTCTTTAGAAAGTGGTGCCAGTATTAAATATACGACTGAGAAATGGTTAACTCCAAAGGGAAAATCTGTAGATAAAAAGGGAGTAGAACCAGACGTTTTAGTAGATCTCAGTGAAGAATATATTAATAATCCTTCTCCAGATACAGATAATCAATTACAAACGGCTCTGGATTTACTAACGACAAAATAGGAACAAAGTTCCTATTTTTAAATGATTTTACTTTCTACTATGAGTTGTTTATTTTCATGGGTTGGACTACAAGTGGTTAAAATTAGTGTTTTGTCTTCCTGATAATTAACATGAATATAACCATTTTTTTCTTCTTCCCAAATATTTGTTACTTGATATAAATACTCTTGATTCAAGTAGGTAATTTTAATTTGGTCTTCTTTTTCTAATTCATCTAGTTTTTCAAAGAAAGAAACCGAACTATTTCCAGAATGTGCTGCCAGGATTAGAAGACTATTTTGTTGATCTGGATACGTTGATTCTTTTAAAATAGTTATATTAGAATTCACTTGATTCCGAGGACTCTCTATTTTATAAAGAGGTCTTTCTAAGTTAATTTTTTTAATTTCTAATTTTCCAATTTGGTCTGGATTCTGCACGAATTTATTTTTCTCTTTTTGATTTATAAACGATTGTGTTTGAATGGATGAAGGGGTAAGTTCGGTGTGCTTTTTCTGAATGGATGGCTGTTCTTCTTCATGATTAAATATCAATAGACAACATAATAAATAAGTAGTTAAAATGATTAGACTATACAGTTTTTCTTTTAAGGACATAGATACCACCTAAAAGTAAAAATAGTGGCGAAAAAGAACTTTCTTTTCCTGTATCGGGGATCTCTATTTTGTAATTTAATAAATCATAGGTTAAATCTTGATCTTCTTCTTTGACTTCTACGATAAAATCATCTACAGATTGATATTGTGGGGTTGATAGCTTTTGTTTAAATCGATATGTTCCAAAAGGTAAGACCACTTCGGCATTTCCATAGATATCTGTTGTAATGGTCGTAATATAATTTCCTTTTTGATCATAGATTTCAAAAGGAATTCCAGGTTCATTGTCACTATGTTCATAAGTACCATACTCTTTATGTATTTTAATTTTTTTCTTAATAATTTCATTTACCAGTGTTAATTTTATTTGTGTATGATCCTTATCTAAAACTACTTGATAGCTTTTTTTATCTAATTGATATCCTTTTCCAGGTTTTATTTCTTTTACTGTATATGTTCCATAGGGAATATTTTCTGCATATCCTTTACTTTCTTTACCAATGGTTATTTGATTGACAAGTTCCCCTTTTTGATTATAAATACCATAAATGGCACCTTCTAATTTTCCACTTCCTGTTGGAGTGGTGGATTCCGTATCTTTGTCTGTTTTTAAAATTTCAACGTTGGTTTTTTTAACTCGAATGTGAATTTGACTGACTACATCTTCTGCATTTCCAATTGTCATCACTTTTTGCATATATTCTTTATAAAAAAATAATGCTGGCGCTTCATAAAGATTGGCTTTTCTTGTTAAATTAATGGTATAATCCCCCTCTTTTAACCCCTCAATTATTAATTGATTATTTTTAATTTGAACTCCTTTTTGATCTGTAGTGTAATAATTTAAAACTTGATTTTTATCTGTAATCGCCGTTTTTTGATTTTCAACAATCTCTAAAGTTGTTCCATGAAAACTAGGTTTTACTAAATGAGCATTGACCATTGCCCAAAGTTCATCCAAATAATGATCATACATTGTTGTTGCATCACTATTCAGTGAATAAGTAAATTCATAAACACCATTAGGTTCTGCTAATTTCCAGATTGCCTGTTGAGTAATCGTATACCATAAAACATCTTCATGTCCTGGATATAAATATCCATAATAGGCAAGTAGTTTTAACTTTGTTAAATCCTCTTTACTTAAATCATTGACGGTATCAGTAGAAGTATAATCTCCTCCTTCTCCAAATTCTTCAAAGGGTTCAATACAATAGGCCACTCTTCCAGTACTTCGTTGAATGAAAAATCTAGAACGTTGATATTTTACTTTTTTCCCCAGCCATCTCCTGGTATAGTAACTACCTGCATAGTCTCCTTCATAAAAATTTTCTTCTAAGGCTTTCACATCTTGTAAACCCATAATAGAAATAGCAAAAATTGCCATAAGACACAAAACAAATTTTTTCATAAAATCCTCCCTTTCTCGTTTTGTGGCTAAGAATATAACACGCTTTCAAAGGGTACGCAAATGAGTATTTTTATGTTTTCATGAAAAATTTCTATTCAATTTTTTATTTTTTTATATAATTTAAAAAAATGTCTAACAGATCGTCAGTAGAAAAAACAACTTTTGTAATATTTGACAAAAAAAATACTACTCTTTATAATGAAGAGGAATTGAGGTGATAAAATGACCGATATTGAAATTGCTAGATCATGTCCGATGAAAGATATTGTAGAAATTGCAAAAAAATTATCGATTCCAGAGGAAAATTTAGTATTCTATGGAAGAAAGAAAGCAAAGATTCAAAATTTTAAAGGAAAGAAACAAGGAAAGTTGATTTTAGTAACTGCCACTTCTCCTACCCCTTATGGAGAGGGAAAAACTACGGTAAGTATTGGTTTGACGGATGCTCTATGTCATTTAAAAAAGAATAGTATTGCTGTTTTAAGAGAACCCTCTATGGGACCCGTTTTTGGTATGAAGGGTGGTGCCACTGGAGGCGGATATTCTCAAGTAGTTCCTATGGAAGAGATCAATCTTCATTTTACTGGTGATTTTCATGCGATTACTGCGGCGAATAACTTATTATGTGCTGCAATTGACAATCACATTGAAAAAGGGAATGCTTTGGAAATAGAAAAAGTAACTTTTAAAAGATGTTTAGATGTAAATGATCGGGCTTTAAGAAAAGTTCAATTGCAAAATAGAGAGGAAGAATTTACGATTACTGCTGCAAGTGAAATTATGGCTTTATTTTGTTTGGCCACTTCTCTTTCCGATTTAAAAAATAGATTAGGAAATATTGTCATTGGCTATAATCGAAAAAAAGAATTCGTCTATGCGAAGGATTTAAAAGTGGAAGGCGCTTTATTGGTTTTATTAAAAGATGCTTTTTCTCCCAATTTAGTACAAACACTTGAAAATAACCCTGTTTTAATTCACGGTGGACCTTTTGCCAATATTGCCCATGGGTGCAATAGTATTGTAGCAACCTCGCTTGGATTGTCCCTAGCAGATTATGTTGTTACTGAGGCTGGATTTGGTGCGGATTTGGGTGCAGAAAAGTTTTTTGATATTCATTGTCGCCAAGGTGGTTTTGAACCAGATTGTGTTGTTTTAGTAACTACAATAAAGTCGCTTTATTATAATGGCGAGGGAACCTTTTCAATCAGTAATTTAGAAGCGCATCTTCGTAATTTGTTTCAATTTACCAATCATGTTGTCGTATGTTTAAATCGCTATGAGGAAGATTCGCAAGAAGATATTGAAAAAGTAAAAAAGTACTGTACAGAAAAAAAGATTCGTTTTTGTATTTCTACTGCCTATAAAGAGGGTGGCATTGGGGCCGTTTCTTTAGCAGAGAAAGTTTTAGAGACCGTAGAGGAAGAAAATCACTTTCAATTACTTTATCGTAATGACCTATCCATTACCGAAAAAATAGATCTTTTAGCTAAAAAGATTTATCATGCTTCTTCTATTCGTTATACAGAAGAGGCAAAAAGATCACTTTCTTTTTTAGAAGATAAGAAAGTTTCTCATTTACCAATTTGTGTGGCAAAAACACAGTACTCTTTATCCGATGATGCGAAGAAACTTGGAGATCCTAGAGATTATGAAATCGTGGTAAGAGATATTGTCTTATATCACGGCGCAGGTTTTATTACTGTTTTGTTAGGAAAGATTTTAACGATGCCTGGGCTTCCTAGTGTTCCCAATTATGAGCAGATTGATTTGGATGAAGAAGGAAATATTGTTGGAATATTTTAACATAAAAAAAGAACTGTATTACTCAGTTCTTTTATGTTGTAGGAGTCTCCTCCTTTTTTGTTTCTGTTTTTGTTTTATCCTCTTCCGCTTTTTTTGAATCCTCAGTTTTTGTTTGTTCTTGTGGTGGTAATTTTACTTGTGGTTCAAAAATTTCAATATTTCCAGTATAGAATTTTCCATTATAAGTCACGGTATATTGATAAACTCCAGCAACATTAACATTGACAGCAGATAGATCTAATTGAATGGCAATTTTTGCTTCTTCGGGGATTGCCTCAATGATATAGGTAGATAAGTCAGTAGATAATGTCGCTCCCTTTTCAAGTTTTAAAGACTTTAATGTCATGTTATCAATGGTTGGGAGAGGTTTTTCTTTTATGACATATTTTCCATTAAATATTTTCTTTTTATACGTAATTGTATAAGTATAAGTTCCTGCTTCTGTTACGTTGACGGTACTCGTATCTAATTTTAATTTTTTTAATATTTTATCTTCTAGATCATAAACTAAATAATCTTTAATGTTGACACTTAGAGGGGTATTGATTTCACTTTCCATATCTTTTAGTTTTAATTCATTCTTTTTGGCTTTGGATACTCGCTTTTGCGATATGGAAAATTTTATGACTTGTTTTCCTTCTGTCTTAATAACGGCAGGCATGATGATTCCACTACTAATGCATAAAACTCCTAAAAAGGCAATAGTAGAAACGGTTATAATCCGTACTTTTCCTTTCATCTTATCCCTACTTTCTAATATCATTATAGTATAAGTCGGAATTTTAAACAAGGAAATTTCTTTGCTTTTATTGTCTATTTTGTAAAATGAAGATATTTTTTATATTCTTGAATCAATTTTTCTAATGAATCTTTTGCATTTGCTGGTGAAGTACTGGGTAGATAGATCGCTTCTAGTTTTGTCTTGGGATAAATTTGTTTTTGATAGATTTCATAAGCTTTTTTGCCTGTAGTATATATCTTGGTGATTTTTGTTTTTTCAAGGATCAAACGAATGTCATTGACCTGAATGTTTTTAATACTCGAATCACTAGATTTTGTGATTTCACAAGAAGATAATACATCCCAAAGGGCGATTTTATTTTGTTTTAAAAACGCAACTTTCTCTTCTATAGAAACTGGCAAATTTTCATTGAAAACAGCGGCCAATACTTTCCAAAATCGATTTTTGGGATGCGCATAATAAAAACCAACTTCTCTAGATTTTACACTGGGAATGCTTCCCAATATTAAAATTTCAGAGTTTTCATCATAAATGGGGTCTAACTCATGAATTACTTTCATATTCCAACTTCTTTCCTTGATAGGTATTTCTTTTGCCCATTTCTTTATCAATATCATTCAGTACGCAAAATTTTTTAATTAACCATTTGGGTTCAATTAAATCTTCTACTTTGGGGTCTCCTGTAATTCGGTGAATGACAATTTCACTTCGTAGATTTTCTAGTTGATTAATAACAATATCGATATATTCTTCTTTGGATAATACTTTAAATTTTTCTTTTTCATACAGCTTTGCTAAAGGTGTATTTTTAAGAATGTGAAGCATGTGAATTTTAATTCCCTGAATATCTAAAGTATTTAAATATTGTGCAGTTTCAATCATCTGTTCTTTTGTTTCGTAGGGAAGACCATTAATAATATGAACGACTACATCGATATTTGCTTTTCTAAGTTTCGTAACCATTTCTTCAAAACAAGAAAGTGTATGACAGCGATTAATTCTTTTTGAGGTTTCTTCATGGATGGTTTGAAGACCTAACTCTATGGTTAAGTAAGTTCGCTTATTTAATTCTTTTAAGTATTCTAAACACTCTTTGCTAATGGCATCTGGTCGAGTGGCAATATTTAGACCAATCACATTTTCTTGTCTTAAGATTTCTTCATAAGCTTTTTTTAACTCTTCTACGCTGGCATAAGTATTTGTATGGGCTTGAAAATATCCGATATATTGTGCATTTGGCCAT
>CANQMB010000054.1 GCA_947624845.1 uncultured Bacilli bacterium
TCTGCTATATTCATCGCATAAATTTTTATGCATAGGAATTTATGCTGTTCCTAATCTATGTAAACGCTATTCCTAGCAGTTTACCAAATTTTATTTAGATTTCTTCGTGTTCTTCTTCGTTGTCGTCTTTTTCTTAGAGGAATTTTCCTTTTGTTTTTTACTTTCTTCTTGTTTCTTCTTTTCTTCTTCCTCTTTCATTTTCTTATATTCCAAATATTCTTTTCGATCAGCTTCTTGTTGTTTCTTATTGGAAATCATAAATCCAATAATAAAGATGATTGTAATACCCATAACAACGATTAAAATTGTTGTTGGTTGAGCAAGACTATTCATCATATTACCGACATTTGGAATTCGAAGTACATAGATTCCTTCTACATCCTTATATTCAACCATGTTTTGATCTTGCGTATTGTTATTATCACCTTTGGTAATAAAATAAGTCTGACCATCATCTTCAACAATATCGATAATTCTGTGTGTTGTTACTGTATTTTCTGCATCTCTAAAAGCAATTACATCATTTTCCTTTAATTTTTTTGGATTAATTTTTTTAGCAATAATTAAATCCCCTTTATGAATCTCTGTTTCCATAGATCCTGATAAGACAATAAATGGTTTATAACCAAATACATCTGGAATTTTTTTAGGATTTGTTTTTGCTTGGAACATAATCCATAAATTCATTACTAGAATTGGTACTAAAATAATACAAGCAACAATAATAACCCAATTACTAATTTTTTGATACCATTTTTTATTTTCTTTCATTATTTCTACCCCTTTTCCTATTAACATCTACCATTAAATTTTAATTTTAATGTAAATCCTTTCTCTTCTTTTGGAATATATGCAACTTCTAAGCTTGGTATCTCTGTAGTAGCCTCTTTTATTGGTTCTGTCTTTTCTTCTGGTGCTGTTTCTTTTACTTCTTCTTTCTTTGGTGGTTCCTGTTTTACTTCCACTTTTGTTGTTGTCTCTTCTTTTTGTGGTTTTTCTTCTACTTCTACTTTTTCAGATTCTACCTTGACAGGAGTTTCTTTTACCTCTTCTGTCTCTTCTTTCTTAACTTCTTTTACAACGTTGACTTCTTCTTTTGTATTATGAATCATAGAAGGTTCTTCTTGACCATGGACACTGTATTCTGCAATTGGTTCTGTATAATTACATTTCGGTCTAGAACATTTCATGACATCATTATCCCAGTCTCTATATAATGAGTGAGGTACTGGTGCATCTTCACTGACTTGTTTTCCACAAATTGGACAATTATAAACGATTTTATAACATGCTTCTTTCGTTCCTATATAAATTGTCTCTGGATCTCCTTCAATACAAGTATGATAACTTCTTGTATATCCACAACCTTCATTTTCACAAGTTTGTAAATAAGTTCCATCCCCTTGAGCAACTCCAGCATTAAATTTATGAGGTTTTGTATCTGTTGATTCACATCCAGTACATTCATAATATTCATTGTATTCATCTGTACTTTTCAATACATAATTGTGTTCAGCGCTGACTGTTTTTTCTTGATAATCACAACCTGGAGTTTCACAATCTCTATATTTATTGTGTGAACCTGGTTCTACATAAGATTCTCCTAGTTGATGTTCCCTTGTCTCTTCTACACCACATTCACATTCCCAAATTTCATTTGTCTCTTCATAATGATTAAATGTATAAGTGTGATCTTGATGAAGTTCTCTTTTTTCATAATCACAACCATCGGTTTCACATTCTTGAACAACTTCATGTGTGCCACGATCAAAATGTTCGTCTCCTAAAGTATGTCCTTTTGTTAATGTTTCCCCACATTCACATTCCCAATTTTCTTCTTCTCCTTCATAATTTAAGAAAGTAGTATAGGTATGTGGATTATGAAGTTCTTTCTTCTGATAATCACAACCTGGAGTCTTGCAATCTTGAATTACTTCATGTGTATTTTTATCGAAAGATTTTTCTCCTAATTGATGGTTTTTCTTCGTCGTCTCTCCACAGTCACACTCCCAAGTTTCTTCTTCACCATCATAACCTAAGAATTGATTATATTGATGAACATGTTTTGGTGGAACAACTTTTTGATAACCACAACCGGTATTCGTACAACGATAAGTTTCACTACCATCTAAGTTTTCGGTAACCTTTAGAGAGTGTACTGTCTTTATTTCTTTTTCACATGCAGTACAATCTCTATATTCATAAGTTTCATCAAATAGCTGAATTGGTCCATTGACGTGGATATGATTTCTTGTCTGTTTATATCCAGTCACTGAACAAACTCGTTCATCGTGATTTGTTTCCTTATTATATTCCCAGGAACCAAATTGATATTTTTTAATTTTACTTTTTTTAGAAATATGACCACAGCGAGTACATTTATATTGAGTGATCTCTTTATATGTTTGGCTATCATTGTTATTGATAAAGGTTTTTATTATATTGTGGTGAAATTGGATTGAAATTTCACCACAAGAACAAAGGCCTTGTTCTTGTGTATCGCTGATACTTTTCCAGTTTTCAAAATGATGAATATGTTTATTGACTGGTGATATTTCTTTTGGTTTTAGTTCTGTATTTTTTACTTTCAATACTGAATCTTGAGTTTCCTGACTTGGGAATTGATGATCTTTCGTATCAGATGTTTCTTTCTGATTATCTTCTTGCTTTTTGATTTCCTCTTGATTATCTTCTTGATTTAAATCTTCTGAAGTAATTGGATTGGGTGGCATTTTAGGGTCTTCGGTCAAAGATTTACTACATTGATATCCTCCAACAGTTACAAATAATGCCGTAGCGGCTAAAGCAATCCTCTTTTTTAATTTTCGAATTCCATTTAGATTTTCTTCCTTCTTATTCATAAATTACACCTCTTTCAATAAGATCGATTGAATCTACCTGCTATTATACACAATTTTACAGATTTTGCAATATTAATCTATCGTTTCTCAATTCTTTATCATTATACTTTTTTCTTTTTCATTCTATGAAAATTATTTAGAGAGTCTTTCTTGTTGCTTAAAGAGAACCAAACGCTCTACAAATTGAACAACAAGATCTTGGATACGTCGTAGCATCAATTGGCGAATTAGGTGGCGTTGTTCCTTATACATCTTATAGTGCTAGAATCAGTTATCTAAAAGAAAACAAAGAGATTATTGAAAAATTTGAACGTGCCATTCAAAAGGGATTGGACTACGTTCACTCATCTAGTGATGCTGAAGTGGCCAAAGCCATATTAAAACAATTTCCTGATACATCTTTAAATGATTTGACTAGTGTCATTAAACGATATCGTTCCATTGATGCTTGGCCAAAAACAACCAAATTTAGCAAAGAATCATTTGATCATTTACAAAAGATCATGAAAGCAAGTGGCGAACTAGATAGCGAAGTGGATTATGAAAAATTAATCTATGAAAAATAAAATATTAGAAATATCACACTTAACGAAGAATTACCAAGATCTAGATGGCGAAATTGAAGCGGTTCGAGATATTTCTTTCGATGTCTACGAAAAAGAATTCTTAGCTATTGTAGGTCCCAGTGGATGTGGAAAGTCAACTTTACTTTCCATTCTTTCCGGTTTAGAAAATAAATCGGGAGGAAATATTATTTTTCATAAAGAAAATGTTATTTTGGGTTATATGTTACAAAAAGATTCTCTTTTTCCCTGGCTCAATATTTTAGATAATTGTCTACTCGGTTTAAAAATTACCAATAATTTAACAGAATCTAATAAAAATTATGTTATTCATCTGTTAGAAACTTATGGATTAAAAGATTTTATTTATAAATATCCAAATTCTTTATCGGGTGGAATGCGTCAACGGGTTGCTTTGATTCGAACCCTTGCAATCCATCCAGATATATTACTCTTAGATGAAGCTTTATCTGCTCTAGATTACCAAACAAGACTTGCTTTATCTGATGATTTACATCATATTATTAAACAGGAAGGAAAAACAGCTATTATGATTACCCATGATCTAGCAGAAGCGATTAGTATGGCCGATCGTATTGTTGTATTAACTAAAAGACCTTCGGTAGTAAAAAATATTTATAAGGTAGAAATGACAGACAAAAAAAATCCGATCCATAATCGAAAGTGTAAAGAATTCTCAGATTACTATGAAAAAATATGGAGGGATTTAGATGTCCACATATAGTAAAGAACATATTGATTTCTTAAAAGAGAAAAGAAAGGAAAAACGACTTATTTTGTTTTTTCAAATAGCAATTATTGTTTTTTTCCTACTTTTATGGGAAGGAGCCTCTCGTTTGGGAGTAATTAATACCTTTTTATCTTCTTCTCCATCAGGAATTATCAAAACTATGATTTCTCTTTTTCAGGATGGAAGTTTAATTTCTCATATTTTAATTACAACTTATGAGACACTTCTTAGCTTCTTTCTTGCTACTATCATTGGATTTATAGTAGCAACGATTCTATGGTATAGTAAAATCGTCGCTAAAATCATTGATCCTTATTTGACAATTTTAAATTCTCTACCTAAAGTAGCCCTAGGTCCCTTAATTATTATCTGGGTAGGAGCCAGTATTCATTCTATTATTTTTATGGCTCTATTAATATCTACTTTTATAACGATTATTAATATTTATAATGGATTTAGAGAAACAGATGAAAATTATATTCGTCTATTAAAATCTTTTGGTGCAAAAAAAAGACAAATCTTTTTAAAAGTTGTTATTCCTAGCAATTATCATACATTGATTAATACTTTAAAAATTAATATTAGTATGTCTTTCATCGGAGTTATTATGGGAGAGTTGTTGGTATCAAAACAAGGGCTTGGATATTTAATTATGTATGGATCTCAAGTATTTAATATCAATCTAGTCATTACAGCAGTTTTCATTTTGGGATTATTATCTTATCTTATGTATTTTTCTATTTCAAAACTAGAATGTTTAATAAAAAAATAATATGAAACTGAAGTGGTAAGATAAAAGTATACACAAAAAAGTGTATGCTTTTTTTAATTATCTAATTTATTATATTCTTCATCTGTTACAGGCTCTAACCACTCATTTGAAGTTTCTTCACCAGGTACTTCTATTGCAATGTGACTAAACCAAGAGCTGGGTTGTGCGCCATGCCAATGTTTTACATTCGCAGGAATTACCACAATATCTCCTGGAGATAATTTTTGTACTTCTTTTCCCCATTCTTGATAGTATCCATACCCTGCTGTACAAATTAATACTTGTCCTCCTCCAGATTTAGATTTATGAATATGCCAATTATTTCTACAAGAGGGTTCAAAAGTCACATTTGCAAAACTGATTCCATTTTCAGTTTTTGTAATAGGGTTTAAATAACTATTTCCTGTAAAATACTCTGCATACGCATCATTTGGATTTCCCAGTCCAAATACATTTAATTGATCAAATTCTTCTTTATTCATTGTTATTACTCCCATATACTTCTTCAATTAAAGGAAATGTACTCCAAGCTTTAGGCCATCCACAGTAAAATGCTAATTGAGTTACTGTTTCAACAACTTCCTCTTTGGTAAGACCATGTTCTTTTCCGATTGCTAAATGACTTTTTAATTGCGGATATAATCCTTGGGCAAATAACGCTGATATTGTTATTAAACTTCTATCCCTTGCTGATAATTTATCTTCTCTTGACCATACCTCCCCAAATAATACATCATCATTTAATTCGGCAAATTTAGGTGCAATATTACCTAACCTGTCTCTACCAGCTGTTTGTTTTTTCATTATTCATTCTCCTTATCTAAAATTTTTATTATATTATCCAACTTGTTACATCATTTTCTGATACATTTCTCGTGAGTATTTTAGCACTCACAAAATTCAGGTTCCTATAAGTAGTTTTTAAAGTATTAAAACTATTATTTACACTGGATCCACCTGAGGTTGCAAACACATAGATTTTTTTGTTTTCCATATTGTTTTCCTCAATAAAGGTATTGATGATCGTCGGTGCTAAATCCCACCATACTGGAAAGCCAATTAAGATAGTATCATAATCACTTAAATTCGAAACTTTATTCTTTACCTCTGGTCTTGATGATGGATTGTTCATTTCAACTGACGATCTACTTTCTTGATTCGTCTAATCTAAATCCCCTCTTGTATACTTATCTATAGGTTCAATTTCAAATAAATCTCCACCAGTAATAGTAGCAATTCTTTCTGCTACTTCTTTTGTTACTCCACTCGCTGAAAAAAAACTAACTAAAATTTTACTCATAAATCATTCCTCCTTAATAATCTAGTCCATGAACCCAATTTTCTACTTCATTTTGACTTGTTTCTGAATCGAATCTTTTCCCATCAATCCAATTTATATTTTTATTATAATTTTTAAGAGTACTTAAACTACCACTGATTCCTGTACTTCCTGATGTACAAAAAGGAATCACTGTCTTATCATTTAGATTATGATTATCTAAAAATGTTAAGATGATTTTAGGAACATCTCCCCACCAAATAGGATAACCTAAATATATCACATCATAAGACTCTACATTTATTTTGTTTTCTATTTCAGGTCTAGCATTAGAATCATTTTGTTCTTTATTTGCTCTTGAATTATCGTTTCCATAATTTAAATCATTATCCATATATTTTTCTTTTGGAACAATTTCAAATAAATCCCCATTGGTTGCATTTTTGATATATTCAGCCACTTTTTTTGTATTTCCTGTTGCTGAAAAATAAATGATGGCAATATTTTGATTATCATTTGTATTTTCTTCTTGCGTTTCATTGCTATTTTGATTTTCTGATGTATTTGTATTTGAATTATTTGAAGATTCTTCTTTGCTATTAGAACTTATAAACCAAAATCCAATTCCTACTACAATTACTACTATTGTAATAATTAAAGCTATTATTTTTTTATTCATAATATTTTAATCTCCTTAAATTTATTTAATACCAATCGTGTTTTTCATTTCTATCTAAAGCATTTATTTGTTTCATTTCATCTTCAGTTAATTCAAATCCGTAAATATCCGTATTCTCTTTAATGTGATCTGGATTAGAAGATCCTGGTATTACAACTACACCTTTTTGTAAATTCCAGCGAAGTATGACTTGTGCTGATGACACATTATGATTATTTGCTATTTTGACTATTGTTTCATCATTTAATAACTCGCTAGTATGACCTCTTCCTCCAAATGGATACCAACCTTGTACGACAATACCTAAACTTTGAATAA
>CANQMB010000055.1 GCA_947624845.1 uncultured Bacilli bacterium
TTCCCCCATTGACGAATATTCCTAACTGCTGTCTCCCGTAGGAGTCTGGGCCGTGTCTCAGTCCCAGTGTGGCCGATCACCCTCTCAGGTCGGCTACGCATCGTTGCCTTGGTAGGCCATTACCCCACCAACTAACTAATACGGCGCAGGCTCATCCCTAGGTGAAGCTTTAAAGGCTCCTTTTAATATAGAAAGACGTATCATTCTATATATCATCCGGCATTAGCAATCATTTCTAACTGTTATTCCAGACTCAAAGGTAGATTACCTACGTGTTACTCACCCTTGCGCCACTAAGTGGGAATCCAAATCCAAATTTGTGCAAGCACGCATTCTTCAATGGGCCACTTCGTTCGACTTGCATGTCTTAGGCATGCCGCCAGCGTTCATCCTGAGCCAGGATCAAACTCTCAATAAAAATATATATTTTTGGTTTGTTTTAATTCATTTTCCTAGCTACTCAAAATTGACGTTTTGCTTAGTTTTCAAAGATCATTACCTGTGTAATCGCTGAGTTGCATTACCAATATACCAAACGTTTTTGACATTGTCAACACTTTTTTCATTTTTTTCCAAATTTTTTTGACATTTTTTAGACATAATTTAACATCTTCTAATTTTTTTATTTCTTTCTATATCTTTAAAATAGCCAATTCAATTTTTTTAGAAACTTTACATCAAAAGATTGGAATATTGACACGTCTTTTAAAGCCGTGCTCATTTAATATAGCAAATCGAAAATATCATGTCAATAAAAAAATTACAAAAAATGTAATTTTTTATTATTATATGCAAAGTATTTCTATTTTTTCTAAAAAAAAGAAGAATTTCTTATCCATTATTCTTCACTACTTTTAAATTTTTATAATCTTCATAGTACTTCTCTACAATTCCAGTAGAGAAAGCCCCACTTTTTTTTCTTACTAATTCAATTAGAGTACTTAATTCACTTTTTAAAATTTTATCCAAATCTTGTGAATAATTCATCAATTCTTTATGATATTTATATTCTCCCCGATCAAGCACTTTAAATGATCCATCTGGAAACACTCGTAAATCTAAATCATAATCAATATATTTGATAGTGTCTTCCTCAATAATAAAGGGAGAAGCGATATTACAATAGTAATAAATTCCATCGGCTTTATATTGTCCGATAATATTAAACCAATTATTATAATAAAAATATAGTACAGCAGGTTCTTTCGTTCTCCAAGTTCTTCCATCCGCTTCTATGACTTTCGTTTTTTCATTACCAAAGACTAAATAATCATCATGGATTTCTAATAAAATAGCCTCATCCCATGCTCGGTGGATTTTTTTATTATGCTTATAACTGTGAATTTGATATTTCTTCCCTATTTGTAAATTTTTCATTTTGATACCTCGTTTTCTGTAACTTATTATATCTTGTTTTCTATTTTTTTTCAAATGAAAAAATTAGTGCAAATACACTAATTATTTTCTAGAAAAATAAGCTACTCCCCAAAATCCAATACCGATCAATAGAAGGGTTGCAATTGTTGGAAAAGCTGGGGATCTAGTAATATGATCTACAAAATCAAATATTTTTTCTTGCCATTCATTAATGGTAGAAGAAAAATCTAACAACCACAAGTTCATTTCTCATTCCTCCTATTTTTTCTTTGTTTTCTTCGTCCTCGTTTTTTGCTTTTCTTCAACTACCTGTGCTTCTATGACATCTTTTTCAATTCTTTGATCGACAACAATTACGCTTTTTCGTATTGTATAAGTAGAAAAAAGATCCAATAAAGCATAAAGCATAATGAAAATTCCAATAACTTTTGTTAAAATAACCGCTCCAGCGAATGGATTAAATAACAAGATAATACCACATAATGTCGTAATAATCGAAATAATCATCGTCGCTTTCCATAGATGATTTCCAGCATTTTTTAATTGGAATGCATATTGCATTTTCATAGCGCTGCTGATTACAATTGCAATTCCAATCACAAATGGAATAAATTTTCCTATGGCATATGGATTGACAATAATAAATACACCTGCAATAATCGTTACGATTCCATAGATGATGTTTAATTCCATAAAACTGTCATTTCTTTTACTGAAAAAGAAATTAAAGAGTGCAGTAAGTCCTACGATAATTAAGAACCCACCAATAATATAGGAAATAGCTGCAATGGTTGCTTCTGATGCAAATACTAATAAGATTCCTAATACTAATAATAAAATTGAGGTAATAAATGATGATTTGTAAAATGTTTTCCATAAATTTTCCATATACTTTCTCCTACTCCGTTCTAAGTGATTCGACTGGATCTTTATTAGAGGCAACTCGTGCTGGAATAAATCCACCGATCATCGTTAAAATAATACTTATCATTACTAATATTATAGCATGAATTGGATTCATTTTTGCCACATTTGGAAGTTCCGATAAATTTTCAATAATATGATTGGTTGGTATTACTAAAATTCTCGCAATGACAATTCCTAAAACTCCAGAAAAGATTCCTACAATGAAAGCTTCTGCCATAAATACTCGTTTTACATCCTTTTTTCGAGCGCCCAGTGATCTTAAAATTCCAATTTCTTTTGTTCTTTCTAAGACTGAAATATAAGTAATGATTCCAATCATGATCGAAGATACAACTAAAGAAATAGATGAAAATGCAATTAAAACAATGGTAATCGCATCCATAATGTTTCCTGAAAGTGAAGAAATCATACTAGCCATATCGGTATACTGAATTTGGTCTTTTTCTTCTTTTCCTTTATTATAATGATCCAAATGTTTTAAAATATCATCTTTACTTTCAAAATTTTTTGGATAGATATAAATAGCACTTGGCGTTGTTTCTGCTCCTAAATATCCTAAGATTGTTTCTTTGGTATTTGTTAAATCTTTATCATCAAATAATTGATGCGTTAAAATATTAAAATCTTCTTCTTGTTGAGCTTTTACAATTTTTGAATCTTTATTTTTTTCAATCACTTTTTCAGTTAAAGCATTCGTATAAGCGATTCCACTTCCAGAGGTGATAATCTCTTTTCCCTCTTTTCCTCTTATGATTGCTTGAACTTTTATTGTCATACTATTTTCATTTTGATAAAGACCTTCTAAATCGGTACTTGGAACAAAATAACTTCCCATCTCTTGATAATAATCATCATTAAATACAACTTTTAATTCCTGATTTAAAATATCGTCAAAATCAACTTTCTTTCCTGATAACCCCAATTGTTTTAGCGTCGATTGATAAATTTGATTTCTACTATCGACCTGTAATATTAATCCAGGCTTTTCTGGTTGAATCTTTCCAGCGATAACATCGTAGTTATTGGTAACGATATCCATCGTTTTTCCATCTGTACTCGTTGGTAATAACGTCCAAGGAATCATCATATTCAAAGTAGAGACCAATTCATAATGATCGTCCTTACTTCGACTTATTATATTGAAGTTCGTTGTTTTCTGATAAGAAATACCTGAAATATCTTCTTTGTCTAATTCTTTTAAATAATCGATATACTCGTTTGTGATATTATTGGTATGCATCATTGTCTCTAATACATCATCTTGAACATATATCTGCTCTTTTTTCGGATACTTCTTCCTACTTTGAATATCTTTTTGCATTGAGACCATCATCTCTTCATCCATTGCCATGGCCTGTTCACTAATAATAATAGGCGCTTCGGATAAAGAGTCTTTTTCAAAATTGTCAATTTCTATTTTAAATCCATTCGATAAAGATAAAATTAAAGCAATTCCAATAATTCCAATGCTGGCTGCAAAGGCAGTTAGTGCCGTTCTTCCTTTTTTCGTTTTAATATTATTAAAAGAAAGATTTAAAGCCGTAAGAAAACTCATCGACGTTTTTTTAATATGAAAATCTCCATCATCTTTTTCATTTTCTAGAGGATGATTATCATTTGTGATTGATCCATCTTGCATGGTAACAATACGCGATGCATATTCTTCAGCGATTTCTTTATTATGGGTAACCATAATGACCAGTTTTTCTTTCGCAATTTCTTTAATCAGTTCCATAATCTGCTTACTAATCTTGCTGTCTAAGGCACCTGTTGGCTCATCGGCCAAAATAATATCTGGATCGTTGGCTAAAGCTCTTGCTATTGCAATTCTTTGCATTTGACCACCAGAAAGTTGATTCGGTCTTTTATGTGCATGTTCTCTTAATCCAACTCGCTCTAACAATTCTAAAGCCTTTTTCCTTTTTTTCTTTGCACTGACACCACTTAATGTCATACCCATTTCAATATTTTCTAAAACGGTGATATGACTAATTAAATTATAATTTTGAAAGATAAAACCAATACAATTATTTCGGTAAGCATCCCATTCTGTATCTTTAAATTTTTTCGTTGATTTATTATTAATAATTAAATCTCCACTATCATAACGATCGAGACCACCGATAATATTTAAAAGCGTCGTTTTTCCACTTCCACTGGGACCTAATATGGCCACAAATTCATTTTTACGAAACTTTAAACTAAAATCTTTCAACGCATGTTGATAGAAATCACCTGTATGATAGGTCTTTTTAATATTTTTTAATTCTAGCATAATTATCCCTTTCCTATTATATATCATACTACAAATTGTTCAATTTTACATCTTTTTTTTGCAAAAGAAAAGAAGTCTTACCCTTCTTTTTGATACTTTTTATCTTTACTTTCTACCGTGATTAGTTGAAATCGATATTTTTGACCTTCTTTATTTACCTCTTCTGTAAATGAGGAAAGTGCTCGAATCCAAAGTTTGTTTTCACCATACAATCCTCGGTAAACGACATACGGTTGTAAGTTTTCTGAATCCGTTGCGATACTTTCTACTATATAGTAGTTTCCTCGGTAATGCCTATAAATTCCTTTTTCTTTTACTTCCATTATTTTTCCACCAACACCTCAAGCAATATCGTCGGATCTTCTTTTTGAATGCATATATCATAAATGGCATCCATTAAAGAAGAGGCAATTTTTTTTCGTTGTAATAGGCTATAAATTGACTGTAAAGTATAAAGTCCTTCGATGGTCGTATTTTCTTCATATTCTTTTCGTTCTTTACTTTTCATACCAATTAAACTTCCATACGTATAATTTCTACTTTTTAAACTATTGCACGTTAAAATTAAATCTCCCATTCCTGCATACGTAAATATTGTGTTCTCATTTCCGCCTAAAGCTTCAATTATTGTAGCCATCTCCTGTAAAGCACGCTTTTGAAAGAAAGCTTTTGTCGATTCACTTTGACCTAATCCATTTAAAATTCCCGTTGCAATGGCCATAATATTTTTCATGCCTCCGCAGAGTTCTACTCCTAAAATGTCTTCCCAACGCTCTAATTTTAAATGTTCATTATGAAAAGCCAAATCCACACGAGCCGCTGTTTTTAAATCGTTGCTTGCTACTGTTAAAGCACAGACCGTATCGTTTGCTAAATCAATCGCAAAAGTCGGTCCACTCATAACGGCAATTTGATCCGTATTTAAATATTTTTCTACAATCTCATGAGCAAAAAGTCCATTTTCTATTTCTAAACCTTTACTTGCAATACAA
The DNA here is from genome assembly GCA_947624845.1 of uncultured Bacilli bacterium. Taxonomy (GTDB): domain Bacteria; phylum Bacillota_I; class Bacilli_A; order RF39; family UBA660; genus MGBC119817. The sequence continues at coordinate 5,572 of CANQMB010000055.1, forward strand.
ACAGAGGACTCCCTTTCATAAAAATCTTGCATTTTTTGTATCGTTTCTTCCAAATAGGCAACGGGAACCGCCATCACTAGTAAATCTTTTTTTCGACAGGCTTCCTCTATATCACAAGTAATTTCAATCTCATCATCTAAATGAATTCCCTTTAACCGTTCCTCATTTTTTCTTTCCTTTACTAGTAGATCTCTTTCTTCAGGAAAATTGGTCCACATGAGTACTTGATGATGATTTCTTTTTAATACAGTAGCAAGAGCCATTCCATAGGCTCCCGTTCCAAATACTGTAATCTTCATTGTTTCACTCCTCCTAACTAAATGATGGTTGATAGATGACTGGTTGAATTTGAATAAAGGTATTTCCATCATTTACTTTGATTTGGCTGCCATCACTATATGTATATTTTGTCTTCTCTCCTCGCGCTGATTTTTCCCAGTGAATTGGAAGAGCATAACCATCTGTTATATAATAACCATTTCCACTTCCTACAGTATTTAAATCTTGTCTTCCATAACTATCTAAAGTTGAATTGGCTACTTGTTGAATTATTATATTTTTATAATGAAGTTGTTCATGCGTGGTTTTATCCTGATGCATAACGCCATTGGTAAACCGTAGATAAACCTTTCTCTCCTGATCATATTGGTAACTTCTTTCTTGAGATGGTGAATAAGGAATCGAAATTTGATTGGCCGTGATTAACTCACTGTTTTCGACTTCTTCGGTTTTTCCATCGACTTTTTCTTTCTTTGGTTTATTTAATTGAATTTCATCGACACTATAATTTAATAATAGCCACTGATCACTCTCTACAGAATATCCTTGATCTTTCGCAGCTTCATATAATTTTTCTGTCGTCGTAAATACATTATGAGGGGCTGCAATTGTATTTTCTCTCCAATAGGGTGCTGATAAATAAAGTCCATTTAAATTATTTACTCCCAAAGCTCGAATATCATTTTCTGCAAAAGTACTCCAACCAAAATGAGCATAAATTGCATCACTTTCCAATGCATAATCTAAAAAGTAATGCCTGCTACTACGAACGGGACCAATTAAAGAGACATCCCGGTCTTTAAAGATTGCCATGATTCGAGTTAAGCCTCCTTCGACAATAATTTCATAAGTGATATAAGCTTCTTGTAAACCGGCGTGATTGCTCGCATTATTACTTCCCGTATTATTGTCAATCATAACGGCAATTGGTCGTTTATTGCTTTTTAAATCGACAATTTGCAAAGACTTTTGTACTTCTTTTTTCTTCTTTTTGACCACTTCTTTCTTCTCTTCTTTTTGAGGCATAAAATACAGTATGGCACCAACACTTCCCCCGATGAGTAAAACACATAGAAGTATTATAATGATGATTTTTTTCCGTTTCTTTTTTTTCTTCTTTTGAAGTTGTACTTGTTGTTCTAATTCATCTACATTCATAATTCCACCTTCTTATTATATTCATCATAGCACAAACCAAAATACTTGTCATTTAGATTACACTTTTCAATGTAAAGTATTTTGACATTTTTTTAGAAGTTCGCTATACTGATCATAATAGAGGTGATATCGTGATTGAACGAATAAATTTAAATAGTAAAAACCTTTCTAAATTTATAAGGGCCGGTGCCTTTGCCCTTGCCA
>CANQMB010000056.1 GCA_947624845.1 uncultured Bacilli bacterium
AACAGATAAAACCAATAATCATAGTATCAAAACGACCTTAGTTACTGGAATCAAGATTAAACAAGAGGAAGCAGGAGGCATCTTGTATAAAAAGATTCAAGCTCTAACGAGGGGAAGCGACGAAGGAATCGATTTTTCATCAAATGAGCCGGTAGAGGAAGACAAAGGAGTCTATACGAAGAATGACACCTCAAGTAGTGATTATCCAATCTATTATTACCGAGGAAATGTAGAAAATAACAACATCAAATTTGCCGATTTATGTTGGAAGATTGTAAGAACGACAGAAACAGGAGGAGTGAAATTAATCTACAATGGAACTCCAACAGCAGAGGGAAGTTGTAGCAATACAGGAGATGACACCGAGATCGGAAAAAGTGAATTTAATTTAGATGCTTCTTCTCTATCAGATGTAGGGTATATGTATGGAAAAAGGTATCCCCAAAACAGTAAGGGTACAATATGGTATGAATTAGCAGGAAAACAGGCAAGTCTTCAAGAGGATATGAATGATACAAATTATTATTATGGAACTGGTGTAACTTATGAAGAAGGTGCTTATACATTATTAAATGCAGAGCAGAAGAGTTGGAGTGATAATTACAGTAGTTACAGTAGTTTGCGAGGCCATTATACATGCAAACAAGAAACTAATGAGACATGTAGTAGTGTGTATTATATTGATTCCACCAATTCATCCATGATGAATGTTGTTGAGATGAAAAATGGTGAAACTTATGATAGTTTGTATGCGAAAGCAGGAGAGATTGAATGGGTATTTGGAAATGATGTAGATTATGCCGATGGAAAGTATACTTTAAAAGATACAATAAAAATACATCCATTAAATGAACTAGAACAAATTAAAACGGGGTATCATTATACATGTAATTTTAGTACGGATGAAAGTTGTAGTGAAATCAATTATGTTTTTAATCTATATGAATATAGTATATATAATCCTCAATTTGATGATGGGGCCTATTTTATAAAGTTAACTAATGGGAAAAAGGTAGAAGATGCATTAAAAGAAATGTTTGATGAGGATCCAAATCAAAAAGATTCAGAAATAAAGAAAATGATTGATAATTGGTATAAAAACAATATGGAAGCATATACCAAATATTTAGAAGATACAGTATGGTGTAATAATCGGAACATATATTTTTTAAATGGTTGGGATAAAGATGGAAATTTAGACGACCCTTTTCTTTTTAGTGCTTATGGGCATGTAGTTGAAGCAGCTCAACGTCAAACACTAAAAATGGATTGTGAGAGAAAAGAGGATAGATTTAGTGTAGGAAAACAAAATGGGAATGGATTGTTAACTTATCCAGTAGGATTATTAACGTTAGAAGAATTTGAATTGGCAGCTTGGAGGGGCTATTTGGGTAATGGAGGTATTTGGTGGTTAGGCTCACCTCTGGGAGAAGCATTTTATATAATAGAAGCTTGCATTTATGGGGATGGTTTTGTGGTTACAGAAGCTCCTACCAATTACCCTTTTGGCGTCCGCCCATCTATATCATTAAAACCAGGAATTTTTGTTACAGATGAGGGAGATGGAACCGCAAATAACCCTTATGTAGTAATTGAAGAGGAAAATCAAGTAGATATCACGAAACCAGAGTGGAAATTAACATCCACAGTACCAAGTGAGGGAACAATCAAGACCGATGGAAAAGTAGTACTTACTTTCGAAGGAGCAGATAGTGAATCACCAATAGAAAGTAATTTAAAAGCAAAAGATATCATTGTAAAATTAGATGAAAAGAAGGTAGAACCAACAACAAAGAATTTAAGTGCCAAAAAAGAAGTAAATGGAAAAATCTCCTATACATTGACTTTATCTGGATTTGGAGAAGAAGAAGGAATGCTTTCTATTACTATTGGTGCTAATACATTAACCGATGATTATAGTAATCAAAATATAGAAACTATTTTAACAACCAATATACGTGTAGCATCAGATCAAAAAGATTTATATACGTTGATTCAAAATAAGTCGAAAGGTCCTGATACAAACTTAGATTTTACTGTTGCAGCGACAGAAGAAACTTCAGGTGTATATGAGAAAAACGAGACTTCAGCCAGTAAATATCCAGTATATTATTATCGTGGAAATGTAAAAGATACAAAAATAATTTTTTCAGGCTTTTGTTGGGATATTGTTAGAACGACCAATACTGGGGGAATTAAATTAATCTATAGTGGAAAAGAAAAAAATGGAATTTGCAACAATATAGATAAAGAGGCAGAAATTGGAAATATTCAATTTAATGAAAGTGATCAATCTCCTGCTTATGTAGGTTATATGTATGGAAATGTTTATTCTACAAAAGAAAAACCTGCTGCAGATATTATAGCAGGATTCCAATATGGAAATGACGTAGAATATGCAGAAGGAAATTATACTTTAAAAACAACGTTCACATCTACAGGCGATTGGACACAAACAAAGGAAGATATCAGAACACAATATCATTATACTTGTTTTAATACAGGAACTACTTGTAGTACAGTCTATTATATTTATTATATGGATAGTGATACAGCCTTTTATATAGAATTAATGGATGGAACTACGATTGAAAAGGCAATTGAAAATATGTTTCAAAATGAGACAGAGTCTAATATTAAAACAGAGTCTAATATTAAAAAAGAACTTGAACTCTGGTATGAGCAAAATATTAAGGGAACAAGTTCAGAAGATTACATCGAAGATACGGTTTATTGTAATGACCGAAGTATAAGTCAACTTGGTGGTTGGGATAAAAATGGAGATATAAAAGATTACTTATATTTTGCACCGACCGATCGAGCCTATAATACGAATGCCCCTAGTTTAGAATGTACAAGAAAAGAAGATCAATTTACCGTTGGTAGTAGTGGAAATGGATTATTAAAATATCCAATAGGATTATTAACTGGAGATGAAGCAGTTTTAGCAGGAAGTGGACATGAATCTTATGCCGAAGATAATTATTTAAATATACAGAGTGGTTTCTTGTTACTATCGCCATACCGCTTTTCTGATACTTCAGCATCAGCACTTCATATGAATTTCAATGGTCGCCTAAATGAAGATTATAAGCATGTAAATGATGCTACAGGAACTCGTCCAGTTATATCGCTTGCTCCAGGAATCAAAGTATCATCTGATGGAGATGGCACTTCAGAAAATCCGTATGTGGTTTCCAAAATAGAAGTGAAGGACACTGAAAAACCTGAATGGAAATTAAAAAGTGTAACTCCATTAGAAGAAAAAATAGATGCAAAAGAAAGTGTAACAGTTACCTTCCAAGGTGTTGATAATAAAAATAAAGTAACAAGCTCATTAACAAAAGAGAAAATTAAAATAAAAGTAGGAGGAAAAGAAGTAGAACCAACAACAAAAGAATTGAGTGGAACTCCAGAAGAATATACATTAACGATAGCAGGATTTGAAGATGCAGGTGGTGTGCTATCCATTGAAATCGCAGAAAATACACTCGTAGATGCTTCAGGTAATCAAAATATTGTAACTTCTTTATCGACAGGAGTAAGTATACTCTATAAAGAAACGATATTAAAAGGATCCGACCCTGTATTAAAAGATCCGCTCATTCCAGTAACGATAGATCAAAATGGAAAAGTTACTTATGCATCCGATACTGATGTTTGGTATAACTATAAAGAAAAAGAGTGGGCAAATGCCGTAATCTTAGTGGATCATCCAAGTAATACAGATTATAAAGTAGGAAATCAAATAGAAGAACAAGATATTGAAAGTTACTTTGTTTGGATCCCAAGATATAAATACGAATTATGGAATGTAGACGATTATGCTGTTCATGAAGAAAAAGTAACAGGAAATGCAAAAACGATAAACATAGAATTCCAGAACAAGAATGATGATAAAGAAACAGGAACTCAAAATGGAAAATACTTAACTCATCCAGCATTCACCTTAGGAGGAAAAGAGTTATCAGGAATTTGGGTAGGAAAGTTTGAGACAGGATATAATCAAACAGGAGATGGAAGCAATCCAATTGATACAGAAGGATGGAATACAGAAAATGCTCAAAGTGACGAGATTAATGAGAACAAAATTATTATAAAACCCAATGTTTATTCATGGAGAAATATTACAGTTTCTAAAATATTCATGAATGCTTATAAATATAATCGTGATTTAGACTCCCATATGATGAAGAATACAGAATGGGGAGCGGTCGCTTACTTATCTCATTCTAATTATGGAATTTTAAAAGAAGTCAATATTAATAATTCTAGTTATAAAACTGGATATTCTGCAACGGATAATACAGATCAAAGTTCATATCCAGGAGTAAAAGGAACAGAAGAGAAAGATACACAACCTTATAATAAAGAGACTGGATATAAAGCGAGTACCACAGGAAATATAACAGGAATTTATGATATGAGTGGAGGATGTCTCGAATATATGGCGGCCTATATAGATACTTATGGAGTAGAAACTAGTACTGGTGTGAAAAGTGGATTTAGTGATAGTGATTTAACTAAATATGCAAATTATTTAAATAAATATGGTTCAAACAGTGATGTAACAGTATATAAAAATCGAATTTTAGGAGACGCCACAGGAGAAGTAGGACCCTTTTATTATTATAATGATGGAGATTCACTAAGATATCATAATGCCTGGTATACTAATCTTACACATTTTATTTCTTATAAATGGCCTTGGTTCTATCGTGGTGGTGGTTTTTCAGATGGACTTCTTAGTGGACCATTCTATTTTGGCAGACACACAGGGGATGTTAGTACAGTTGTGGGTTCTCGATTAGTACTTTCTGTTAATTAAAAATAATATTAAAATTCAAAAAAAAGGTCATAAAGTTAGATACTTTATGGCCTTATTTTTATTATGATTTTCTAATCAAATTATATAATAATAGTGCTTATTTATCAAGAAAATGTTATAGACAAAGAGAGGATAAGTAGTAAAAAAATAGTCAAAAAATGTCGATAGGAAAAAGAAAGAGAGATGAATAAGAAAATAAATAACTGGTCAAATTTTTAGTCAAGAATTAATGAATCCTTACTATATCTTCGTATTATAGGAAAAAGCCATAAAGTATCTAACTTTATGGCAAGAGGAAATAAACAAATGAAGAAGATATGGTATGAGATTAAAAGAAAAATGAATATAGAAAATACCTATTTTAGTTGGATAGGTATTTTAAGCGTCTTCTTAATTGTAGGAGGATTTTCCTTTGCCCTTTTTTCTATATATCAAGAAAGTAGAGGAAGCCTAAATATCATTACAGGAAACTTATATGGATATATTGAAAGTGAAGACTTTAGTGAAGGAGAAAGTGTTCATCTTCAAGGTCATGAAAAGAAAATTATTTTCGTTACTCAAAAAAATACAAATGAACAAGAAGTAAAATTGAATTTATATTATACAAAAGTAGAAGGAGTAGAAGTAGGATATTCAAAAGAAAAAGATACTCCTCCAGATAAAGAGGGAATGATATTTCAAAAAGAAGAAGAGAAAGTCTATAAGATTGTGATTCGAAATGATACAGAAGAAGAAAAGATAGTAGAATTTGGAAGTGAAGTCGGATTCTCCAGTAAAGAGTTACCCTTTCCAGAAGGAAAAGAAATCTTAACCCCATGTATTTATGAAGAAGAAATATTAAAAGGATCCGATCCAGTATTAAAAGACCCACTCATTCCAGTAACAATAGACCCAAGTGGAAAAGTGACTTATGCTGATTTAACTGATGTTTGGTATAAATATGAAGAAAAGAAGTGGGCGAATGCCGTCATATTAGTAGATCATCCAAGTAAAGAATATCAAGTGGGAAATCAAATAGATGAACAAGATATTGAAAGTTACTTCGTTTGGATTCCAAGATATAAGTATCAAATCTTTGATGTAGGAAATTATCAAACAACAATTAGTGTAAATAGTGCACCAACATCCATTGCAAAAACAATCAATATAGAATTCCAAAATAAGAATGATGATAAAGAGGAAGGAACTCAAAAAGGAGAATACTTGACTCATCCAGCCTTTACCTTAGGAGGCAAAGAACTATCTGGGATTTGGGTAGGAAAGTTTGAAACTGGATATAATCAAACAGGAGATGGAAGCAAACCAATTGATACCACTGGATGGAATACAGAAAATGCTCAAGAAGATGAACTTAATGAGAACAAAATTATTGTGAAACCCAATGTTTATTCTTGGAGAAATATTACAGTTTCAAAAATGTTTATGAATGCTTATAAATATAATCGTGATTTAGATTCACATATGATGAAAAACATGGAATGGGGAGCGGTCGCTTATCTATCTCATTCTAATTATGGAACGGGTAAAGAAGTTAATGTTAATAACAATTCTTCTTATTTAACTGGATATTCTTCAACCGAAGAAGCGGATCAAAGTTCATTTCCAGGAATAAATGGAACAGAAGAGACAGACACACAATCTTATAATAATGAGACTGGGTATAAAGCGAGTACCACAGGAAATATCACAGGAGTTTATGATATGAGTGGAGGATGCCATGAATATATGGCTGCTTATCGAACGGGACAAAATTCTACGGATAGTGAAGTTACAGATGCTATGTTAAGTGATTATGCCAATTACTTTGATGTCTATGGAGAAACAACAAGTTGGGATGATTACAGCAAAAGAAAATTAGGAGATGCCACAGGAGAAATGGGACCCCTTTATTACTATAAAGATAAAGATGATACTATCCGATCACACAATGCTTGGTACGCTGATCATTCTTATATCGTAGATTTGACGTATCCGTGGTTCACTCGTGGTGGCTCTCACAGCGATGGAGTTCTCACAGGTCAGTTCAACTTCCGTAGAGACACAGGTGGAGTCTTCACTTATATTGGTTCGCGATTAGTACTTTCTATTGATTAAAATAAAATTAAAGTTATAAAAAAAAGAAGCCATAAAGGTAGTTACTTTATGGCATTTTTTATTTATAGAGTGATATAATAATAAAATTTAAAGTTTTGACTAATTATTTGACTAGAATTTATTTTTGTCAGTTTTCCTAGAATCGTGTAATAATCTAATATTTTTGACTACTTTTATCCGAAGAATACAAACTAAAAAGAGTGATTGTGTAGTTGTAAATGATGTGAGACCAAAAAGTTAAAAAAATTAAAACGATATGATAAAGTAAAAATGTTAATTGT
>CANQMB010000057.1 GCA_947624845.1 uncultured Bacilli bacterium
AAGAAAAGTTTAAAAGAACTTGAAAAAGAAAAGAAAAGATTAGAAAATAAAGAACAAGAAAAACTTGAAGAAGTTAATAATTTATGGAAGTGATAAAAATGAATGAGAATAAAACAAATATTAACTGGTTTCCAGGACATATGGCTAAGACCAGAAGAGAAATTAAAGAAAAAATAAATTTGATAGATATTGTTTATGAAGTGATTGATGCTCGAATGCCAAAATCTTCTAAAATTATTGATATCGATGATATTATTGGACAAAAACCGAGAATTTTAATTTTAACTAAATATGATTTGTGTGATCCAAAAGAAACAGATAAGTTTATTGAAGCCTATAAAAAACAAGGATACTATGTAGTAGCAGTCGATTTGATGAGTGGTAAGAATGTGGGAGAAATCATTAAAATTAGCAAAGAAATATTAAAAGAACAAAATGAAAAACGAAAAGAAAAAGGAATGAAAGAACGGAGTATGCGAGTTTTAATTGTTGGTGTACCTAATGTTGGAAAAAGTACGTTAATTAATCGCTTGGTGGGTCAAAAAAAAGCAGGGGTTGGAAATCGCCCAGGCTATACAAAAAATTTAAATTGGATTCGGATTCATAAGGATATTGAACTTTTAGATAGTCCAGGAATTTTATGGAAAAAATTGGAAAATCAAGAGGAAGCTCATATTTTAGCTGCTTTATCTTCAATTAAAGAAGAAATATTGGATCCAGTAGATATTAGTAGTTTTATTTTAAGAAAGATGGAACAATTATATCCAGAACAATTAAAAGATCGATATGGAATTGATCACTTAACAGAAGATTTACTTGAATCTTATGAAAAAATAGCCAAACTTCGGGGTGCTTTAAGTAAAGGTGGAATTCCTGATTATGAAAAAGTGGCTACCTTGATTATGAACGATTTAAAAAACGGTTCTTTAGGAAAAATTACATTCGATAGAATTTCATAAATTTTGCAAGAATTCCTTGCTTTTTTTCTGTAAAAATTAGTCAAATTGTTTGTAAAATCAAAGAAAATTGGATATAATGAAAATGATAGTAATGGAGTGATAACATGGCATTGAAATATGATGATTCATCGATAAAAATATTAGAGGGCTTAGAAGCCGTAAGAAAACGTCCAGGAATGTATATTGGCTCTACAGATAAAAGAGGCCTTCATCATTTAGTGTGGGAAATTGTCGATAATGCGATTGATGAGGCTATCAATGGTTTTGGAGATAAAATTACAATTATTATTCATAGTGATAAATCGTTAAGTGTAGAAGATCACGGAAGAGGATTACCTGTTGGAATGCACGCTTCTGGAAAATCTACTCCAGAAGTTATTTTTACGGTATTGCATGCAGGAGGAAAATTCGAAAGTGAAGGTTATAAAGTATCTGGAGGTCTTCACGGTGTTGGTTCTAGTGTGGTCAATGCACTATCTGCTTGGCTAGAAGTAACGGTGCGTAGAGATCATGGTGAATATTATATGAAATGCGAAAACGGAGGAAATGTTTCAGTTCCTTTAAAACAAGTGGGAACGACAAATCGCACGGGAACAAAAGTCCGTTTTCTACCAGATCCTACAATTTTTTCTAATACGAATTTTTCTTTTACTACTATTTGTGAAAGAATGCAAGAATCCGCTTTCTTATTAAAGGGATTAACTATTGAAGTCATCGATGAAGAAGATGAAAAAAGTGCTACTTTTTGTTATGAACGAGGAATTGAAGAATTTGTAGAAGATATTAATAAAGGAAAAAATACCCTACATAAAGTACTTTCAATCAGCGGTAAAAAAGATCAAATGGAAATAGAAATTTCAATGCAATATACAGATACTTACAATGAAAATATTGTCTCATTTGTAAATAATGTAAAAACGATTGATGGTGGTAGCCATGAAGTAGGGTTTAAAACAGCTTTAACCAAAGTATTTAATGATTATGCCAAAAGCAATGGATTTGTAAAAGGCAAAGAAAAAGCCTTTGAAGGTAGTGATGTTCGAGAAGGTTTGACAGCGATTATTAGTTTAAAAATACCAGAGGATATTTTACAATTTGAAGGTCAAACGAAGGGAAAACTGGGAACCCCACAAGCGAGAGTTGCAGTTGAAGCTCTTGTTACGGAGCAAATTCGTATTTTCTTAGAAGAAAATCGCTCAGTTGCTACGGATATTATCAATAAATCTTTAAAGAGTAAAATTGCACGGGAAGCCGCTAGAAAAGCAAGAGAAGAAGCCAGAAAAGGAAATAAAAAGAACACGAAAGAACGATCTTTATCTGGAAAACTTGCTCCTGCACAATCAAAAGATAAGACAAAAAAAGAATTATTTTTAGTGGAGGGAGACTCTGCTGGTGGATCTGCAAAACAGGGAAGAGATCGGACATATCAGGCTATTTTGCCTCTTCGAGGAAAAGTTTTAAATACAGAAAAAACAAAGGAAGAAGAAATTTTAAAAAATGAAGAAATTAACACAATGATCTATACGATTGGTGCTGGTTATGGATCCAATTTCGATATCAAGGATTGTGAATATTCAAAAGTAATTATTATGAGCGATGCGGACGAAGATGGTGGGCATATCCAATGTTTACTTTTAACATTTTTTTATCGTTTTATGCGTCCTTTAATCGAAGATGGACGATTATTTGTTGCTTTACCACCACTTTTTAAAATTCAAAGTGGGAAAAATATTGAATATGCTTATACAATTGAAGAAATGAAAGAAAAAGCCCAAGGAAAACATTGTGAAATTCAACGTTATAAAGGTTTAGGTGAAATGAATGCAGATCAATTATGTGAAACAACTATGAAAAAAGGAAGCCGAACTTTAATTCGCGTCAATATTGAAGATGCTCAGTTGGCAGAAAAAAGAGTTTCTATTTTAATGGGAGATGATGTTCCACCACGAAAAGAATGGATCGATGAAAATGTGGAATTTACATTAGAAGATAACTATGAAATCTAGGATGTGATGATATGGCAAGAAAAAAAACAGAAGTCAATGAAGTTTTAGAAAAAATATTTGATTATACACTCGAAGATATTATGGGAGAGCGATTTGGAAGTTATTCGAAGTATATCATTCAAGATCGTGCGATTCCAGATGCAAGAGATGGATTAAAACCAGTTCAACGTCGTATTTTATATTCGATGCATAAGGAAAAAAACACCTATGAACGAGGTTATCGAAAAAGTGCCAAAACCGTAGGAGATGTAATTGGAAATTACCATCCACATGGAGATACTTCTATTTATGATGCTATGGTACGAATGAGTCAACCTTGGAAAACTCGACTTCCTTATATTGATATGCATGGAAATAATGGTTCCATCGATGGAGATAGCCCAGCAGCTTATCGTTATACAGAAGCGAGACTTTCTAAAATTAGTAATGAAATGCTCAAGGATATTGATAAAGATACTGTTGAATTTGCACCTAACTTTGATGATACTACGATTGAACCTACTGTACTTCCCGCTCGTTTTCCTGCTCTTTTGGTTTATGGAGCACAGGGGATTTCTGCCGGGTATGCAACCAACATTCCTCCACATAACTTAGGAGAGATTATCGATGCCTGTATTCATCGAATTGATCATCCGGAGTGTTCTTTAGATACTTTGATGAAATATGTAAAAGGTCCAGATTTTCCAACGGGTGCCATTATTGAAGGATTAGATGGAATCAAAGAAGCCTATAAAACGGGACGAGGCCGAATTGTAATTAAGAGTAAATATGATTTTGAAGAATCCAAATCCAGTTGTTCCTTAGTCATTTCAGAAATTCCATTTGAGGTAAATAAAGCACAGATGGTGAAGAAAATGGACGATATTCGAATCGATAAAAAGATTGATGGAATTTTAGAAGTACGAGATGAATCTGCAGCCGATATTCGAATTGTGATCGATCTGAAAAAAAATGCTAATAAAGATTTAATTGTGGCCTATCTTTTAAAAAATACAGATATGCAGATTAGTTATAATTTTAATATGGTTTCTATTGTAAACCGTCGTCCTAAACTTTTAGGTTTGGAAGGGGCTTTGGATGCCTTTATCGCTCATCAAAAAAATGTAGTTCGAAGAAGAACCGAGTTCGATTTACGACATGCCAAAGAAAGATATCACATTGTTGAAGGATTAATTAAATGTATTTCTATTTTAGATGAAGTGATTCAAGTCATTCGAGCTTCAAAAAATAAAAGTGATGCTGAGAAAAATTTAGTGGAGAAATTTGAATTTAGTCCTGCTCAAGCAGAAGCGATTGTTATTTTACGCCTATATCGTTTAACCAATACAGATGTTGTTCAATTGGAACAAGAAAAAGAAAATTTAGAAAAAATTATCGATGGTCTTTCTGCTATTTTAGGTAGTGAGGAAGTATTGAAATCTGTAATGAAGAAAGATTTGCGCGATGTAAAAAAGGAGTATGCGACTCCTAGACTTACAGAAATTAAAGAAGAAATCACGGAAATTAAAATTGATACTACCGCCATGATTCCTAAAGAAGAAGCGATTGTCTTAGTTACTCATGATGGTTATATTAAAAGATGTAGTCCAAGGAGTTATACTTCTTCTACGGAAAATGTAACCTTAAAAGAAAATGATTATATCATTGGATTATATGAGATGAATACGATGGATACTGTCTTAATATTTACTTCCTTAGGAAATTATCTTCATATTCCTGTTCATATGATTCCTGATTTAAAATGGAAAGATATGCCAAAACATGTAAGTAATTTGATTCCTATTAGTGAAGAGGAGAGCATTGTCGGGGTTATCCCTGCCTATCAATTTGAACAAGATACACATGTGATTATCGCTACTAAAAACGGAATGGTAAAACGATGCCACTTAAAAGACTTTAAATTGCAACGATATTCTAAACCCACCATCTGTATGAAATTGAAAGAAGAGGATCAAGTCATCGGTGTTTGTTTAGAAGAAAAAAGGGATTTGTTACTTTCTACGAATCGATCATACACTTTAATATTTAGTACCAATGAAATTCCAGTCGTAGGAGTTCGGGCGAGTGGAGTGAAGGGAATAAATTTAAAAGGCGATTCTGTCGTTTCAATGGCCAATTTAGATTATGAGAAGGATGAATATGTTCTCGTTGTTACAGATCGTGGTAGTTGTAAGAGAGTTCGTATTACTGAATTAGATCATACGTCAAGAGCAAGAAGAGGTCTTCTCCTTCTTCGCGAAGTAAAAACCAATCCATATCAGGTAATTAAGACATTTGTAACATCCACGAAAAAGGAATTAGGTCTTTTGACAGGAAAAATTACCGTTGTAAAGACGACAGATATTCCAATATTAGACCGTTATTCTACGGGAAGTCAGATTGTAAAATCAGCGATTTCTGATTGCTTCCTCGTAGAAGAATTAGAAAAGAAAAAAGAATGGAATGAAAAAGAAAATACTGAAGAAATTCCGAAAAAGGAAAAAATATCATTAAAGGAAATTGACGATCGTTTAATGACGATAGATGACTTCTTAGAGTAGGAGTCATCTTTTTGCTAGGAGGAGCTATGAAAAAATTAGATTATATTAATAGACAATTAAAAATTTATCAAGAAAAAAGTTTTCCTTTATATCAAATTGATGAATCTCTTTTTTTCGATAAACTTTTTAAAAAATTAGAAGAACTTCCTCCCCCTAAGTCTGGAACTTACGAATCTAAAACATATATGAGTATTGAACATACGATTATTTTAATGAAGCGTTTTTTAGATCAATATGCCTGTAGTCTTCTTCCTTATTTTTTAACTCTTTTAGAAGAAAAAAGAATTATTTGGGAGGCGAAAAAAAATTTAAATCAAGCGGGTTTTCATCAAGATAGACCTTTTATTCGGATAACACCGCATTATACTTTATATGATTTTATAAGGTTGGTACATGAATTTTTTCATCTGACCAATCAACAATTTAAAAAGGGAGAGACTCGTGATGTCCTCAGTGAATTTCTTTCTATTTATTTTGAAAAACAAGCTTTTCATTTTCTAGAACAATTGAATTATGATTTAGAGGAGTTATCCTATTTTCGACGGAGACGATATACTGACACTCGATATTCAATTGATGATTATCATTTTGAAAAAACAATCTTTAAAGTATTCCTAAAAGAAAAAGAAATTACGATAAAAAATAGTCCCTATAAAATTTCTGTCATTTATCAGTATTTATACTCTCATACCTTTTCTCCTTTTAAAAAAATGGTCTATATTTTAGGAGATGTCTTTTCTGAATATGTAGATGAGAAAAAAATCAATCCAATGGAAGTATTGAAGTTAAATGAAGAGATCAACAATAAAACTTTTTTTCAGGCGTTAGAAGAATTAGGTATTTGTATTGATTTTTCAGTAATAGAAGAGATTTTTCAAATTTATTTAAAAAACTATAGGCAAATCCATCATTTTGTTCATTAATTTTCCTTTTTTTCATATACTGAAATAGGTGAGGAAGATGTCCAAAGAAAGTTTTAAAAATTTTGTGAAAACTCATCCAGAATTGGCAACAGAAGTAATGAACCATCAAACGACATGGCAAGATTTTTATGAATTATATGAACTCTATGGCGAAAATCATCAGATTTGGAATAATTATTTAAAAAAGGAAGAAAAAGAACCTGTTTTTCAGGCGGGAACGACCTCCATGGCAGAATTTATAAATATGTTAAAGAAAATTGATTTAAATTCTGTACAAAAAACAGTGGGCAGTCTGCAAAAGACAATCGGATTATTACAAGATATTGGTATTGGTAGTAATTCAAAAAGTAGTACTTCTGTTTATGAACCGAGACCCATTTATCAACATTTTGATGATTAATGCTGGTACAGACACAAATCTATATTCATAATCATCCAAATTTATATCGGTATTTAAGAGAAAATTCATACTGGTATAAATATTTGAATCGTTCCCCACTATTTTTAAAAGAAGTCGAAGAAGAAATGAAAAACCGATATAAATTAACGACGAAAGATAAAATGGAAAAATTTTCAAATCGTCTCGATATGATTGCCTCTGTTATGGATATTTTATCGTAATTGTCAAAAAGAGTATTTTATGATACTCTTTTTTTAGGTGACTAACTATTAAAAGTCAATATATTTTTAATAGAAAGTTATAAATGGAAAAGTATCCCACGCCAAAAAGAT
>CANQMB010000058.1 GCA_947624845.1 uncultured Bacilli bacterium
TCATACAATATAGCCAAAGATTATCCATGGATAATCCGTGGGAATCATTATAGAGATAGTGCTTATGATAGTTCTTATTATAGTATTTTTTCTTATCATGCTCCGATGAATTTTAGTGGAAGAGGAAGAATTTATGATGGTTTTCGTCTAATTTTATCTGTTCAATAAAAAAAGAAAAAATTATTTTTCTTTTTTTATGAATTTCCTGTGATAATTGTTGCTACTTTTTTTAATATTCGATAAAATAGAAATGGTGAAAAAATGAAGACGGAAGTTTTAAATTTAGAAAAAGAATATAGTTTTTCCAAAGGAGAAAAAATTGTCGTTGGTTGTTCTGGTGGACCAGATTCCATGGCACTTTTAACTCTTCTTTTGGCGTTGCGTGATTCTTATGACTTATTCCTTATTGTTGCACATATTAATCATAATGTTCGAAAAGAAAGTAAAGAAGAGGAAGAGTATTTAAAACTATTTTGTCATCAAAATCATCTATTATTTGAGTCAATGACCATTGAAAAATATGGAGATGATAATTTTCATAATGAAGCTAGAAACATTCGGTATCAGTTTTTTGAGGAGATTATCCATAAATATCATGCAGATACTTTAATGACGGCCCATCATGCCGATGATTTGATGGAAACTATTTTAATGCGAATGGTTCGGGGATCTAATTTGCAAGGTTATAGTGGTTTTCATCGCGTTGTTTTGAAAAATGATTATAAAATTGTTCGCCCTCTTCTTTCTTATACAAAAGAAGAAATTTTAGACTTTAATCAAAAAAATCAGGTGAAATATTTTGTAGATTCTTCCAATAAAGAAAATAAATATACAAGAAATCGTTATCGAAAAGAAATTCTTCCTTTTTTGAAAAAAGAAGATTCTGCTGTTCATATGAAATTTTTGAAATTTAGTGAGATTTTAACAGAAGCAAATTCTTATATCGAAAAAGAAACAAAAAAAGCTTTAAAAAGAGTAATGAAAGATCAAAAAATAGTAATTTCTTCCTTTTTAAAAGAAGAATCCTTTATCCAAAAAGAAATTTTGTACTCTTTATTCGCTAACTTTTATCAAGATGATTTACTCTTAGTGAATGATAAACACATCGAGCTAATCTATCGATTAATTACAAATTCGAAGGCAAATTTAACTTATAATTTACCTAATGAAGTTATTGCAATTAAAAATTATGATTTTTGTTATTTAGAACGTCAAGCTGATTTTATTGGTTGTTATGAGATTGAGTTCGATGATATGGTTTCTTTACCAAATGGACATCAAATTGTGAGATTGAAAGATACGATAGAAAATGGCAATGATATTTGTCTTTTAAATAGTGAAGAGGTTGCTTTACCTTTGACTGTGCGTACTAGACATTTTGGAGATCGAATGACTATCAAGGGAATGAAAGGGAGCCGAAAAATCAAAGATATTTTTATTGATTGTAAGATTAATCCGAAGGAGCGAGAAGTTTGGCCTGTCGTTGTAGATGCTCGTGGAGAAATTGTTTGGCTACCAGGATTAAAAAAATCTAAATTTAATAAAACAAAAACAGAAAAATATGATATAATAATGAAATATCAGTAGGAGGAGAAATTCATGAATAAAAAAACAGTGAAAAAAGGATTGTTACCTTATGTGTTTATCTTGTTAATTATGCTTGGAATTTATTACTTTTTTAATGTAATGAATCAAAAAATTAATGTTCTTACATATAATGAATTTACAGATGAATTAACAAAGGGTAAAGTTGAAGAAGTAGAAATAACCCCACGTGATCGGGCCAAAACATATGAGTTAAGAGGAAAATTAGAAGGTTACAAGGAAAGTGAAAGTTTCTTTGTTCGAGTTCCACTTAGCGATGAAGTGATGAAGAAAATTATTGAGGAAAATGAAGTACAGAATTTTAAATTAACGACAATTGCAGATCCAGAGTCTAGTTCCTTATTATTGGTTATTGTCAATGTTTTACCTTTTCTATTATTAATTGGTTTTGCTTTCTTTTTCTTTAGTCGACAAATGGCTGGAAATCGAAATTCAATGGATTTTGGTAAGAGTAAAGCAAAATTAAATAGTGATAAGAATAAAGTGACATTTAAAGATGTTGCTGGTTTAAAAGAAGAAAAAGAAGAAGTAAAAGAGTTAATTGACTTTTTGAAAAATCCAAAGAGATTTCAAAAATTAGGGGCTAGGATTCCGAAAGGGGTATTATTATTTGGTCCTCCTGGAACAGGAAAAACTTTACTTGCAAAAGCTGTTGCTGGAGAAGCCAACGTTCCATTTTACTTTATTAGTGGATCTGATTTCGTAGAATTATTTGTTGGAGTTGGTGCTAGTCGAGTTCGTGATATGTTCCAACAAGCGAAAAGAAATGCTCCTTGTTTGATCTTTATTGATGAAATTGATGCCGTAGGAAGACAGAGAGGTACTGGTCTTGGTGGTGGTCATGATGAAAGAGAACAGACATTGAATCAATTATTAACAGAAATGGATGGATTTGGTGCAAATGAAGGAATTATTATTATTGCTGCAACAAACCGACCTGATGTTTTAGATCCTGCTCTTCTTCGTCCAGGACGTTTTGATCGCCAAGTTACAGTAAATTTACCGGATGTTCGTGGACGTGAAGAAATTTTAGCAGTTCATGCTAAAAATAAGGTTTTAGCTGAGGGAATCACTTTGCAAAATTTAGCAAAAAGAACACCAGGATTCAGTGGTGCTGATTTGGAAAACTTGTTAAATGAAGCAGCCTTACTTGCCGTTCGTCGCAATAAAGAAAAAATTACGATGAGCGAAATTGATGAGGCGACCGATCGTGTTTTAATGGGACCTGCAAAAACATCTCATAAGTATAGTGAAAATGATCGCAAGTTAGTTGCTTATCACGAGGCGGGGCATGCTGTTATTGGATTAAAATTGGATAATGCAAACGATGTTCAAAAGGTAACGATTATTCCACGTGGTTCCGCTGGTGGTTATAATATGATGGTGCCAAGCGAGGAAAAATTATGTTCTACAAAATCAGATTTATTAGAACAAATTACAGGATTGCTTGGTGGTCGCACGGCAGAAGAAGTCGTATTTGGAGAAATTACCACAGGAGCGCATAATGATTTTGAGAAAGCAACAAAAATTGCTCGTGCTATGGTTACAGAATATGGAATGAGTGATTTGGGACCTTTACAATTTGAACAACAAGAAGGTAGTGTCTTCTTAGGAAGAGATTATAATAAGAGTCAACATTTCTCAAATGAAGTTGCCAATGAAATTGATATGGAAATGCGTAAAATTATTAATAATTGTCATCAAAAAGCAACAGATATTATTAAAGAAAATCAAGATTTATTAAAGTTAATCGCTGATGCTTTATTAGAATATGAAACATTAACAAAAGAACAAATTGATTATTTAGTAGAAAATGGAAAAATGCCTGAAGAGGATGAAGATAATTTGGAAGCGATGTCAATTACAAAATTGCGCACTTTAGCAAAAGAAAAGGGAATAAAAAACTATTCTAAAATGTCCAAAGCAGAATTGTTGAAAGAATTAGATCAATAAAGGAAAAGGAACTTGAAAAACAGTTCTTTTTTCTGTATAATAGGGGCGAAATGAGGGAGTCCTATGAAATGGAAGATCGGCAATGTAGAAATTTCTAATCAAGTAGTCTTGGCCCCTATGGCAGGAATTTCAAATTCTGCTTTTCGTCGGATTGCAAAAGAAATGGGATGTGGACTTATCTATGCGGAAATGGTGAGTGATAAAGCAGTTGTCTATCAAAATCAAAAAACAATTGATATGCTTTATATGACTGATTTTGAACGTCCAATTGCCCAACAAATTTTTGGATGTGATGTGTCTTCTTTTGTAGAAGCCGCAAAATATATTGAAAAAGAAATGCATCCAGATATTATCGATATCAATATGGGTTGTCCTGTTCCTAAAGTTGCAACGCGTGCCCAAGCAGGAGCAGCTCTTTTAAAAGATCCTCAAAAAATCGGTCAAATCGTAAAAGCTGTTGTTGAAGCTGTTTCGATTCCAGTGACTGTAAAAATTCGCAGTGGTTGGGATGAAAATTCTATAAATGCAGTAGAAGTTGCCAAAATTTGTGAAAAAATGGGAGCTTCTGCCATCTGTGTTCATCCTCGTACTAGAAAACAAGGGTATCATGGTCAAGCCGATTGGGAAATTATTAGACAAGTCAAAGAAAATGTATCGATTCCGGTGATTGGTAATGGAGATGTGACAACCCCATTTCTTGCTAAAAAAATGTTAGATGAAACTTCTTGTGATGCTGTTATGATCGGTCGAGGAGTTCTAGGAAATCCCTGGCTTTTAAAAAATACGGTTCATCTTTTAGAAGGAAATAGTTCCATGATTGTTCCTACAGTTGAAGAAAAAATAGACATGTGTTTAAAACATTTAAATTATTTACAAGATTTTAAAAATGAAAAACTTGTCTGCTTGGAAATTCGCAATCACATTGCGTGGTATTTAAAAGGAGTACCTCATGCGAATGAGGTTAAAAATAAAATATATCAATGTAAGAAAATTCATGATATAATTTTAATATTAGAAAGTTATAAGGAGGAGATCCAAAATGAAAGAAACTAAGAAAAAGGAAAAGAAAGAGTTAGAAAAAGCATTATTTATTCAAAGATTTGTTGCGTATATTATCGATATTTTTATTGTATCTATGATTTCTTCTATTCTTATGATCCCTTTCACCAATACGAAAACATTAAATGAATTGACGACACAAAGTGAAAAAATAGCGGACCAATATGTAAATCAAAAGATTGATATGGATACTTATGTAAATCAAAGTATGGATATCAATTATGAAATTTCTAGACAAAGTGGTTTTGGGACTATTATATCTATTGCTGTTTATATCTTATATTTTGTGGTATTTCAATTTTATAATAAGGGACAAACTTTGGGAAAAAAATTGATGAAAATTCAAGTCATACCAAAAGAAGAAAAAGAATTATCTTTAAATCAAATGTTGTTACGTAGTGCGATTACTAATGCGATTTTAGTTGATTTTATCATTTTATTATTTACGATTTTTGCTGGAAAAGATCTTTATTTAGGGGCTGTTTATGTTTTTGAATCCATTCAGTCTATTATTATATTAGCATCTGTATTTATGATTATGTATCGAAAAGATGGTCGCACTTTACCAGATTTAATTGCTCATACTAGAGTAGTACGTTTAGAAGTGAAAGAAAAGGAGTTAGAAGAAGTATGCGAGAGTTAAATGAACAAGAGATTGTACGAAGAGAAAAATTAGAGAATATTGAAAATCCCTATCCAGAAAAATATGAGACCAACTATGAACTTGTAGAAGCTAGTCAATTGGAAGATGGTACTACTGGAGTTCGAGTTGCTGGAAGAATTGTTTTGATGAGAAAAATGGGAAAGATGAGTTTTTTAACCATTGGTGATATTCTAGGAAAAATTCAAGTTTCTGTGAAAATTGATATGATTGGCGAAGAGGCTTATCAAGTTTTTAAAGAATGCTATGATCTAGGAGATTTTATCGGAGTTGAAGGAGAAATCTTTACGACTCATACAGGAGAAAAAACAGTTCGAGCTTCTAGTATTACCTTTTTAGGAAAAGCATTAAAACCCCTTCCTGAAAAATTTCATGGAGTGGAAGATGTGGAAACTTTATATCGACAGAGATATTTAGATTTAATTGCAAATGATGATGCTAAAAAGAAATTTTTATTTCGTAGTCGTTTTATTAAAGAAATTAGAAATTATTTAGATCAGCTAGGTTATATTGAAATTGAGACTCCTATTTTAAATAATAAAGCGAGTGGTGCTACCGCTAAACCATTTATAACGCATCATAATGCTTTAGATATTGATCTTTATTTACGAATTGCTCCAGAAACTTATTTAAAAAGGGCAATTGTTGGTGGCTTTACTAAAGTATTTGAAATTGCGCGTTGTTTTAGAAATGAAGGAATTGATGCAACTCATTTGCAAGATTTTACGATGATTGAAGGATATGGTGCTTATTTAAACTATAAAGATAATATGAAATTACTTCGAAAGATGCTTCAGACAATCATCATGAATATTTTTGGAACACTTCATATTCAAGTAGGAGATAAAATGGTCGACTTGAGTGGAGAATGGGAAAGTGTCAGTTTTAAAGAACTTATTTTAAAATATTCAAGTATTGATATTGAACAATATAACACGAAAGAAAAATTATTAGAAAAAATTAAAGAGGAAAATATTGATATTGAAAGTGAAACGCCATTGGAAGATTTAGGTTATGGAAATTTGGTAGATCAATTGTATAAGAAAGTAGCACGACCTCATATTGTGAATCCTATCTTTTTAACAGAACATCCAATTTCTTTATCCCCTCTTGCACGAGCAAATGATGAAAATCCTGAAATTACCGATCGTTTCCAACTAGTAATTAATGGAGCTGAAATTATCAATGCTTATTCAGAGCTTGTCGATCCAAAAGAGCAAGAAAGAAGACTCGAAGAACAAGCAAAATTGAAAGCTTCTGGAGATGAAGAAGCCATGCCTATGGATTATGATTATATTGATGCAATGGAATATGGAATGCCTCCGATTAGCGGTTGGGGAATGGGAATTGATCGAATCGTTCAATTACTAACAAATTCTGAAAATATTAAGGATGCTGTTTTATTTCCATTGATGAGACCCAAGGATGAAAAATAGGGTTAACCTATTTTTTTTTATTATAGTGTCATGAAAGGCGGAAAATATACGCTTGACGGAGGCGAAGTTTTGATTGATGGAGAAAATAGACAAGTTTATTATCAACCTCTTTGTGGAAAATGTTATTTGCAAAAAGTGATGAATAAATCGATCGATTTTTCCAAAGAATAGGAAAAATTTCATTTAAATTTCATAAAAATCCACTGGAAATACTTGTAAAATCGTTCATAAAAAAGTATAATG
>CANQMB010000059.1 GCA_947624845.1 uncultured Bacilli bacterium
CTCATCATTGGCCATAATCACAGTATTCGGATATCCTTCGACAACTTCTCTTGCCGCTGTATTTGTAATCAGTATTTCCTTATTCAATACTTTTGCCTCTAATAATACCATGGGATATCCTTCATAAAAAGAAGCAAGGATAAAATAATCGGCCTCTTTTATATAAGGATATGGATTGGTTTTTTTCCCTAATAAAACAAAAGTATCTTTGATTTTTAAATCTTCAATTTGTCTTTGTAATTTTTCTTTTAAAGGGCCATCTCCAACAATATAAATCCGATGAAAATAACCATCTTCGATTAATTTTTTATGCACTTGAATTAGCCGTTCCAATCCCTTTTGTTCAGTTAATCGACAGACACTACAAAATACTTTATGATCTTTTTTATAGGGAACTTCTACTTTTTCCATCGCCAAATTTAAAATTCTACTTTCTTCTATATAATTATAAATAACCTTCTTTTCTGCCTTATTTTCTTTAAATTTTCTTTCAAAGGCATTTTTATTATCATTCGATACAAAAATTAATTTCTGATAATTTTGATAGGCTTTTTTATTCAAATAATCTTTCCATTTATTTTTAAAGCCTCCATCATATACTTTTTCTAAATCATTATGTATCCACGCTATTTTTTTGCTCTTACTTTTACAATTTAAAAGCCAGGTGATAGGTCCTTCCAAAAAAGCGATTTCAACATCTCGTCCTGCAATAAAATTCGTATATATTTTCTTTCTGAAAAATGGGAAAAGAACCATCAAAGAAAGCACAAGACGTTTTCTTTTTTTTGTATGCTCATAAGAAGTATCATAATAACTCACATAATGAATCGCATCATCCAATTGATTTTGAAACTCCCCTTCACCATACAAAGTAAAAACGGTAATATCATACTGTTCTTTTAATCGATTGACAATATCGACAAGAACTCTTTCTGCTCCCCCTAGTTGCAAACTAGTAATTGCAAATACAATCTTTTTCATTTAATCACATCTCTTTTCTATAAATTTTATCCTGGAATACTTCTAATAAAAATAAGTGTAACAATACAATTAACATCATGGAAGAAACATGGAAAAAGGTATATCCTGCCATAAAGGATAGTCCATAAACAAAGAAAACACCAAATAAATAGAAGAAAGGAATTTTACTTTTATCTTTCCAATTTTTGAAAGAAAAAGATAGCGTCTTAAATTCAATAATGATAAAAATACCTAAATAAAGAACCCATCCTATGATTCCAAAATTATAAAGTAAGGAAACTAACTCTACTTCTAAAACCATCTCACTATAATTTGACAAATAACCATTTCCAAATAAAATTCTAGAAATACTTTTTTGATTTTTAATTAAATAAGTATGGTATAAAAGTTGCTGCAAGCGACGATTTTTGTTTTCTAATTTCCATTTTTCAGCTTGTACCTTCATTTCAACTAGAGATTGTTGTTGGGCTTGATCCATGAAATCAAAAGACATCGTTCCATCTTCAATCTCCTTTACATAAGCAAGGGCATCCCCTGTGATAGAAGAGATTCGATCTGTCTCCTCATCAACGACCTGATTCTGTTCTTTCTCTAAATTTTTTTGCCTTTTCAATGTCGAAGAATGTGTAAGTAAGACAAAGAAAACTCCCAAAAGAATCAAAACCATAAAAAGACGAACAATGATTTTTTTCCATGAAAAATCAAATTTTGTTTTCGTAAGAAAACAGCAAAAGAAATAAGAAACTAAGACAACTGGGAAACCAAGAAGTCCAACTCGAGTTCCTAAAAAGACCATTAAATAGACGCCCGTAAGAATAACGAGAAAATAATAATACCATTTTTTCTCTTTCATCACAAAAGGAAAAACTAAGATTAAACTAATCAACAAAATGGATCCCACAGCATTTCCACTGGCATTCCATCCTTTATATCCAACGCCATCAATATAAGTTGGAGAAGAACTCCCTGTGATGAGAGCCAAATATAATAAAAATAAATATCCCGCTAAAAACAAAGTAATCCAAAAAGGCAAATTCTTTAACTTTTTCTCTTGTGCATAATAGAAAAAAAGATAAAAAAGTAAAATCATATAGGTATAATTTAACAGGTATTGTGCCTCATGAAGCACACTTCCATAAGCACTTCCTGTTTTAAAATGTACATATAAAAGCAAGTGAATCAAAGCATAGAAAAAATAAAGAAAGCCTCCCAAAAGAATCGTCTTTCGAGCTTTTTTATCTTTTATAAAAAGATGAAAACATAAAATAGCGGGAATAACCAGTCGCAAAATAGTAATAGGCGATAAAACAAGATTGGGAAAAAACTCGCGAATCCAATAACTAGCAGCATCAAGGAAAGGAGAAATGACTAAAAACAAATAAAGAAAATATTCAGATTTCCACTTTTTCATTTCAATCACCCCTTAAATATCTCCAAGATAAAATCCCCAGCATAATGAAAGAAAAAGGCAGAAACAGAGTAAGAAAAATGATTTAAGTGGCGATAATAAAAGTGACGCCATCCTTTTTTCTTTAGCAAATACGGATTTTTCTTCCAATTTGGAAAATGAGTCATCAAAAACTGATATCCTTCTTCTAAATACTGTTTTCTAAGTTTTTTATCTTTCAAAGCACAAATTCGATAAAAATTTCTACCTAAAATAAATTTCATTGTAACATACTCTAACTCTTTTTGATATTTTTTCGTAAGCTTTTTTTCATCATAATAATCAAGTATTAATTTTAAAATATCATAAGTCTCCCGAACGCGTTCATTGACAGTATTTGCAATCGAAGTATTTCTTTGAATATAATAATAAAGCGCTTCTTCTACATAGCCAATTTTTTGAACATAAGGAAGCAATTGATAACAAAAACAAATATCTTCAAACTGTAAACCTTTTGGAAATAAAACTTTAGTCTTTTCAAGTAACTTACGACGATAAATCTTATTCCATGCCATCACACGAATATCAACAAAATAATTATCAACAATATGAGAAGAATCTAAAACTTTTTTATTTGGATATTCCCAATAGCAATCACATTCCACTAAGTCAAATGAACCACTTTTTGCTTTTTGATACATTTTCTCATACATCGTAACATCAACATAATCATCACTATCAACAAATGCAATATACTCTCCCTTCGCATAAGGAAGACCATAATTTCTAGCATCACTAAGTCCACCGTTTTTCTTTTTTAAGGCAAGAATTCGTGGATCTTTTTTCGCAAATTCATCAATAATTTCTTGAGATTGATCTAAAGTTCCATCATTCACTACGATAATTTCAATATCTTTTAATGTCTGATCGACTAAACTTTGTAAACATCTTCTCAAATATGGATAAACATTGTAAACTGGAACAATGATACTTACTTTTGGCATACTTTCCCTCCTACTTAGCAAAATGTAGAATATAATATTTTGGAAATCTTCGGCAAAATGAATATTTTAATTTTTGAAGAAAATTTTCTCTGCGAAGATCATCAAATAATTTTCTTTCTCTTAAACTTGCAATATAATCTTTTAACTCTTCTTTTGGAAGTGTTTTTCCTAATCCGAGCATAGCATTCGCTAAATAACTATATGCAAATAATTTATCAGCTTCTAAAATCTCAGAATCAGCTTCTATTTTCTTTTTTAAAAAATCATATAAATAAAGAGAATCCTCTATTCGTTTTTTTATTTTTTCTAAGTTTTTAGAAGTAGTAATACTTTCCTGACGGCAGACATAATGATAAAGAAAATCTGATATTGCATAAATTTTTTTTGCTTTTAAAATAACATAGGGAATTAAACCAAAATCTTCATGGCGTCTTCCTTTGGAAAAACGAAAATGATATTTTTCAAAAAAACTTCGCTTAAAAAGATAGGCCCATACAACATCAAAATAAGTCTCTTGAACAAGAAGACGAAAAGCTTGATTCCCAGAAGTAAAAAATGTCTTTCCTGGGCAGGGAATATCTCTATTTTCTTCATATAAATGACGAAAAACTTGAAATCGTAAAATATCAACATCGGGATGATCCTGCAAAGCATTTCTAAGCACTTCTAAATAATTAGAATGAACAAAATCATCACCATCTACAAATAAAAGATATTCTCCAGTAGCTCTTTCAATCCCATAATTTCTGGCATCACTGATATCGCCATTTTCCTTCGTATAAATATGAAATCGTTCATCGTCGCTGACACGAGAAGAAATTTTTTCCAAACTATCATCAGTACTTCCATCATTAATAACTAAAACTTCAAAATCATTTCCATTTTGAGCTTTCAAACTTTCCAAACACTTTTCAATATATAACGATACATTATAAACTGGAACAATGATACTAAACTTCATAATTTTCTCCTTCATTTTCCTAAATTTATTATAACAAAAGGAAAAAAGAGAAGCAAGTGGCCACTTCAAACAAAAAAGATATCATAATTTTTAATATCTTTTTATTTATAAATCCCATTTTTCTCTAAAAACGAAGAAATTTCTTTTTTATTTCTTGGAATTAAATAATCAACGACATGACTATTTTCTGTGATAATTATAAATGGTCCCTCTATTTTCTTTTGATGCACATCTTTTCTTACCTGATCATAAATACGATCCGCTCCTTCGACATGATAAAAAATTACCCGATAAGAGAAAGGATGTTCTTTAGTTAATCGAAGTAATTCCTCCCTTATTTTACTCTTACTCAATCGATACTCCTCTTTCTTTTTTTTCTCACCGATCGTGGATACATTTTCCCCATAATTATAAAATAAAAATACATTTTTATTAGAAGATTGATATTTCTTTTGGAACTCTTTATAATCAATACGATAATCATTCTCATAATAACTAGAATCTATATACCCATATTTTAATAAATAATCCCTAAAGTAATCTTCATTTAAAATCATATTATCAATTGCTTTCAAATTTCCTTTCTTTATAAAAATTACAGCAGGAGGATTTAAGGCGCCTTCTGATAAATTAAAATACTCTCTTACCTTGGAATCTACTACATTAGATAAATTCATTCTATAAATTTTTAATGAATATGCTTTTTCATAGAAAGAAATCATTTGATTACTTTCTTTACAAAAATAACAACTATTCGCATAGGCATAAATTAAAAAATTTTCTTTTTTATTTAGAATTTTTTCCATATTGTCAATACTCGTTATCACATAATTATTTTTTGAATATATGTTTTTTTTCGTTACATTATTATATACAAAAACCAAAAGAAAAACTCCAACAAATATTAAAACTAAAATCATACTTTTTTTCATAATATTCACCTATTATTTCTATAATTTTACTTTTATGCGCAAACGATAATTAATCGGATATGAAACACTTGAATAACTACAAGAATAAGCATTAACACAAGTAGTAGAAGTTCCTGCATTATATATTCTTTGAGTTCCCTTAGATGTAGATGAAGTGGTAGAATTTGCTGTTCCAGCAAGATCCCATCGATGAGAACTGATAGCACTTATTGTACTGTCATTACCATTAATATAATTATGATGTGCAATTGAAGAAGAAGATTTCGCAAGTAAACGGAAAAGATTCGCTGCATGATGGGCACCACCACAGGGTCTTAAATATAGAGAATATTGAGAACTATCATAAGTTCCGTTGGTTCCCCCTCCAGCAGTATAAAAGTTACTATGCTGTGCAGTAAAACTACTAGAAGAACTAGTTTTAGTTACTCTATATTTTGTATATGCCGTCGATCCATGGCCTGAAACAGAACAACTAACATTTCCTGAGGCAACAACACAATTGGAACCGCTGACACTACAACTACTCGTAGTTGTAGTATTATAGCCAATTACGAAGGATTTGGAATCTGCATGAAATCCAGTTGCTGCACCACTTTCCCAATGGGTACCATCATACATTAAAGTAGTTGTTTTATTCGAATAAACGTTAAATGTTCTATTATTAGGTAGAGCTGCTGATGCAGATGACCAAATAATTCCACTACTTCCTGTAATTCCAGCCCATGAACTATAAGTTCCTACAACAGAAGTCAAACCAACATCACTCTCTTGTTTTAATACACTACCACTAGTAAAATATTCATTTGTTAATTTTGTCGCTGCTTCTGCATAAGTTCCAGTAGCACTAGAAATTGCATTTAATGCTAAATCACAATTAACTCCATCATTTGCTATTGTATACCATGTTTTTCCTGCATAAGTCGTATTAGTTCCAGCAGTTCCACAAGTAAAATTTCTTTTGGCATATGCAATATAATTCATATCTTTCGTTAACGATATTTTTTCCCCGGCAGTCTTTTGATCGGCTCCGTCAATATTTTCTTTCCAATATCCATCGATATATCCAGTAAGTGGTGTAACCGTTGGCAAAGTAACTTCGCATTCTGTGGCTTGATCCTTTCCATTATATGAAGAAGCAATTACACATTGATCGCTTTCTTTTCCAATTCCACTGACACCATTTCCTTTGGTATAGCTAATATTTCTATTCTTACTTTCACTCTTGGTAATCGCATAATACGTTTTTCCCTGATTGTTACTATCGACAGTTAATTTGGCATTACTACCTACTTGAGACGTAGTAGCACCAGCATCTTGATTATATCCTACAATGGTTGGAGTACTCGTTGGTGGCGTAATAACAGGAGTCGTTAATTCACAACTTGTGGCTTGATCTTTTCCATTATAAACAGCGACTAAATCACAAGTTTTGCTTGTTGCAGCAATTTGATTCCCATTTGCAGCAAAATTCACTGTATAAGTTACTTTCCCCTTCATAGTAATTGCATAATACGTTTTTCCCTGATTGTTACTATCAACCACTAA
Source organism: uncultured Bacilli bacterium (assembly GCA_947624845.1). Classification (GTDB taxonomy): domain Bacteria; phylum Bacillota_I; class Bacilli_A; order RF39; family UBA660; genus MGBC119817. The sequence continues at coordinate 6,811 of CANQMB010000059.1, forward strand.
TTTTGCATTGCTACCTACTTGAGCTGTAGTAACAATCAGGGAAAAACGTATTATGCAATTACTATGAAGGGGAAAGTAATTGCATAATA
>CANQMB010000060.1 GCA_947624845.1 uncultured Bacilli bacterium
GCCTGTGGTCATGGATTGGAAGCAACGGCGATTGCACCTGGATTTAGTGTCTTTTGTGACAAATTAGGAACACAAGTGGCTAGTTCAAAAGTGACCTTGATTGATGATGCGACGATTCCAAATGAATGGGGAAGTTATACAGTCGATGATGAAGGAAGAAAAAGTGAAAAACATATTTTAATTGAAAAAGGAATTTTAAAAGATTATCTCGTAGATTTTTCGAATCAAGAAAAAATGAATCATCCGGGAAATGGTTGTGGACGAAGAGAAGATTATCAATATGCGCCTACTTCTAGAATGAGTAATACTTATATTGCCAATGGAGAGGATTCAATTGAAAAGATGATTCAAAGTATCGATTATGGAATTTATGCTACCAATTTGAATGGAGGTAGTGTCGATACCAATACCGGAGATTTTAACTTTGCTGTTGATATTGCCTATTTAATTGAACAGGGGAAGATTACAAAACGGATTGCACCCATTAGTTTGATTGGAAATAGTTTAGAACTTTTATCGAATATTGAAATGATTGCGGATGATTTAGAGCTTTCTGATGGTTATTGTGGTAGTGAAAGTGGAATGATCCATGTCACTGTGGGACAACCGACATTAAAGGTTTCTAGTATCTTAGTGGGAGGAATGGAAAGTGAATAGTAAAGAGTTTATTGAATTTGCCAAAAAAGAAGGCATCGACCAAATTCAAATTATGGAAAAAAACACTATGCAAGATTATGTCATGTATATAAATGAAGAAAGAAAAAAATATGAAATGATCTCTAGTGTCCAATATGAAATCAAAGCAGAACAAGAGGGAAAAACTGTAAAATTACGTTCTAATTATTTAGATTCTTCTCTTCTTTCCGATTTAATATTAAAATTTAAATATGTAGAAGAAAAGAATGAAGATTATTATTTGACAGAATTAGAAAATAATAATACGAAAGCAGAAAAAGAAATTCCTCAAGCCAAAGAGGCATTGGATTTGTTAGAACAGGCGATTTCATTAAAAAATAAAGAGAAAGAAATAGTAAAAATTGAACTATCTTATGAGGATTGTTATCAACAGATAAGAATTATTAACAGTAATGGTGTAGATATGAATACCAGTCAACATACGTATGCATTTTCTGTAGAAGTACTAGCCAAAAGAAAAGAAGTGAGCATTTCTTCCAGAAGAGAGAAAATGTCTTCTAGTCCTCTAGAATTTAAAACTATCGTTCAAGATGCCATCATGGAAGCAAAAATTCGATTAAATGAAAAAGTACTTTCTACATCGAAATATAAAGTAATTTTTCAAAATGAAGCAGCAGGAAATTTAATTAGAAAAATTATGGAAGGACTGAGTGCGGAAGAAGTTCAAAGAAAAAAGACTTTATTTTATAATCAACTTCATCAAAAAATTGGAGTCGATATATTAAATATTATAGAAGATCCCACAAATCAAAATTATCCAGGATATCAATTATTTGATGAAGAGGGAACCAAAACGACAAAAAAAGATGTTGTTCGAAACGGAATATTAAAAACTTTTTTCTACGATAATAAAACGGCTTTAAAAGAGAAGATAACTTCTACTGGTAATGGATATGGAAATATTTCAACTAGAAATTTATATGTAGAACCAGGAAAGTATCATTTTACCGAATTAATTGAACAAATGAAAGAGGGCATTGTTGTTACTCATTATGCTTGTGCGATAGATGCGGTTCATCTTGATACTGGAAATTTATCACTTCAAATTTTTGGGTATCAAGTAAAAGATGGTAAAATTGTAGGTGGAATCAAACCGGCAATATTAACCACATCTTTTGAAGAAATTTTAAATCATATTCTGGCCATTGGAGATGATTTAGTCTTTACAAATCCAAAAGTAGGAAGTCCTTCTTTATTGATTGATCAATTGAGTGTTGTTTTAGAATAAAATAAATATAATTAGTAAAAAGGGAAAAGTATGAAAAAGAATATAATAATAGGATTTTTAATTTTAATAGGAGTCACGAGTATTGCTATCATTACTTATAAAAATACCAAACAAAATAAGGAGGATTCTATCGTGGAAAATATCAAAGAAATTCAAGTCGTGATCAATAATAAAAAATATAAGGCAACAATTGAAGAGAATGAAACCGCTCAAGCGTTTATGAACTTGTTACCACAAAAATTTGATATGAAAGAGTTAAATGGAAATGAAAAATATGTAGATATGGATCATTCCTTACCTACAAACTCAAGGAATCCCAAACATATTATTCGTGGAGATATCATGCTTTATGGAAGTGATTGTTTAGTAATTTTCTATCAATCGTTTGATACAAATTATAGTTATACGAAAATTGGTCATATTGATGATTTGCATGATTTAGGTATAGATGATATCACTGTTCAGTTTGAAAAATAATGCTTACTAAAATTTAAAATTTGTGTTACAATTTATTCATTAAGCAAGAAATATGAAGTCAATTTTATCAATGAGTAGCGAAAATGCGTAAGTCCAATTGAATAAGGACTTACGTATTTTTATGCATAAAATTGAGGAGGATTTTATAATGAAAATAGATTTAGGAAAAGATAAAATTTCCAAATTAATTAAAAAATTTGCTATACCATGCGTTATTAGTATGGTTGTCGCGGCACTTTATAATATTGTGGATCAGATATTTATTGGTTGGAGTGATGCAGGAACTTTTGGTAATGCTGCAACCAATATTGTCTATCCATTTACTGTGATAGCCCTTGCTTTTTCTTTATTAATTGGCGATGGGGCAGCGGCACTTTTTAATTTATCTTTAGGAGCCAAAAATAAAAAGAAGGCAAGTAAATCGATTGGAAATGGATTTATACTATTGATTATCATATCCATAATTTTAACTATTATAGGAATCGTATTTAGCAATCAGATATTAAATATTTTTGGAGGAAATCCAAAAGAAATGAAATGTTATCAATATGCAAAAGATTATTTGAGAATTATTTGCTATGGGTTACCTTTTTATATGATTGGTCAAGGACTCAATGCATCGATACGAAGTGATGGCAGTCCTAAATATGCAATGATAGCGACCGTTATTGGAGCAATATCCAATATTATTTTAGATCCAATCTTTATTTTTATTTTTAAAATGAGCGTCAAAGGGGCGGCTATTGCAACCATTATCGGTCAAATACTTACGTTTATAGTAAGTATCTTCTATTTGAAAAAATCAAAATCTTTTCAGATAGATCAAAAATCAATCCAGTTGGATAAAAAAATATGTAAACAGGTTGTTTCTTTGGGATTAGCTTCTTTAATTACACAACTTGCTATTGTCGTTATCATTGCAGTTGCCAATAATTTGGTTGCTCAGTACGGATATAGGACAATATCTAGTTCTGGAGCGGCTTATGGAGTAGTAATCCCTCTAGCTGTTATTGGCATATGTATGAAAGTATTTGGTATTGTTGTATCTATTGTAATTGGAGTCTCTTTAGGAGGTATGCCAATTATAGGATTTAATATGGGAGCAAAAAATATAAGAAGAGTCAAAGAAACAATTCAATATATTTTAGTAACTAATTTTATAATTGGTTTTCTAGCTTTCATAGTATTTGAATTTTTTCCAATATTAATTATAAGTATTTTTGGAAATGGAAATTCTTTTGAGTATTTTGAGTATGCTAAATATTGTTTAAGAATCTTCTTAGGAGGAATTATATTCACTTGTATGACAAAATCAATGTCTATTCTTTTACAATCGATGGGATCTAGTTTTAAATCAACTGTGCTTGCTTTAGCTAGAGATGTTTGCTTCTTTGTTCCTGCAATTGTGATTATAGCAACAGCAAGTCATAGTGTTGTAACTATGCTATGGAGTGCTATTATTGCTGATATATTGGCTTTTGTTTTAGGAAGTTTATTACTAAAAAGTGAATTAAAAAAACAAATAAGATAAAAATTATAAAAGTAAACCTATATAGGTTTATTTTTTTGTGATACAATAAATAAAAGGAGATTATATTTATGTTAAATGCCATCAAAAGAGCGCTTATTGTCGCTTTCGGACTCGTTTTACAATTTGGATTTTCGATTATTATTCGTCTATTTTTTTATAAATACTTAGGAATTATCAACTTAACTTATTGCCTCATTAGTATTTTAATCGTCTTAGGTCTTTTAAAAAATAGTACTCGTCTTTCCAATGACTTACCTTGGATTATTTTGATTTTAATCTTTCCGATCTTTGGAACGATTTTGTTGATTACTTTAGGAAAAAATTATTCAAAGAGCAAATTGTTAAGAAATATCTTCAAGTATGAAAACGAATATAAAAAGCACCTGGTTCAAGATCCAAAAATAGAAAAAGAAATTCAAGAAAAAGAATTAGATAATATTGAGTATTTGCTTCATCGAACTGATCATTTTGTAAGTACGAATAATCGAGTTAGTTACTATGATTTTGGAGAAAAATTTTATCCGGAGTTATTAAAAGAATTAAAAAAAGCAAAGCGTTTTATTTTTCTAGAATATTTTATTATCGATGAAGGCGTTATGTGGAATGGAATTCTCGAGATTTTAAAAGAAAAAGCCTCCCAAGGAGTCGATGTACGAATAATGTATGATGATATGGGAACCTTGGCATTACTTTCTACAAACTATGCCAAAGAATTAGAACAGTTTGGAATCAAATGTATTTCATTTAATAAATTGAGTCCTTTTCGTGGAATTTTTATGAATAATCGAGATCACCGAAAGATGACGATTATTGATGGAAAAGTTGCTTTTTCAGGAGGAGTTAATTTAAGTGATGAATACATCAATATTAACAGCCCTTATGGCATTTGGAAAGATAATGGAATTAAGATTGAAGGGGATGCTATTTGGAATATGACAGTGATGTTTCTAACTTTATGGAATGCCAATATTCAAGAAGATAAAGATATTCAAAAGTTTAAATATTCATTCGATCATTCATTCAAAGAAGATGGTTATGTCATTCCCTATGGAGTTGCTCCTCTACATAAAGATCTTATTGGAGAAGATGTTTATATTAATATGATTAACAGTGCCAAAAAGTATCTCTATATTATGACTCCCTATTTAATTATTGATACAGATATGGTCAATGCCCTTTGTAGAGCTTCTAAAAGAGGAGTCGATGTAAGAATTATTGTCCCTGGGATTCCCGATAAAAAAATTGTCTATACCCAGACATGTTCTTTCTTTAAAATTCTGCACGACCATGGAGTTCATATCTATAAATATACGAATGGATTTGTTCATTCTAAAGTATTTTTATCTGATGACAAAAGAGCCGTAGTCGGTACAATTAACATGGACTATCGTAGTTTGTATTTGCATTTTGAAAATGGTATTTATATGGAACAGGTAAGTACTTTAAAAGAAATCTATAAAGATTTTGAAAATACGTTGAAAGATAGTAAAAAATTAGAAGATGAAGATATTAGGACAGGATTTATAAAATCTATTTGGCAAGCAATCTTACGACTATTTGCCCCTTTATTTTAGAATAGTAATTTTTAATTTTAATAAATATGATATAATATCGAAAACAGCATTATGATGTTTTTAGCACCGCCACCATTTAATATATAAAATATTTAATGGAGGTATTAAAAATGTTTTATGTAAGTGAAATCTATACAAAGGAACCAAAAAAATTTCAAAATGAATTACAAGAAAGGGTTTATAAAACTTTAAAAGAATTAGATATTCATTTTGAAAGAGTCGATACAGATGAAGCAATTACAATGGAAGATTGCATTGAAATAAATAATAGGCTCAATATGAAGATGGTAAAAACTTTATTTCTATGTAATAGGCAAAAGACAGATTTTTATTTGTTTATAACAACTGGAGAGAAAAAGTTCGATTTGAAAAAATTTAGTCAAAAAATGGATATTGCAAGAGTGTCTTTTGCACCTACTGAACTTTTTGAAGAAATGTTAGGTACTAAAATAGGCGCTGCTACAGTATATAGTGCATTAGTAGACAATAATAAAATTCAAATAGTTTTTGATAAGGATGTTATAAAAGAAGAATTTTATGGTTGCAGTGATGGAACTACAACAGGATATATGAAAGTAAAAACGGAAGATATAATCAATAAGTTTTTACCCTACACGAAGCATAGCAAAAAAATAATTGAAATGTAACAGGAAAATAGGCGAGTGGTTTTAGCACTCGTCTATTTCTATAATAAATTTTTCTCACTCAACGATTCGTATGTTTTTTATATATTATGACTTTACAATCATATGAAAGGAGAAAGGCGTATGAATAAAAATTTTGTTATAATATTTAGTGAAAGAGATAGTAATTTGTATGATTAAATTAATTTTTTAACTTATTTCATTTTTAGTATTGACTTAAAGTTCACTTTAACTTGTATAATTATAATGAAGGGAGGATTATATGTCATATTCAATTAAAGAAGTTGCTAATATGATGAATGTTGTACCATCAACTTTACGATACTATGATTCTATGGGCTTACTTCCAAATATCAAAAAAGTTAATGGAAGAAGAGTTTTTGAAGATAAAGACTTTAAATGGTTAAGAGTTTTAAATTGTATGAAAAATATCAACATGCCTATTTCTAAAATTAAAGAATATGTCGAATTAGCTCAAGAGGGAGATAGTACATTGAAAGAAAGATATAATATGATTTTAGAACAAAAGAAAATTATCGAAAAAGAACTGAAAGCCCTAGAAGATTGTTATAAAGAATTTGAATACAAAGAATGGTATTATGAAACAGCTATCAAAGCAGGAACTGAAAAAGTAGTTGAAAATATAACATCTACTCTTCCTACTTTGGAAATTGATAAAATACCAAAAAATGAAAGGAAAGATGAAAAATGAAAGAAGAATTAAATTTGGTAAC
>CANQMB010000061.1 GCA_947624845.1 uncultured Bacilli bacterium
CTCCCTCTACTGGTGCTTCCGCTGGAGGTACTTGAGGTCCTTCATTTACGGGAGCTACTACATAAGGAGCAGGTTCAGTAGGAGGAGTAACATCAATTGTAGGTGCAAGCGGTTCTACCGTTGGCGCCTCCGTTGGAATCGTCTCAGAAGCCAACGTTGGTTCTGGAATATTCATTGGGGCTACTTCTGGAACTACAGGTTCCGTTGTAGGATTTACTTCAGGAACAACTGGAGTAACTGGAGCTACTTCCTGTGGAACTGCAACTTCTGGTGCAGAATTTTCTACAACAGGAGCAGGCTCTTGAGGTGTTACCTCCGTTGGTGTTGGCTGCTGCATATCAGAAACTTCTGGAATAGCTGCTTGAGGAGTAGTCTCAGGTACTGGTGGAACAGCCGCCTGTTGATTTGGATCAACCATCGCTTGAGCACCAACCTGTGAGGCTGCATTCATTTCAGCATTTGCATCTTTATTTTTATTTTTTCCTTTTTTACCAGATGTAGCAATAAATATAATTAAAGCTATAATCAGTAATAAAACTCCGCCAGTAATTAACATCCCAGGTATCGTTAAAAACCAGCTAAAGTCAAAACTCATTGCTAATATCATAACATCTTCTCCCTCGTATTTTATTCTATATATAATAATAACAAAAAAAAAAGGCAAAGGCAAATATTATTTTTGTTTGACAATTTTTGACAATGTAAAATCTGTCCAGTAATTGCTTCCTTTTGGTAATAAAGTAAACGTCATTCTCTCTTTTTTTGTTGGATGAACAAAGGAAAGTTGATAGGCGTAAAGTGCAATCGATGTCCCATCCTGTCGATAGTATCTTTGATCTCCACAAAGAGGATATCCTAAATGAGATAGTTGGACTCGAATTTGATGATGCCTTCCTGTTTTTAAAGTAACTTCTATTAAGGTTTCCTCTTTTTCTCTATTTCTTTCTAAAACCCGAAAAGAAAGTTCAGCTCTTTTCCCCGTTTCTTTATTCGTGACTACACTACTTCCATTTTCTGTCTTTTGAAGATAATCCACGACTACTTTTTCATCTTCCTGAATAATTCCATGGACAACAGCCAAATATTTTTTTTGAAATGAATCCATCGTTTTTCCTAATCGACTCGCTGCCTTAGAAGTCCTTGCAAAAACCATAATTCCACCAACAGGACGATCCAGACGATGAACTAAACCGCAATAAACATTACCTGGTTTTTTATATTTTTCTTTAATATAACTTTTTACTAAACTGAGCATATCTATATCTCCAGTATGATCCGCTTGACTTAAAATATTTTTTTCTTTTTCTACAACGATAATATGATTATCTTCATACAAAACATTTAACTTATTCATCGCTTTCCCATCTTCCATAAATACCACACGGTAAAATTAAATTACTATTTTTAATCGGAAGTCCTACCTCTCCATAACTAATTTTTCCGGTATAATTTTTCATAGTTACTTCTAATACATTGTAAAGTGTCATGGCTGACAAACCTGTTGTATAGGAATTAATCAAGAAAAATAAAGGATTTTCACTTAAGATTTGTGTACATAAAGAAACTAAATGTGTTAAATCTTTTTCTATATTCCAAACTTCTTTATGAGCCCCTTTTCCATAACTAGGAGGATCCATAATAATCGCATCATAGACATTGCCTCGCCGAATTTCTCGCTCTACAAATTTTAATACATCATCAACTAAATAACGGATAGGACGGTCTTCCAAATGATTCATTTTTACGTTTTCCTTGCACCATTCCACCATACCCTTTGAAGAATCTACATGAACGACACTGGCTCCCGCTTTTAAACAAGCAACGCTCGCTCCTCCAGTATAGGCAAAGAGATTAAGAACTTTAATGGGTCTTTTGGCATTCTTAATTTTTTCCATCATAAAATTCCAATTGACGGCTTGTTCTGGAAAAAGTCCAGTATGTTTAAATCCCATCTGTTTAATATGAAAAACTAAATCTTTATACGAAATATTCCATTCTGTTGGAAGATCATTCAAATTTTCCCAAAATCCTCCTCCCGATGGACTTCGATGATAAATTGCATCAATTTTTCCGTGATACTTTTTTTCTAAATTTCCATGATCCCAAATAATCTGTGGATCTGGTCTCAATAATACATATTTCCCCCAACGCTCTAATTTTTCTCCATTGGAACAATCAATTAGTTCATAATCTTTCCAGTCTTTCGCTTCATTCATAGTATCACCCCAAACTAAATTCTCTCCTATCATACAATAGAATGTAAAAAAATTCCACAATTAGCTTTTATTTGTGAAATTTTTTGCAATGTATTTTTTATATAATTTATCACATTTTTTCTCATCCATAGGCTCTTTATCTTTATATGGATTGAAAATTCCTAACCTCTCATATTTTTCACTACCCAATTTATGATAAGGCAAAAATTCAATTCGCTCTACATATTGAATTTTCTTTAAATAATCTACTAACATCTCCATATATTCTTTATTATCATGAACCCCAGGAACGACAACTTGACGAATCCATAGTGGTTTTTTTAACTTTTGGCAAATTTCAAGAAATTTTTTATATTCATTCATATCGTGCCCTACTAAATCTTGATATCCATCCTCTGTTAAATGTTTGATATCTAAAATAACTAAGTCAATATATTTTAATACTTCTTCATATCGACCAATACCAACTCCAGCAGTATCCAAAGCAACATGGATTCCTTCCTCTTTTAATATCTTAGAAACCTCAATAACAAAATCTACTTGCATCAAAGGTTCTCCTCCAGAAAAAGTAACTCCGCCTCCGCTTTCTCTAAAATAAGGACGATTTCTTTTTATTTTCGCAACGACTTCTTCGACTGACATATTCATCTTGCCAAGTTTCCACATTTCTGGATTGTGACAATATTTACATCTCAAAGCACAACCATTTAAAAAAATTACAGTACGAATCCCTGGACCATCAACAAGTCCAAAAGTCTCAATTGAATCAACACTCCCTAACATAAATTCTCCTACATTTTACTATGGAAAGTTCGGGCAATGACTTCTTCTTGTTGTTTTCTCGTCAAACGATTAAAACGAACAGCATAACCAGAAACACGAATAGTTAAAAGTGGATATTTGTCAGGATGTTCCATGGCATCTTCTAATAAAGAACGATCCAAAACATTGACATTTAAATGGTGTGCCCCTTGGGCAAAATAACCATCCAAAACATTGACTAAATTATCAATTTGTTCTTCTTTATTTTCTCCTAGAGCTGATGGAATAATAGAAAATGTATTGGAAATTCCATCGCGACAACATTCAGAATATTTAAGTTTAGCAACAGAATTCAAAGAAGCGATAGCACCACTCATATCTCTTCCATGCATTGGATTCGCTCCTGGTGCAAAGGCAACACCTTTCTTTCTTCCATCTGGAGTTGCTCCGGTCTTAGAACCATAAACTACATTGGAAGTAATCGTCAAGACAGAGAGCGTAACTTCGGCTTTTCTATAAGGCGTATGCTTACATAATTCTTGATAAAATTTTTCTAATACTTCTTTTGCAATATCATCTACTCGATCATCGTCATTTCCATATTTAGGGAAATCTCCTTCAATTTCAAAATCAACAGTGATTCCATCTTCATCACGAATTGGTTTCACTTTGGCATAACGAATCGCAGAAAGCGAATCAGCGACAACAGAAAGTCCAGCGACTCCATAGGCCATCAAACGACGCACCTTCGTATCATGAAGAGCCATCTGTCCTTTTTCATACGCATATTTATCATGCATATAATGAATAATATTCATGGCATCGGAATAAATTCTAGCAATTTCTTCTAACACTTCATAATAGGCTTTTTTCACCTTATCATAGTCTAAAATTTCATCTTGCATTGGTTCGACAATTTCTAATACTTTATCTTTCGTAATTTCATCGACACCACCATTAATCGAATATAATAAAGCTTTTGCTAAATTACATCTCGCCCCGAAAAATTGCATATCTTTTCCAACTCGCATAGCAGAAACACAACAAGCAATTGCATAATCATCTCCAAAAATAGGACGCATAATATCATCATTTTCATACTGAATTGCATCGGTTTGAATACTCATTTTTGAACAATAATGTTTAAATTTTTCTGGTAAATCTAAACTCCAAAGAATCGTCATATTTGGTTCTGGAGAAGGATCTAGGTTTGTTAATGTATGCACGATACGATAAGAAGTTTTTGTAACCATAGGTCTCGTATCCACCCCAACACCACCAATGGAACACGTAACCCAAGTCGGATCTCCTGAGAATAACTCATCATAATCTGGCGTTCTTAAATGACGAACCAAACGCAACTTAATTACAAACTGATCAATTAACTCTTGCGCTTCCTCTTCCGTCAAAGTTCCTTCTTCAAAATCTCGTTCAATATAAATATCGAAGAAAGCATCCACTCTTCCTAAACTCATTGCCGCTCCATTATTTTCTTTTACTGCAGCAAGATAAGCAAAATACGTCCATTGAATTGCCTCTTTGGCATTGGAAGCTGGTTTAGAAATATCATATCCGTATTTTAGAGCCATCTGTTTCATTTCTTCTAAAGCAACACATTGCATAGAAACATCTTCTCTTAACTGAATTAAGTCATTACTCATCGGTCCAACTAATTCTTGAAGATCTTCCTTTTTCTTTTCAATTAAAAAATCAATTCCATAAAGTGCAACTCGGCGATAGTCTCCAATAATTCGACCTCTTCCATAGGCATCTGGAAGACCAGTTAGAAGTCCCACATGTCTTGCTTTTCTGATTTCGTCATTATAAGCATCAAAAACACCCTGATTATGAGTTTTTCTAAATTCATTAAAGTATCGATCTACTGTTGGATCCAATTGATATCCATAAGCTCCTAGTTCTTGATAAACCATACGTATTCCACCATATGGATTTACAATTCTTTTTAGTGGTTGATCTGTCTGTAATCCGACGATCACTTCATTTTCTTGATCGATATATCCAGCTTCATAGGCATTAATTCCAGACATATGAAGTGTATCTATATCTAAAACATGTTTTTTTAATTCTTCATTCAGTAATTTTTCACAATGACTCCAAACTTTTTTTGTTCGAGGAGTCACTCCTTTTAAAAAGCTTTCATCCCCACTATATTCTTTATAGTTTTTTTGTATAAAATCTGAAACGTTAATTTCTTCTGTCCATGTTCCTTCGGTAAAATTTCTCCATTCTTTCATCTTTCTACCTCCAATCATAGTATATCATTAAATCAAGCAATCCACACGTATTTTTACAAAAGTTGACGACAAATAATACAAATGATTGATTCTCTGTTTTTTTAAGTGCATAAACTACAGTAGAGAAAATCATTAGAAAGGAGAAAAGAAATGGAAAATATTTCACTAGGTCAAATTGCAAGTGTCATTACTTTTTTAGGTGTTTTGATTGGTGCCATTACAGGAATTATTACTTTTATAAAAAAATTTATTACTAAAATATTAAAACCACTAAATGAAAAAGTAGAAAATTTGCAGATGACTGTTACTAAGAACAAAAATGATCTAGAATTGGAGATGCTCAAAATTTTTCTAGTAAACTTTATTCACGACATTGAACAAGGAAATTATAAATCAGAAAACCAAATAAAAAATGCGTATGAGTTATATGATCGTTACAAAACATTAGGAGGAAATTCCTATATTCACGACAGTTTTGAAAAATTAATGAAAGAAGAAAAAATAAAAGGCGACTGTGATTAAAGTCGTCTTTTATTAATAGTTTCTTTAATAATTCCATGTATAAAAATAGCACTCAATTTTCCTATCATTCTAATGTCCTAATACAATAACTTTTAAGTATTAAACTAAAACTTTACATATTAAGAATTGTAAGTTTTTAGAAATAGAGGAACCACACTTATTAACATCATAATTTTCATATACTTTTTTAACAACAAGTCCAACATTTGCACAACATTGTTTTACCTCATCGATAGTAAAAATTCGAAAAGCATGACTATCAATATATTTTTTACCATCAATTTCAAATATAATTTTACTATCTTCTATTTTAGATTTTTTATTATAATGCCATTCCATAGTTCTAGTCATGTTATCATAAGAATCTGTTTTATTACCAGAATTTTGGGGATTATGCAAATCAATTATTATTTTTCCCACATCAGTTAAAATATTTTTTAAATTCATAAGAGCTTTTTCTAACTCTTGTGTATCCTTTAAATGATTGAATACAGCAAACATTGAAATTATAACGTCATATTTTTGTTGAATATCTATATCTAATATATTTTGTAAATATAAGTTAGAGTGAACTCTAGTTTTAGCAATGTCTAGCATTTCTTCATTTAAATCTAAGCCATCAACTTTAAAACCATTTTGTTGCAATAAAGACGCATGTATGCCAGTTCCACAACCTATATCGATAATTTTATCATCTTGATTAATAAAATTTTTTAAAAATTCTGTTTCTTTAGCATAATTTTTATTTTTATAAAATTTATCATAATACTTTGCAAATTTTTTGTATTCAATTTTCTATCTCCTATATGCATATTGTTTTTGGCAATATGCAAGTATGTTTCCTAAATTGTCATAAATTTAGTGCAAAAGCGTTGAATAAAGAACGTTTGTTTGATATAATTTTATTAGGAACATTTAATAGTTGGGTGCTGCCTCTATCTTTGTAGACTGGAGGTGATGCTTGATGAATAAGAAAGATTTTTTAATCTTTGCTTTAATCGTTGTCATCCTTTTACTTATA
>CANQMB010000062.1 GCA_947624845.1 uncultured Bacilli bacterium
TCATACAATATAGCCAAAGATTATCCATGGATAATCCGTGGGAATCATTATAGAGATAGTGCTTATGATAGTTCTTACTATAGTATTTTTTCTTATCATGCTCCGATGAATTTTAGTGGAAGAGGAAGAATTTATGATGGTTTTCGTCTTGTTCTTTCATAAAAAAATAAATCATGGATAAAATGATTTATTTTTTTTCAAATTTATTTCTGTTTGAGATGGAATTTGATAATATTCTTTAAAAGTTTTTATATGATATTCATCACCAGGATTATTTCCCCATAATAGATTATTTGGAGACGTATAGACAATTATTGGGTTTTCTTTATTTTGAATTTGTTCTCGAATACTTTTTTCTCTAAATTTTGTAAATTCATAAACATGATAATACATACCCAAATAAACAACAAATAGTACCATGGACAAAATACCTAATCCTCTAGTCATCCTGGGGAATTTTTTCTGTTTTAGTAATTCTAAATCTAAATATAGGAAGCTAATAAATAACAAAACATTTGTAAAAATCGCTACTCGTCCACCCCAAACGGGAGAAATAATCATAACAGCATTAGATGAAATTCCAGTTACAATTAATGCTAAATATCTCAGTTTTACTTCTTTTTTCAAGTACTTCATAAACAAATAGACAAAAAGTACGAAAACAAATAAGAAAGGAACGAAAAAGAACAGCAAGTGTTGTTGAAAAAACGCCCATAAAATAGAATGCCCCAATTGTTTCAAAGTACACATAATGAGGATATAGCCCCATAAAATAGAAATCATTATTTTAAGTAAAATTCTTATTTCTTTTCTTTCAATAAATTTTAATAATAACAAAATACAAATTCCAATTACCATCAATAAAGGAATATTAGTTAAAAGCGTATAATAAATAAAATTAGGAATATTACTTTTAATTTTAGAGATTAAAGATAGGTGATAAAATAATTGATCTTCGGTTTGAAGTCTTCCTGCACTTCCTGGACTGATAATCATTAAAATGAATCCAATACTAGAAAAAAACAAACTACAAGCTAAAAACTTGTTTATTTTTCTTTTCTCATAAAATTCTTTTAATAAAAAGATAATATTTAATACAATATAACCGACAGCAATATTTTCAACAAACATTGTTATTAAAAATGAAAATATGGCACTAAAAATATAAAAATACCAGGGAAAAGATTCCTTTTTTTGAATTACGTGCAAATAAAAGTAAAGATAAAAAACAATCAAAATAGTGGGAAATAAATAAGTAATGGTACCTGCAACCCATAAAAAACTTTGTGTCCACATCGTATTTTCTAATGTTAAAAAGAAAATAATAATTGAAAAATAGAGGAAGAATTTATTTTTTGTGGGAAAAAGATTTGCTAAGCAATAACAGAAAGAAGTAATGAGAAAAGAAGTAAGAATAACATAAATCAAGCGATGATAAGTAAGTAGGTTAATGAATAGTCTACTCACTATTCTTCCCTCCCAGGTCCGATACATCATTATTGTATTTTCAATACACGCCCAAAATCCATTTTTACCAATGAGAAAATTTCCCCAATCATCTCCTGTAATTGGAATAAATAATAGCAATAAAAAAAAGAAAAAGAAGATTGCAATTAAGAGAAGTAATTCTTTTTTGGAAATTGACTTCATGGCCTTCCTCCTTTTCTTTTATTATCTATTTACCCAAGAACCTGGGAAACTAATATAATTGGTTGGTCTTACAATACTATTTAAATACTGGCTATAGGTACAATTATATTTCCAATCACAAGTAGACATCTCCAAATGGACATGAATTCCATAGGCATTTCCAGTAGCACCCATAATACCAAGTGGTGTATCCGAAGTGACAAAACTTCCCTCACCATAACCACCATATAAGTTTCTCATATGAACATAAGTACTGAAAATAAGTCTACCTCCAATATTGTGAACAATCTTTACAATATTGGCTCCATAGACATCTTGTCCCTTCCAAATAACTGTACCATCCGCAACTGGATAAACTACCGTATTATATTTGTTTGAGCTAGAAGCATCAATACCAATATGGCCAGAATAGCATCCAAATCCACAACTGACATATCCATTATATATAGGTCTGTGGAAAATTCCTGTCGTTTCTATAAATCCACCAGCGCCATAACCGCCACCAGAACTAGATAGTCTTGGAACTGCACAATCGACACCAATCGTATCTCCAGAACTACATCCTAAATTCTTATATTTTTTAACTAAGGCCGTATAAGTATCGATTTGTTGTTGAACTGTAGGCATACCTGCTCGAATTTGTTTCGTATTTTCAGCGATTTTCGCTGATTTTTCTTCTAGTTGTTTGTTTAACTCTTTTAAATTGCTCTGTTTTTCCTCAATCTCTTTCTTTTTCGCTTTATTTTCTTCTACCAATCTCGTTAATTCTTCTTGAACTTCTTTATTATATTGTGTCATCTGTTCAATTAACGATAGTCGATAAATCATATCTTTAATTGTCTTTGCTCCAAAAATATATTCTAAATAATCATTTCCACCTTCTGAAAGTTGTTTGTATTCAATCAATTTTTTTGTTTGTTCCTTTTTTTCTTCAATTGTCTGATTATTTTTTTCAATTTCTTTTTCTAAAGCGACAATTTGATTTTGAATCTCTTTAATCTCATTTTGAATCTGACGAACTTCTGCTTGAATTTTTTTAATTTCAGCATCATTTAAAGCGATTTGATTTTTCTTATCTTGCATTTCTTTGGTGTATTTATTCACTTCTGCTTCATATTCTCCAAGAGTAATCGCTTGAACATGAAGAGGAAAAATCAATATACTCATGATTATAATTCCTATTCCTATTTTCTTTTTCATAACTCACACCTTCAAATATTTTCGAACAGCAGTAGAACTACCAATCATACCGACGATAATACCAATTATAAAAATAGCAATCGAAGTCGTATAAATAAATGGTTCTGGTTGAATCAATAAAATTAATTTTGAAAATAGATAACCATCAAAATGATTATAAAATGCTAAATATCCAAAAGTAGCAATTAATATTGGAACAATAGAACCAATGGCACCTAAGATCATTCCTTCGATAATAAATGGCATTTTTATCGTCATATTAGAAGCACCTACTAATCGCATAATGGAAATTTCTCTTTTCCTTGAAAAAATCGTTAATTTAATCGTATTAATAATCAAGAATACAGTAACTAAAATTAAGGCAATGACGATTCCATAAGTCACTTTCGTAATAGAAGAGAAAGCACTAACTAATTGGTCTACCATCCCTTCTCCATATTTTACAGTAGCCACTTTTTTGATTCTTTTAATATTATTTGCCGTATTTCTGATCTTCTCTACATTTTTTACTTTAATTTGAAAAGTATCTTTTAACGGCGTATCCTCATCTGTCCAACTGGACATGACTGTATCGAAAACCTCAGATTCTTTACTCATCTCTTCTTTTACTTTTTCTTTGCTTTCAAAAGTGATTTTTGCAATATTCTTCATCTTTTCTAGTTGATTTTTGGCATTTAATACTTCTTCTTCAGTAGCATCATTTTCCATAAACACAACGATCGTTAAATCTTTTTCTATTTCTTTGGTAAAATTTTGAACGTTGAAAGAAGCAATAATAGCAACTGCTACAATAATTAATGTAATGGTAATACAAGAGATAGAAGCGAGTGATAAACTAAAGTTTCTGAAAACGCTCTTAAAGGCATCTCGAAAACTGATGCCCAACATTCTAAACAGCTTCATTGTTATACGTTCCTTTCTCTTTAAAGTTTACAAGACGACCATCCTTCAACGTAATTACTTGTTTTTTCATTCGATTGACAATATCTTTATCATGAGTTGCCATAATAATCGTCGTTCCTGTCTCTTTATTGATTGTATCTAATACTTTCATAATCTCCATACTCATATCAGGATCCAAATTTCCTGTTGGTTCATCACATAATAATAGCTTAGGTTCATTCACAATCGCCCTGGCGATGGCTACTCGTTGTTGTTCTCCTCCAGATAGTTGATCGGGATAATTATGAATTTTATTTTTTAGTCCAACAACTTCTAGTGCTTTTAATACTTTCTTTCTAGATTCCACTTTAGAGGCACCAATGACTTCCATTGCGAAGTTCACATTTTCATATACCGTTAATTTTGGAAGCAGACGATAATCCTGAAAAACAATTCCTAATTTCCGACGAAGTTTATACACTTTGGAATTACGAAGCCGAACAACATTTACTCCCCCTACGACAATTTGCCCTGTTGTTGGTTTTTCTTCTCTATAAAGCATCTTAATTAACGTGGATTTTCCACTTCCAGAACCTCCAATAACGAAATTAAAAGATCCCTTTTTAATAGAAAGAGTTAAATCCTGAATGGCAGTGACTCCATTTTTATATTGTTTTGTAACATTTTTAAGTCGAATTAAATCCATTTTCATCACCTACCTTGTTAAACTCCAGTATAACATAAAATTCGACAAAAAAAAAGGGAAGTTTCCTACCTTTTTGTGGAAATTTACATTACTTTCCTCCCTCCACTTGATAAGCATCACAAGCGACGAAAAAGGCCTCTGGATCTAACAGCTTAATTCCCGATGTTACCTGATAATATTCTCTACTTGGAATAACAGTAAGTAAGACATGACGTTTATGTTCCAAAAAACCTCCTTTTACATCAAAGACAGTCACACTATGATGAAGATTTTCAATAATATAATCTTTAATTTCTCCATCTTTTGTCGTAATAATATAAAAAGCTTTATTTTTAGAAATTCCTAAAATAACTCGATCAATTAATAGACTATTGATAAATAGAACAATCAATGCATACATCACATTGGTAGCACCAAAGTAAAAGCCTCCCAGTAAGACGATAATCATATTCATGACAAAACTACTTTGTGATACTGGAATATGGAACTTTTCAAAAAGAATTTGACTAATAATAGGAAGTCCTCCATTGCTAAAACCAATCTTATACATGATTCCATTCAAAAGTCCACCGAGAACGCCGATGAAAATGGCAATCAACAACATATCGTTCATATCTAGAGAAATGTAGTTAGAAATAGAAGAGGTCAATTGTACAAAAATTGGATAGATAAAAGCAGCAGTGATCGATCCTGAAGTTTTTTCAAATCCTAAATACAAAAAACTGAGAAGTAATAGTGTAACAGAAATAATAAAAGTAATGACTGCTGGATTCCAACCATATAAATACTTAGTAATAATCGAAATACCACCAACACCACCTGTAACTAATTTAGAAGGAAGCAAAAACAAATTAAAAAGACAAGCCGAAAGAAACATCGTAATAAAAAGGGCAATATAGCGACGAACTAATTTCTTTTTTTGAATTTCTTTTAATATATCCTCTAAATTCATATTATTCTCCTCCAAATACTTCATATGCATCTGTCACTACAAAAAAGCTATCGGGATCAATTTCATGAATTCCTTCTTTTAATTTATAATAATCTTTTGTTGGAAGCACACACATTAAAACTGTCTGTTTTTCCTTTTTATAACCACCTTTTGCCTGAAAAACAGTAACTCCGTGATTTAAATATTTTAAAATATATTCTTTTACTTTGTGTTCTTCATCCGTAATAATATAGAACGCTTTACTATCTGAGATTCCTAAAATTACACGATCGGTCATATAGCTAATGATATATAAAATAATAAGGGAATACATAAACTTATTAATACCAAAGAAAAAGGCCGATGCAAAGACAATCAATCCATCACTTAAAAGCATACTAGTTCCCATTCCTATTTTTAAATATTTAGAAAGAATCTGATTTAATATATCTGTTCCGCCACTCGTGTACCCTGCTTTAAAAATCATTCCAGCACCAAATCCATAAATGAGGCCACCAAAAATGGTAGATAATAGTATCTGAGAAGAGTCAATATCAATATAAGCCCCAATATTGGCAGTTAATTTGACAAAGACGGGAAAGACTAGACTTCCTAAAATAGAAGCTCTTGTTTTTTCTTTTCCTAGCGTAAAGTAGCTTAAAATAAGTAAGATAATCGAAGAGATTAAAATTACTAACGAAGGATCTATTCCTATAATAAAATTTAAAATAATTGAAATACCACTGACGCCTCCAGGAACTAAATTATTAGGAGATAAAAATAAATTAAAAGAGCAGGCAACCAAAAAAGAACCTATCAAAAATTGGCAAAGTCGTTTCACTTTGGATTTTTTATAGATTTGTTCTAAGATAGAATCTGTCTTTTTCCATTGAAAAAACCCCATTTTTATTCTCCTTTTTTTAAATTACTTTCTATAAATAAGTCAATGTCTCCATCTAATACTTTATCTACATTACTTGTCTCTACATTCGTTCTATGATCTTTAACCATCGAATAAGGATGCATGACATAACTTCTAATTTGAGAACCAAATTCGATATTTTTTTGTTCTCCTTTAATATTGTTTATTTCCTTTTTCCGCTCTTCTTCTTCTAAAAGTAGCAATTTTGTTTTTAGTACTTTCATGGCTTGTTCCTTATTTTGAATTTGACTGCGTTCGTTCTGACAAGTCACTACAATTTTAGTAGGCAAATGGGTAATACGAACAGCAGAATCTGTTGTATTGACTCCCTGGCCTCCACAACCACTAGAGCGATAGACATCTATTTTTAAATCTGCCTCATCAATCTTTATATCAATTTCCTGATTAATTTCTGGTG
>CANQMB010000063.1 GCA_947624845.1 uncultured Bacilli bacterium
GATTCCTAGGAGATGGAACTACATTTGAAGGAAAAGAGTGGCTTCCTGATTATTACTATGATTTTTATGAAATAGAAAATGACACTACAGTTTGTAGTGATGGACCATGTCTTTCCCATGCGTTAGAAGAGACTAAAAGATGGTATGGAGGTTTTGCGTATAACATAGCAAAAACTTACCCATGGCAAATTCGCGGAAGTTATTTTCACGATAGTAATTATCACAGTATTTTTTCCTACCATGCTCCGATGACTTTTAGTGGAAAAGGAAGAAATATCGATGGTTTTCGCTTAGTTTTAAGTTTAAATTAAAAAGGATTTTTCTCGATTGGGAAATTCCTTTTCTTTTTATTGAAATACACTTGAATTGATGATAAAATGAATATAGTAGTAGTTTAGTGAGGTGGAAAGATGGAATTAGAAAAAACATCGCTATTTCATTTAGAAGAAAATGAAAAGACATCTGTCAAAAAAGTATTACAAGAAGTTTATTATTCTTTGGAAGAAAAAGGATACAATCCTGTAAATCAACTTGTCGGATATTTAATTAGTGGAGATCCAGGCTACATTTCTAGTTATCAGGATGCTAGAAGAAAAATTCAAGAGCTCGATCGTTCTAAAATTGTAGAAGTATTATTAAAAGAGTTTACAAAAAAATTATGAGATATTTAGGATTGGATTTAGGGTCTAAAACTTTAGGAGTTGCTCTTTCTGACCCTACTGGATTGATTGCCCATTCTTTTTCTGTGATTCATCATCAGGAAAACTATGATCAACTAATTTCCGAGATTGCTCAAATCGTTGATTCATATCAAGTAGAAGAAATAGTTTTAGGTTACCCTAAAATGATGAATAATTCGATTGGTGAAAAAGCGAAGTTAAGCGAACAATTCAAAGAAAAATTAGAAAAAGAACTTCATAAAAAAGTACATTTAATGGATGAAAGATTGACGACTAAGCAGGCACAAGATTTATTAATATCCAATGATACTTCTAGAAAAAAAAGAAAAAAAGTAATCGACAGCGTGGCTGCTACTATTATTTTACAAAGCTATTTAGATAAAAAGGAGAAATAAATATGGAAAAAAATAGTTTTACATTAATTGATGAACAAGGAAATGAACAAGTATATGATGTTTTATTTACTTTTGAAAGTGATGAAACACAAAAAAACTATATTGTATATACAGATAATACAAAAGATGCTCAGGGAAATATTCAAGTTTATGCTTCTATTTATGATCCAGAAAATCCGAATTCTAAATTAGAGGCCATAGAAACAGAAAAAGAATGGAAAGTAATCGAAACAATTCTTGAAACGTTACAAGAGGAAGTAAAGAAAAAACAAGAAGGAATGGCTAGTGAAAACGAGCAGGAATAGCTCGTTATTTATTCTGGAGGTATTATGACAAAAAGAAATATATTAGTAGTGTTTCTTGCCTTTTTAGGTGTTTGTTTTATAGCACTTTTTTGTGTTTATCAAGTATTTACAAGTCCTATAGATAAGAAATCTACTGCAGATATTGAAATTGTAATTCCAAGTGGGATGACGACAAATAACATTTCAAAATTATTGAAAAATAAAGATCTTATTCGAAATGATTTCTTTTTTCGGGTTTTTTTAAAACTGAATCATATTTCTTCTTTAAAAGCTTCTACTTATACTTTGCAAAAAAGTATGAGTATGAATGAAATTGTTCAAATATTAGAATCCGGAAATCATTATGATCCAAATGTAATTAATATTACTTTTAAAGAAGGAGAAAATTTTACCGATTTTGCTCAAGAAATTGCTAAAAATACAAAGCATTCTTATGAAGAAGTCATTCAACTTGGAAAAAATTCGACCTACTTGAATCAATTAATTCAAAAATATTGGTTTTTAACTGAAGAAATTTTAGATCCGAATATTTATTATCCATTAGAGGGATATTTAGCACCAAATACTTATCAATTTAAAAGTAAGGAAATTGAAATTTCTGAAATTTTTGAGACTATGCTCGATCAGAGAGAAAAAGAAATGGAAAAATTGAAAGAAAAGTTAAGTACTTATACAGCCCATCAATATTTTACAATTGCCTCTATGTTGGAATTAGAGGGGACAAATTCAAAAAACAGAAAAATGATTGCTGGTATTTTTTATAATCGTTTAGCGAATAATATGAATTTGGGAAGTGATGTCACTACCTATTATGCTTTACAAGTTCCCATGACCAGTGATTTGACGACAAATCAATTTAATACAGAAAATCCTTATAATACGAGAGGACCCAACATGTTTGGAAAGCTTCCAGTAGGACCTATTTGTAATCCGAGTATTTCGAGTATTCAAGCAAGTATTTCTCCTACAGAAAATGATTATTTGTTCTTCGTTGCTGATAAAAATGGAAATGTATTCTATACGAAAACAAATGAAGAACACTTACAAAAAGTACAAGAAATTAAGGATAAAGGAGATTGGATATGGCAATAGATCTACATAAAGAACTTCGTATGATCAAAGAATATGCGCAAGAGCATAATGTGCCTATTATGCAAGAAGAGGGAATTAAATTTTTAACGACCTTTATTTTAAAACATCAAATAAAAAATATTCTAGAAGTAGGTACAGCCATTGGTTATTCGGCTATTATGATGGCTTTGGTAAATGAAGATATTCATGTGACTACAATTGAAAGAGATGAAGAAAGATACTTAGAGGCAGTCAAAAATATAAAGAAATTTGGTTTACAAAATAGAATCACTTTATTGTTTAAAGATGCCAAAGAAATAAAGTTGGATGAGCAATTTGATTTGATTTTCTTAGATGCTGCGAAAGCTCAAAATATTGCATTTTTTCAAAATTTTGAAAAAAATTTAAAAAAAGAAGGATATATTATTACAGATAATATGAATTTTCATGGCTATGTCAATGTAAAATTGGAAGAAATTCAAAGTAAAAATTTACGAAATTTAGTCCGTAAGATTAAAGAATATCATACTTTTTTAGAAGAAAATGATCATTTTATAACAGAATTTTATCCTGTCGGAGATGGTATTTCTGTCAGTGAAAAAAAGTAGGTGATGAAAATGTATATGCAAGAAAATTTTAGCAAAGGAAAAATTTTTCTTTTTATTATAGGGCTTCTTCTTTTAGGTGTCATTATGATTGCTCTTTACTTACTATCGAAACCTACTTCTTATGAAAATGCCAAAATTGATAAAAGTAAGAATTATGTTTATTTAAAAGAGAGTAATTTTACAAGTCAAGATAAACATATTCCCTATATTAACGTAAAAGGAAAAACTGCGAAGCGATATAATGAAGAAATAGAAAAATTAGAAGAAGAATTTGCAGTGATTTCAGAAAATAAAATCGGCTATACTTTTAATAAATCTAAAAATATTTTGTCACTTTCTATTAAGATGGTCGATTATCTGAATTTTGGTCATCCTTCGACGAAATATAAGACTTATATAATCAATTTGGAGAATCAAAAAGCATATACAAAAGAGGAGATTTATCGAGATTATCAAGTGAATGATAAAAAAGTGAAGGAAATAATAAAAAAAGGATTTCAAAAGATGTATAAAGAAGAGGTCAAGAAAAAATATATCGATTCTAACGAATGTGATTATAAGTGCTTTTTAACTTGGCGTGGAGTTGAAGATTATTTGGATGGGGCCCAACTTTATATTCAAAATCGTCAATTGGTTGTTTTTCGAGGCTTTGATACAGAATCGATTTTTGGTGAAGAACAATATTTTAATGATTCTCACTTTCAATTTGCTATTAGTAAATAGAAATAAATGTATGTTATAATAAAAGTAGAAGCAGGTGGTTGCTGTGATTTATTTTTCTGATGTTGTTACAAGTTGTATGGATTATGGTTTTGTTTCCATCTTAGTTATATTAAAAAGAATTTTAATGATTATGCAAATCGTAGTTCCTATTGTTTTAATTGTCTCTTGTATTTGGGGATTAATTAAATTGTTAATTAATCCAGAAGAAAAAAAAGGACTCGTTTATTTGCGCAGTAAATTTTTAGCTGCACTCATCTTCTTTTTTATTCCTTTTACAGTAAATTTGGCTCTTTCTTGGACAGAAACTTCTTTTCATGTTAGTGCTTGTTGGCATGATGCAGAAGAATATAAAGCAGAGCTGGACTCGATGGAACAGTATGATGTAAAAACATCGACCAAGGAGAAGAAAAAAATTCTTCATGATATTAGTGAATATCATTTTAGTAGTGATGGTACAAAAGGAACCGCAACGGGGAAATCGATTGTCGAATATGCATTAAAATTTGTTGGTAAAAAGTATGTTTGGGGTGGAGGACATGGGACGAATCAGACCTTAGAACAAATTTATGCAAGTGGCAGTGGCGTTGATTGTTCTGGTTTTACTAGACTCGTTTACAAACATTTTGGCTATACGATTTCAGGAACTACTTCGACTCAAATTCATGACGGAAAAGCAGTTTCTTATAGTCAAGCCCAAGCGGGGGATCTGATTCTCTATCCTGGGCATGTGGCTATTTTTATGGGAGATGGAGATAAGATAGTCCATGCTTCCAATTCTAGCCCTTATCCTCGTGGGGGAGTGAAAATAACTAATAATGCACGTTATAACCGAATTTTATCTATTCGAAGAATTATATAGGAAGGTGATTTGATGTTTATTCTAGAAATCAATGAAGAATTAATAGAGGCTTGTAAAGATCCTGGATTAGTCTCCATTTTAAAAATCATTCAAAATGGTTTATCGATTGTTCGAATTATCGTACCAATTATTTTGATTATTTCTATGATTTGGATTATTACAAAAATGCTAGTGAATCCTGAAGAAAAAAAATATGTGAAATTACTTCGAAATAGCGTTTTAGCAGCGGTTATTGTCTTTTTCATTCCAACTCTTTTAAATTTAGCGATGAGTTGGCTCGATGATTCCTTTAGTGTAACTGCTTGTTGGAATGTAGCAAAAAGCCAAGAAAATCTTGTGAATTGGAATGATCCAGGGGAAGTCAAAGAGGATCCAAATAAGAAAAAATTACCTACTAGTTCCGATGTTGGATATGCGGATGAACAAAAGAAAGATTCTACTACGACGAGTTCTTCTACTCAAAAAAAAAAGGGAAGCGAGGCTATAATCACTTGCGGAGATTACTATAATAAAAAATTAATCGAAGCTGTAAAAAAAGGAGAAAAATGGGTTTATAGTAATTCTAATAAATATGTAAAACAGAGTGGTACTTTTGAGCAAATGTTAAAAGGCAAAATCCGCGGTGGAAATTGTGCTTCGATTGCCAATTGGGCTTTTCGTGATATGGGAATTATTTCAAATGGTGAAAAGTTCTATGGAGATAGTAATGGAAAAATTAGACATTATAACTCTGGGGATAAAAAAATAAAATCGAAATTAGATAAAGCTTGTAAAATTATTAAAACGAGCGGAAAAAGTTTTAGTAGTTTAGTAAAAGAGGGGAAAGTCAAAGCAGGAGATGTCATTATTGGAAAGGGACATACCTATGTTTATCGAGGGGGATCCCAAGTTTTTGCCAGTGGTCATGATTCTAAATGGCATACGGATAGTTCTGTAAAGACTGAGGATAGTAGAAAAGCAGTATTTGAAAAGTGGATTATTAATTATAAAGGAACGTATGATGCCAAATTTAAACCTACTTATATTATTCGAATTAAAGATGATTTTGTACCTAAATATTATCGAGATAGTAAAGGAAATTTAATAAAGAATTAGAAATTATTTATAAAAATTTCTTTTTTTTTGGAAGTGTGCTATAATAGTAAAACAAAAAGAAAGAAGCATGATTTTAAATGAAAAAAATGGCGGAAATCAAACATTTAAAAGAAGTCTTGGATGAAAAAATTATGCAGTCTTCTCAGGTGTTTGTCACTTCTCATATTATTCCAGATTTAGATGCAATTGCCTCTATGGTAGGAATTGTAAATATTTGCCATAGTTTTGGGAAACAATCCTATGTTTTACTTGATGAGGATATTTCTAAAGTAGAAGATCGAAGCATCCGTGAAATTTTGATTGATGTAAAACAACAATATCCTGTTATTGATGTGGAAAAATATCGTTCTATAAAAACAGAGAAGGATTTATTGATCATGACTGATGTGAATAAAGATTATCGGACGATTGTGAAGAATGATTTAAATAATTTCCAGGACATTATTGTAATTGATCATCATGAAACTGATGATTATACGGTTAAAACCGCTTATTTATACATTAATCCAGATATTTCAAGTGCTAGTGAAATTGTAACGAATTTGCTTCATCGCTATCGAATTGATTATGATAAAGATTGTGCTAACTACTTATATGCTGGAATTTTATTAGATACCAATAATTTGACGAAAAATGTTACCGCAGATACTCATATGATTGCAAGTAAATTAGTAAAACATGGAGCAGATATTTCTTATGTATCTAGTTTGTTTTTAGATGATTTTGAAAATGATCGAAAGATTCAAGAATTAATTGGATATGCCAATTTACATACCTATAGTTATATGATTACTTTAGGAAAGGATCGGATTTATACGCGTAGTGATTTAGCGAAAGCGGCCGATTATCTGTTGAAGTTTAGTGGGGATGCTTCTTTTGCAATTGGAAAATTAGAAGAAAGTTTAATTGGGATCAGCGGCCGTAGTAAAGGAAAGATTCATG
>CANQMB010000064.1 GCA_947624845.1 uncultured Bacilli bacterium
AGAGCAAATCATTTAAACTCATCTTCTCTCTATAAATATTGGTTCCATACATCTCTAAAACTTCTTCTTTGGCTTGATAAACGTCTTTTTTGTCTCCGAGATCCATGGCAACAATAGCCGTCATAATCTTCGTTGTCGATGCAATTAATTTTTTTTGATGGGCCTTTTTTTGATATAAAATTCTTTGGCTATCCATGTCCATAATGATACTGCTCGATCCACTGTCCGATAGAGAAAAAACAGGAAGTGGAAAAAGAAACAAAAAAAGAAACAGCATTATTTTTTTCATAACTTCACCTGTTTCATTCTATGTAAAAAAATCCTATATTTGCATTTTTTCCACAAAAAAAGCCGCAATTCGCTAAAGAGATTGGGGCTTTTTATTTTTAACTATACATTTTCTTTGCTTTATAAGCAAATGTCGTACCACCTATGATTAGTAAAGAAATCAATAAAATTACATTGGAGTCTGCAGTGTCCGGATTGACTTCTTCTGCTTCTTCTGCCACTTCTTGTTCTCTTTCTTCGCTTGGTGTTGTTACTTCAGGAATTTCTTCTTCCTGTTTTTCAATCACTGTTCCATTGGCATCAAAAGTAAATTCGTCACCGATATAATTTTTCATACTTTCTGTATTTTGGAAAGTTCCTCCCGTCACATGAACATTGGCATTATTTCCTAGTTCACTAAGCACGAGATCCGTTTCGAAAGATCCACCACTAATTTCTAGAGAAGCATCACTTCCCGCAGCATTTGTAATATTAGCAAAATGTTCTGAAGAACCTTCTCCTACTTTAAATTCTCCATTCGTAATTTGCATTGTTTTTTCATTTTGAATTACAGAAACTTTATAATTTTGAATAAAGGTTCCACCATGAATTATCGCATTTCCCTTATTGGTAATACCCCAAGAGGCTTCATCTAAGGTTGATCCATCACGATCTGCTACAATACTACCACCATTAATTTCTAAATATCCATTCGTATCATTTAAAATTCCAACACTTCCTTTTCGATTTGAAGTGATTTTTCCACCATTCATAATCACAGTACCAGAATTAGAAATAATAGAAGCTGAACTTTCTGTATCTTTCGCGGTAAGTTCTCCAGTTCCTCCACTGTCTTTTAAAATTAATTTTCCACCGGCTTTTACCCAAATAACAGAACAACCAGGAGTAAAATTCGTCAATTTTTTTCCGTTTAAATCGAGCGTAACGGTTTCTCCTTGTTCAATTACAATATCATCTTGTAAATCTCCAGGTTCATCCTTTATTTTTAGTTCATAAACATTTTCTTCAATTTTCTTTCCTTCAATATCATCGGATTCTCCATCCACAAAATTTTGTATTCTATCTAGTGCTGATACATTTGAAATCCATATCATACTTGCAAATAATGCAACGATTCCAAGACACAACTTTTTCATTTTTCACTCTTTCTATTTTACAATAGACTCCTTTCTATTATCATTATATTGCAAAAGAAAACCTGCGTCAAGTTTTTCAATCAAATTTTTTTACTTTACATCCAAAATGTAAATTTACATTTTTCTTTACTTTTGATTGACAAAAAAGAATTCTTTATTTCAAAGAATTCTCTCATTCAACTTCTTGATACAATCCATGGATTTTTTCTCGGTCACTATCACTGATATCTTCTAATACCCAATCTCCATCTTCTTTTTGAAGATGAAAAGTAATATTGTATTTCTTTTTATCACTTACTTTTTTTAATTCTTCGATACGATAGCTCATGAATTTTTCATAATCTTCCTTACCATCTTCATCCATGAATTCATCTTGATGTTCACTACGATAGTCTTCTGCTTTATCTAGAGCATTCCGATAATCGTACACTTCAATTTCTGTTTCTACCGTCGCTTCATCATCGTTGATGTTTTCACTTTGAATTTTGTAAGACAAATTTTGATATTGCTTTTCCATTAAGCTTTTATAATCTGTTTTTTGATCATCTGTGAAATCGTTTTCTTCATCGATAATCGTATCTAGCTGTGCTAATACTTCACTATCCATAGACTGATATTTTCCCAAGAAATCTTCTACTTTCTTCGTTGGGGTATTTCCCATATCACCACAGCCTGCCAACAAGAAAATAAGTGATCCTAATACTAATAATTTTTTCATGTAAATTCCTCCCATTTATATTTTGGAAAGAAAATAACAAATTATACTCTATTTTTAAAATTCACAATTTCCTGGTGTTCTTGGGAAAGCGATTACATCGCGGATGTTATCTACTCCCGTTAAGTAGATTAATAATCTTTCAAATCCCATACCAAATCCAGAATGAACACAACCACCAAATTTTCTTAAATTAATATACCAATCTAATTCTTCCGTGTCCATATTCATTTCTTTCATACGATGGATTAGTACGTCCAAACGCTCTTCTCTTTGACTTCCACCCATTAATTCTCCACTTCCTGGAACTAATAAATCAACGGCAGCGACTGTTTTTTGATCGTCGTTTAATCGCATATAGAAAGCTTTAATATCTTTCGGCCAATCATAAACAAAAACTGGCGCCTGAAATTTCTCTTCCGTTAAATATTTTTCATGCTCTCTCGCTAAATCTTCTCCATATTCAGGAGCAAATTCAAAATTTTTTCCAGATTCTTTCAGTAATGTAATCGCTTCTTGATGCGTAATACGAACGAAATCTTTGTCTATTAAAATTTGTAATTTATCGAGCAATCCTTTTTCTACAAACTGATCTAGGAAAGTAAGTTCTCTTAGGCATTTTTCTTTTACATAAGAGACAACATATTTTAGCATTTCTTCCATAATATTCATATCTTCAGGTAAATCGCAAAAGGCAATTTCAGGTTCAATCATCCAAAATTCAGCCGCATGTGTTTTGGTATTCGAATTTTCTGCTCGGAAGGTTGGCCCAAAAGTATATGTTTTTTTATAAGCAAGGGCAAATGTTTCTGCCTGTAATTGTCCAGATACAGTAAGAGAGGCTGGCTTTTCAAAAAAATCTTGATGATAAGCTACTTTCCCCTCTTCTTTGGGAACATTTTCTAAATCGAAAGCGGTAACATGGAACATCTCTCCAGCACCTTCACAATCACTTCCTGTAATAATAGGTGCATGAAAATAAACATATCCTCGCTCTTGAAAATATTCATGGATTGCCATAGCTGCTACACTACGAATCCGAAAAACTGCTTGAAATAAATTTGTTCTTGGGCGCAGATAAGCCACTTCTCTTAAAAATTCTCGACTGTGTTTTTTAGGTTGAATAGGATAATCTTCTGGGCAGTCACCTAATAGTTTAATTTGTGTGGCTCTAATTTCAAATGGTTGTTCTTCTTTTGGAGATTTGACAACTGTTCCAACGACTTCAATCGCACTTCCAATATGAAATTTTTGAATTTCTTTAAAATCATCTAAAGAATCATCATAAATCACTTGAATATTTCCAAAACAAGTTCCATCCGAAAAGGCAATAAAACCAAACTCTTTTTGTTTTCGATGGTTACGTATCCATCCTTTTAAACATACCTCTTGGTCTAAATAATCTGAATATTTTTCTACTAATTCTAATCCATCCATCTTCATTCCTCCTAAAAATAAAAATACACGAAGAATCCCAAAGGGACGAATTCGTGTAATCCGCGGTACCACCCAATTTATCATTTTCATGATCTCTTTCTAGATAACGGCTAGTACCGGCTTAGTCTACTTTATTCTTTAAGCACTCCAAAGTGTTATTCAAAATGGAACTTTATTCGTTTCCATCAACCACGAACTTTCTATTAAAGTTGACCATTTTTACTTCTCTTTTTCATCGATTTATAAAATTCTATCATTATTATTTCCTTTTTGTCAACTAATTATCCATTATATTATTTCTTTTGCAATAATTAAAATATAAGATCCTATTGGATTATAGTGGCATGCTTGCAATACGAGCAATCGATCTGTTGAAGCAATTTTTTCATCATCCTTGTAAAGCGTATTATTCAACAATTTATTTACATGATTTAAATAATCTTCATCACTATAGAATATTAATTTCATATGTTCATTGTCATCTTCGGTTATAATTTTAACTGCTATCACTTGAAATTGTAATTTTTTTTCATCAATTTCTAAAACAATGTTTTTTACGTTAGAAAAAACATTAACATCTGTATAAGCTTCTAAATTGGTAAAAGGTAATGCATCATAATATTTTTCATTTTCTGTATTATGACCGTATATATTTATTTGCCTATCCGTTGATAAATTCATATTTCTATAATCGAAAAATGGATTTCCTAATACATCGTAGGCATTATATATATTATGATCAATATAGTAGTTATTATTAGAAGCTCTAGTAATTAGGGAATTTATTTTTAATTCGGGAATGACTAATTTGCCCGCAATATATGAATTATTATACTCATTTCTATATTGAGGAAGATGATTTTCATATGTCTGTTGCTCGTCATCTTCTTCTTTTGTAACCTTTTTTTTACTTTTATTTTTCTTTATAATTTCTTTTACTTCAGGACTTAAATCATTTTCTACATAATTTTCATAAAAATAATAAGAACCAAAAGATACAGTAATTAAAAGAAATACAAAAAGTACTAAAAATTTAAACTTATTTTTTTTTATTACTTTATTCATTGAACTTTTCATATAAAATATCTCAAAAGACTTCAATTCACTTGAAGTCTATTACTCTATCCTATTTTTCCATTTTCTACTTGTTCTTTGATTGTTTGATATTGTTCGTTTAAGGCTTTTGCTATTTCTTGATATTTGTCATTTACATAACCCATATGAACAATTTTTTCAATTTGATCGTGATTAAAGACTAAAGAAGTATTACTATCTATAATTCCCTCTGGATATGGACATCCTCCATATTCAAACATTTGAACCTTTTCTTTTTTGGCAACTGCTTCTTTAGAAAATACTAAATAACTAGTAATCATTACTTCTTTCGTTCCATTTTTTAACATAACAATTGTTCCTATTGGTAAAAATTTTTCTTTCATATCGTTTCCAATCCTTCTTCCTTTTTATTTTCTTTTTCCTCTTTTTTCTCTTTTAATTTGGACGCTATAACTGTGCTAGCAACTCCTGTCGTAGCACCGATGATTCCTGGAGTTATATAATCATTCATAACATTAGAATTTGTATCAATCCCTGTTTTCGGTATTGGTTCATATTCATGAACTGGTGTTTGGGTAGTTGGAGTAATTATTGGCTGTGACTCTTGAGAGGCAGGAATTTCTGATGGTTCAGGAATTGTCGATGGTTCAGGAGTATTCGATATACTCGGTGTTTCTGGTTGAATTGTATTTACTGGAGTTGAAGTTCCTCCAACATTATAATTTTGTGTTCCTCCACTAGGAGGAATTGGATTTGATGGTGTGATTCCAGGATTCGGTGTAGGTGATGCTGGTGTTGCTGGACCAACTTGTATATCGCCAAGATCTGGTACAGGCGGTTGATTGTTTTCTTGAACTATAGCAATTGGAACTACTGGCTCTGAAGCTGGAATCGAAGGAGTTGCCCCTGGAAGTCCAACTGGAGTTTTTGCCGTTGGAATTGCTGGAGTCTCTCCAATAGTTGGTCCTGCAATTGCTGGAGTCTCTCCAATAGTTGGTCCTGCAATTGCTGGAGTCTCCCCAACAGTTGGTCCTGTAATTGCAGGAGTTTCCCCAATTGTTGGTCCCACAATTGTTGGAGTTTCTCCGACTGTCGGTCCTTTAATTGTTGGCACATTTGTAACACTCGCTCCCCCTGGTGTAGCAGAAACAACTGGAGGTATTTTCGCCGTTGAAGGAATTGGTGTTCCATCAGCTAAAGCTCCTGGTAAAGATAAATTCTCTCCGATGACCGTATTAGAAGTCGTTGAAGGAATAGTAGTTCCCGTTGTTGTTGGCGATGAGACCTGTGCCATACTCGATGTTGCCTCTGAAGCTGACGATACTACTTCTGAAGTCGTTGAAGCTGTCGCTGTTGGAGAAGCAACTGTACTTTGGGTAAAAGTCGATTTTGGTGAAGCCATATTACCAACTTGTCCACTACCACCAGCTTTATAGGCACTATATCCTTTCTTCAATGCATCTAAATTATATACATTTCCATCTATAGCTTTTCCTGTTGTTGGATTTACAAGTGTAGTGTTTCCATCCGATGTTCGTACTTTAATAAAAGTTTCCCCCATTCGATTTCCAGAATTATTTTTAACAGCATGCTCACCAAAGACTTCAAAATCTTTGATTCCTCCTGTATCCTGTGAAATCGAATTCATGATATCATCCATTGAATTTGCCGCTCCTCCACTACCTCCTGATGGT
>CANQMB010000065.1 GCA_947624845.1 uncultured Bacilli bacterium
GTTCAATTGTTTTTTTTGTAATTGGAGGAGCCGGTTGAACTTCTAAATGAGTGAGATTTTCTAAAAGTTTTTTTATGGGAATATAATAATCACCCAGATGCGGAAAGCTAATGATTTCTTTCATGATTCTTCTCCTTTTTTGATTTTAATATATCTAAGAAACTCTCTAATCGAGTGAGAATTCCAGTATCGTTATTTTTTTGTTCAAAAATCAAATGTAGTAAGGGAATATTTACTTTTCGTTTGATCATCTCCATGCTCAAAGAATCAGGACCACAGGGGAAAGAGGAGATTAAAATAATTCCATCAACAAAGTCTTGATATTCATGGATGGATGCCATCATCTCTTTACTGTGAGTCCAGTGAATGTCTGTAGAAATTTCTGCACAGGAAATGTCGATTTTTTCTTTCTCGATCAAATCCGAATAAAGAATCTCTATATTTTCTTTTCGTAGATAATCGATAATTTCTTTGCTAATATAAGGATCATATATATTATAGGGATGTCCTGCTAATAAAATTTTAAGTTTTGAAGAGGATAATTTTTCTTTTTGATCCTCGATTTTTTCTTTCCTTCTCTCCTGAGAAAGCCTTTTTGCTTTTTGATATGCTTTGTAGCTATCGATATAAGAAAAACCTAGTTGTTCTCCTAAATGAATAAAGGCTAGAAGTTCTGTCTTCTTTTTTTCTAAATCGATATTATAATGAATCCATGGTGTGTCAAATAAATTAAAAACTAAATCGTAAAGCGCATTAAAATTTGTACAGACTTGTTCTTCTTTTTTGATACAGTAAAGTCTAGGAATGAAAATAAAATCACATCGACCAACTAAATTTTTTACATGACCTAAAAATATTTTGAGAGAAAGACAAGCCTCATCAATACTGAATGATTCTCCATCGCGTAATGTTTCTGTTGTTGTTTTTTCACTGAGAATCACTTTGACGTGTAACTGCTCAAAAAAATGGATCCATAAATCTTGATGATAATAAAATAGCAATGCTCTGGGAATTCCTACGGTTATTTTTTTCATAATGATAGTCCTTTCTTTAAAGTTTATGAAAAAATTTAATTTTTATTGAAAATAGATGACCGACCTTTTTTGACAAATAAAGAAATTATGCTATAATAAAGACCAATGAGGGAGTGTAAAAAAATGAAAGAAAAAAAGGTGTTTTCTATCGAAGTAGAAAAGATAAAAAATATAGTGATTATCGTTTTAATTCTAATAATTATCATCGGTGGAAGTTTTGTAGTGACCGAATTAGGTACGAAAGAGCAAAAAGATTCTGAAGATACGGTTGAAATGGATTCTTCATCGACAAAAGCTCAAGAAGAGAGTGCCTCTATTTCAGAAGAAGAACAAAAAGAATTGGAATCTATTGATATTGATCGTTATTTAGAAATCAAAGAACAAGAGGAGCCATCTGTTATTTATATCGCCAGACCCACTTGTGAGTTCTGTCGCATTCAAGATCCAATCATCAAAAACATCGCTTATCAGTATGATGCCACCTTTTATTATTTGAACACAGACGAGATGTCTGCTGAAGATTCAATCTCATTTACCAATTCTTCAGAGAAGTTTAAAGATGGCTTTGGAACGCCATGTACGATTGTTGTAGAAGATGATGAAGTTGTAGCTAAAGCAGAAGGCGTCATTGAAAGAGAAGAATTAGTGGAATTTTTAAAGAAAAATGGAATTGAATTAAATAAGTAGGTGATTGTATGAATGAAGAAAAGAAAAGCGTCTATGAAATGGCTTTAGATTTTAAAAGAAAATATAGTACAACTATCGGTTGGCGATTAAAGAAAAATTCGCAAATCATCGAGAAACATCTAAATCCAGGAGAAGAAGTATTATATGTCTTTGTAGCTCAAAAAAATGATAATCCATTTAATATTTTAGGAACCGCGGTTGTCGCTTTAACGAATCAGCGAATTTTAATTGGAAGAGATCGCGTTGTCATTGGATATTTTGTGGATTCTATTACGCCAGATTTATTTAATGATTTAAAAGTAAGAAGTGGAATTATTTGGGGTAAAATTGATATTGATACTGTAAAAGAATTTGTAACATTTTCAAATATTGCCAAAAGTGCTCTACCAGAAATTGAAACAAAAATCTCTTCCTTTATGATGAATGAAAAAAGAAAATATGGATCAAACATGCAATAAATGTTTGATTTTTTTATTGACTTTTTAATTTTATAATGATAAAGTTACAATGAATTGAAAGAGAAAGGAGTGAGAAAATGAGTTATTTTGATATTCAAACGGAAAATAGGGTAGTAAATAAAGAAAAAGAGAAATTGTTGTTTTCTCATTCTTTTATGTATTAAAAACTACCATAGAGTAGTTATTTTTTTTGGAGGTAAAAATATGAAAAGTTTAAAAGAGTTTCGACCCTTACTTCGCCTGATGAAGGAAGAAAAAGTAAAATTGTTGATTGCTAGTATCTTTATTTTTGTCTCTGGAATATCTGAAATTGCGACGGGATATTTAAATGGTGCAGCCGTAGAATCAATTACGAAGTTGCAATTAAATCAAGCGATTTTTTATTTATTAATCTACTTTTTATTTCGTCTTACGCTCGGAGGAATTTTACTGTTTATTGCGGATTCTATTCTTTATAAAATAGAAAGTGCTCTCACTAGAAAATTAGGGTTTTTCACTTATAAAAAATCTTTAGATTTACCAGCTGTAGCCTTTGAACAGAAGACGAGTGGAGAGATTATCAATCGGATTACGAGTGATGCCGATTCTTTAAGCTTTGCGATTGGAAGTCTTTTAAGAGTGATCTCTTCTTTAGTAGGATCCTTCTTAATTATTTTTTATATATTCTTTAATTCTGTAATTATTGGCCTTGAAATTATCGTCTTTTTGATTATTTTGTTCTTTGTCTTAAGAAAGTACAATCCGCTTCTTAAAAATATTCACCAAGAAAGGAAAAAGGAACAAGATCAGTTTACATCGTTAACGACGGAATCTATTCGTGGAATTCGTGAAATAAAGACGTTAGGCATTAAGAAGAGTCTCATTTCAGATATGACTTCGATCATCAAAAGAATCTATAAGAAATCAGCAAGAGAAATTGATATTCAAAAAGAATTTCGTATTATTACGAATGTTTTAAAATCTTCTTTAGAAGTTGGCGTATTTCTTACCTGTGTGTTTCTTATTTATTTTGATCAGATTACACTGACATTTTTCATAGCGATGACTTATTATATTTATCGTTATATGTGGTTGATTGAAGAAATGAACGATTTAACACAAACATATCAGAGAGTAGTTGTTTCCATTGGTAGAGTCAATGAAATACTTGAAAATCGACTATATGCAGATGAACACTTTGGAAAGAAGAAAATAAAAAAGGTTCAGGGTATTTTAGAGTTTCGAAATGTTACTTTTTCTTATCCAGAAGAAAAAGAGACATTGAAGAATTTTAATTTAGTGTTGGAACCTCATAAAAAAATTGCCATTGTAGGAAAGAGTGGTCAAGGAAAATCTACTTTATTTAATTTAGTAACTAGAATTTTTGATCCTGAAGCAGGAGAGATTTTATTAGATGGAATCAATATTAAAGATTTATCTGAGGAACAGTTACGAAAACACATTTCTATTATTCGTCAAGAACCTTTTATATTTAATCGGACGATTCAACAAAATTTTAAATTGATCGATCCCAAAATTCAATTAAAAGAAATTAGAAAGTATGCTTCTTTGGCTTATTTAGACGACTACATTATGTCTCTACCTAAAAAATATGACACGATTTTAGGTGAAGGGGGAGTGAATTTATCTGGAGGTCAAAAACAGAGATTAGCCATTGCCCGAACTCTTTCTAAAAAGAGTCAAGTAATTTTATTTGATGAGGCGACTTCTGCTTTAGATAATGCTTCCCAAAATTATATTAAAAAGGCAATCGATCACTTAGTTGATGATCATACGGTCGTAATTGTTGCCCATCGACTTTCGACGATTATGGATGCAGATATTATCCATGTGGTCGATCAAGGGAAGATTGTGGCCAGTGGAACTCATGAGCAATTATTAAAGACTAGCAAAATTTATAATAAATTATATCAAACTGAATCTTTCAATTCGTAAAAAGCAAGTTTCTTGCTTTTTTCTATTCATGAATTTACAAGTAATTAAAAAAATGCTAGAATAATAATAGGTGATCCTATGAGAAAAATCATAAAATTTGTTATTGCATTTACGATCATGTTCTTTTTATTTCAGTTTCTAGTCACTTTTTTTATTAATAAACATGATACTTCTTATACGATTATTCATGAAAATAAAAAATATAGTGTTCGAGAATTGTTTGTAAGAAAAAAAGAAATGCATTATTATAATTTTCAAGTCTTTGATGAGAATCAAAAGAAATTTGTATTTTACTATGATGAAAATTTAAGAAAACAAAAAAGAATCATGAAAGATGTTGAAGTTTATCAAGAGGGAAATCTCTATTGTCTCATGCCTATTTTTAAAGATGGGAAAAATGGAAATATCCTCTGTAGAAAAAATGATGAAATGGTCAGTTATGATTATTTAAAACAAAAAGAAGTTTTACTTTCTCCTTGGGTTGAACAATTAAAAGCAAAAGGGTATTCATTGGGCGATGAAGTCGATTCTATAGAAAAACAGGAAACCGTAATGGTTTATAATCATTTTCCAGAAAATTTTTCAGTGTCTCTTTGGAATTATCAAGGACTTTATATTATGAAAAAAGGAAGTATTAAAAAACTGGATGTATTGGAAGATGATTATTATGAAAATAATCTAGGGGCCTTAGTTGGTCAGTATTATGTATTTGCCGATACAGACGCTCAATTTGAGTATGATCGCCTTCATATTATCGATATAATAAACGAAGGAAGAGATTTTGTAGATATTCATCCATCGATATCTAAGGATAGTTATTTTTTAGGAGTTGTTGGAGAAGAACTTTATATTTTAGATCGAGAACATAAAAAAGAATATACGTTTAATATTAAAACTAGAAAACTAAATGAAGTGGGAAATACAGATAATAATGCTAAATTTTATGAAAAAGGAAAATTTTCTGTAGAAAATATTTATACGATTTCTGATAATAAAAAAGAATTTGATAAAAATGATTACAATTCAGAAATAGAAGAAAAATATCATCCTATCTGGATGAAAGAGACAAGCGATAAGTATTATTTTATGACATCAGATTATAGAGTTTATTATGTATTAAAAGATGATTTGGATGGAAAAGTACTATTGTTCCAAGATAGTAATTTAAAAGACATGAGAGTGATTGATGATTATATTTTCTATTTATCTGGAGATAGTATTTATGCTTATCAAATGAGTAAAGGATTACATAAAATTATTACTTATTCGGAACTTTTATATAATAATAAGAATATTTTTGATGTTGCTAAGAAGTAGGGATACTTCTTTTTTTTTGACATATATTAGTGTAGGAGGCGGTTTTGATGTATGATATTTATATTGTAGAAGAGGGAGATACTTTAGAAAGTTTAGCTAAAAAATTTAATGTTTCTGTTTATGATATAATTCAAATGAATCATTTAGAGGGAATTTTTGAGTTGATGCCAGGAATGAAGTTGCAGATTCCTGTAGATAGAACTTCTGCATTTACTTTTTATAAAATAAAACCAGGGGATACTTTATATAGCATTGCAATGGATCACAACACTTCTCCAGAATATATTTTGTTATTAAATGGTTTGAATGCGAATGAATATATTTATCCAGGTCAACAAATTTTAATTCCGAAAGAAAATGTGGCCATTTATCTTACAAAACCAGGGGATAGTTTACAAATGGTCGCCGAAAATACCAATCAAAGGCCAGAAGATATATTAATTTATAATGAAAAACTTTATTTACTTCCCGAACAGTTAATTGCGTATAAAAAGAGGGGATAGAAGGCTATTTAGTAGCTTTTTCTTTTCGTTAATATTGACAAATGAAAGGAAATATGGGAAAATTTAAATACATGTTGAGAGAAAATATCGATGTCATGGGTCTAT
>CANQMB010000066.1 GCA_947624845.1 uncultured Bacilli bacterium
TTAAATCAGAAATTGATTGAACACCACGACGAAGAACATTATCTACTTCTTTAAATGCTTCCAACATTGGCGTTGTTTTATCAATAATTTCTCTTAATCGATCATTTGGAATTACAATTAACGTATCGACATGTTTTCTTAACTCTTCGATTCCTTGAGTCGCATTTTGCATTCTCTTTTTACCTTCAAAAGAGAATGGTTTCGTTACAATAGCGACAGTCAAAGCGCCCAAAGCTTGAGCAATTTCTGCAACGATAGGTGCAGCACCAGTACCGGTACCTCCACCCATTCCACAAGTAATAAATACCATATCTGCACCAGCTAGAGCATCTTCAATTTCCTTTTTAGATTCCAAGGCAGCTTCTTTTCCAATTTCTGGTTTCGCCCCAGCACCCAAACCATCTGTAAGGGAAGCTCCAATTTGAATTTTGACATCTGCTTTAGAATTATTTAATACTTGTAAATCGGTATTGGCTACAATAAATTCGACTCCTTTAACACCAGATTCAACCATTCGGTTCACGGCGTTTCCTCCACCGCCACCAAGTCCTATTACTTTAATTTTCGCTAACTGATCCATTTCTAATCCATTCAACATACCCTAATCCTCCTTAGTTATCAAAAAAATGTCCAAAAACTTGACTGACAATACGATTATTATCCAAATCTTTTCTACTATCAGAATGTAGTACTTCTTCATCACTAGCAGTAAACATACTCAAATTTTTACCTCTTAACTTCATTTTATCATCATAATACTTCAATAAGCCTAATACACTAGAATACTTATTGTGTCTTACTCCCATACTCGGAATATTTCCAATCTTAGCATCATGGCCTAAAACTTCTTCAACTGCATATTGAAATCCTGCCAACTCACTAAGACCTCCTGTTATAATTATATAACGGATTTCTCGATTTGTTAAGATTTTTAATTCTTTTTTCACAAGTTTTAATATTTCCATAATACGAGATTCTACAACATTCGATAGTTCGGTTTGTTTTATTTCTTTAATTTTATCCTCTTGTTCTTTGATTTCATAAAGGTCATTGCTATCAGCATAGCGCGTAACTGCCACGGAAAACTCTTCTTTCATTTTTTTAGAAAGAGCCAAATCTGTTTTATAGACATAAGAGATATCTTTATCTACAAACTTGCTACCAATGGGAAGAATTGAATTTTTAATCATAATTCCCTTATTGAATATAGAAACGTCTGTTGTATCTTCTCCGATATTGACAACCGCTCCCACTTCGTTATCCATCTTCGGATTTTTTAACTCATAGTAATCGCCCGTCGTATGAAAGCATATATCCAAAGCTTCAATGCCTGCAAGTCTCACTACTTCTAAAATTCGATACAAAGGTTCTTTGAAAACCGTCGTAATAACGGCTTTTACTTCTAAATTTTCACCAATTAAACCCTTAGGATCTTTGACTACTTCTTCTCCTACTTTAAAATAAATTGGAATTGCCGTAATCAATTCCTTCTCATGATCAATTTTTCCAAGTAGAGCATCTTTTAAAACATTGGTAATATCTTCTCCATCGATTTCTTTACTTACCTTAAAGT
Source organism: uncultured Bacilli bacterium (assembly GCA_947624845.1). Lineage (GTDB taxonomy): Bacteria > Bacillota_I > Bacilli_A > RF39 > UBA660 > MGBC119817. The sequence goes on from CANQMB010000066.1 coordinate 1,574, forward strand.
CCAAATTCCCTTCGACAATAGTAATTTCTACGTTTTCTGCAGGAACACAGACAACGGCTTTTTTAATTTTGGCTCCAAGCATCTCTTCTGTTTTAGAAACAGCTTTTTTCAAACTTTCTACTGCCTGCTTCGTCTCTGTTACATAACCTTTTTGAATTCCTGAAGATTTCGAAGATGCCGCCGCAAGGACATGAAATGAATCTTCTACTTTATTTGCAACTATCACTTTCATACTATGAGATCCTAAATCAATCCCAGTATAAATCGTACCCATCTTCTAGTCTCCTTCCTTACTATCATAATTCATTATACTATAACTTTTTTAGTTTTTAAAGTTTTTTCATCAATTTAATTTATAAACATCAAAATAAAGAATTTGATCCACTACTTTTCCCTGACTAATTACATATTTCAAGGCTTTCTTATCAATTTGATTATTATAGGAAAGTTCTTTTTGATCAATTAAAAATAATACTTTTTTTCCTTTTTTCTTCTGAATTAAAGAAATAATTTGATCACTTCCATTCCGTCCCCAATTACCAGTATTAATCAAATCTAATTTGGAAATTGGAAGTTGATTCGTAATTTTAAATATATAAGAAGCACAAGATAAAATAACTATCTCATAATCTGAGTGATCTTCATGATATTTTTTTAAGACTTTCAAATTATGATAACTATCTTCATCTAAATAGCGAAATTCATAATTTTTAATATCGTTCGGATAGTTTCCCTTACTTAAGGTAAGAGCAGTAGTCGTCAGTGGAATTCCAATAATTAAAAGATAAAGAGCCAGTTTAAGATAAGAAGAAATTTTTAAATCCGTAACAGCTACCATGACGACAAATAAAGAAAATAGACCAATCAAAAAATGGGTATAATCAAAAAGTGGAATAGAAACTGAATAATAGGCAATTAAGTAGAAAAAGAAAGTAGGTATTTTCTTTTTATAGAAAAAAGCGGCAAAAAGGAAAAAGACAAGAATCACACCAATCGGCTGATAAAAAGAAGCACTTCGACTATTTTCAGAAAATAAAAACAGTCCTAAGAAACATTGATCAAAAAAATCATAAAAACTATTTGTAAATAGAAAATAAAAAAAACAAAGAAAAATAGGAAGAATCATTCCAAGAAGACGTTTTTTTAATTTTCTAATATCAGACCGACATAGATAAATTCCAACGAATATTATAATTAGACCAATCGACTGTTTCGTAAGAAAAGAAAGACCTAAAACGATTCCAATAAAGAAGTCACTCTTTTGATTTTTTTCTAATATCACCAATAAAAGAGCTAGAAAAAAAGCAAGAATATTATACGTGGGTAAATTATAAATCATCGGTGTAAGAACTAGTAACGCCAAAATAAAAATCAAGGATTTTTCTTTCAACAGCTTTTCTAATAGAATGCAAATACCCACTAACAAAAGTGCCTGCTCTATATGAAACATGAGAATTCCTTTATAAAAAAATAATCCAATCGAAAATAAAAAGGCAAAAAAAGGAGGAACAATCATATTAAAATCCCGATAAGGAACAAGTCCGGTTGCTATATTATAGGAAAATCCATAACTCCAAGTCTCATCCGCTGCCACTTTTGGTAAAAATAAAAAAGAAATTAAAAAAAGAATAAAGAATAAAATGTATTTTAAATATTTTTTCATAACCTACTCCATAATTTTAAAATGGTTTCCAGAATCTAGATAGAGAATTCCCTTTCTTCCTTCTAGTTGAGTCAATACTTCGTTATAATAATTTAGCATTTCAAACTTGGTCAAAGTTAAGTAGACCATATTTCCATCATCCATATAAAGCAAAAAGCGATCTTTATCATGAGTATTGGGCTGATATTCCATTTCAGAAACTTTTCCTAAAACATCTTGTTTAATTCTTTTCATTTTTTTGATAAATGTATTATATTTCGTATTTGGAACATAATTCATCAAAACGGGAATACGCACTTCTCGATTGCTAGTAATTTCTTTTTTATTTTCTAAAACAATTTTTTTATTTTCATTTTTGATAAACAACGGACGATTCTCCTCAATATCAATAGTTAAAACATGATAAAAACTACGTTTGATTTTTACTTTCTTGACCCAAGCGCTCTTTAGTAATCTCTTAGAAAGAGAATTAGAAAAAGTTAAATAAAAACTTGGATAATCAGAGACATCTGCCAATTGTAAAACTTCTTCATCGGATAAATAATTGTTTCCTGTTACAATTAAATTTTTAATCTTTGTATTTAAAGAAAGAAAAATAGCAAAAAAAATCCCTCCTAATACAATCAATATTAGAAGAAATGGAAATATTTTTAATTTTCTTTTTTTTACCATTTTTCTTGCCATATTCTCTACTCCCAATTTACAAATTCTTGTTCTACTTTTAAATCAATATGATATTTCTTTTGAATTGTCTTTTGAATAAATTCAATCAATCCTTTGATATCTTCAGCACTAGCCCCACCTTTATTGATAATAAAATTCGCATGTTTTAAACTCACTTGGGCGCCTCCATTACTCAGTCCTTTGAGACCAGCATCCTCAATTAATTTCCCTGCGGGAATATTTTCTGGATTTCTAAATACACTTCCTGCAGATGGATACTCTAAAGGTTGCGTTTCTTTTCTTCTTTGCCTTCTTTCCTGCATTACTTGCTCAATGGCTTTTTTCTTACCATGTTCTAGGCGAATAGAAGCTTCCAAAATAATATAGTTTCTATGCTTTTGAAAAAAAGAACTTCGATAATGGAAGTCTAACTCCCGATTTGTTAAATTTATTATTTTTAAATCTGGCGTTAAAACTTTAACACTTCTTACAATATATCCCATATCACTCTTATAGGCGCCTGCATTCATAAAAATAGCCCCACCGACGGTACCAGGAATTCCTGCAGCAAATTCTAATCCAGTTAAGGATTTTTTCATTGCATCCCGAGCAAGTCGAATTAAAGAATAACCCGCTCCGACGACAATTTTATCTCCAGTAATCTCTATATGATTAAGATTATTTAAATTTATCAATATTTTTTGATATTTTTTATCACTAAATAATAAATTGGAACCATTTCCTAAAATTTTATATTCCAGTTGATACTTTTTAATTAATTTTAACAGTTCAACTAATTTATCAATACTTCGAGGATACACAATACAACAAGCCAATCCCCCTACTTGATAAGTAGTATATTTACTTAAAAAGACATTTTGTTCTACTTTCCCAATATTTTTTTTATTTATTTCATCTATAAATGCTTTCATAAGGTTTACTCTCCAATTACTTTTTTTATTTCCTGATATACACGCATAGCAGAATCAGAGACTCCCAAACTTTTTGTACTTACTTTCATGTTTTGATATTCCTTTTCATCTGCAAAAATTTGATCAATCATCGAAATTAAATTTTCTTTTGTAAAATCTTTTTCTTCCAAAATTTTACAAGCGCCTACTTTCTCTAATTCTTGAGCATTTTTCATTTGGTGATTCTCTGTAACATAAGGAGATGGAACTAAAATAGAAGGAAGTCCAATCGCTGTAATTTCTGCAATTGTAGAAGCTCCTGCTCTAGAAACTAATAAATCTGTCTTCTTCAAAACCTGAATCAAATTATCTAAATAAGAGAAGACAAAAACATTTTTAGGAACTTGAATTTTTTGATATTCTTCATAATAATTTTTCCCAGTGATTAAAATCACTTGATAATTTTTTTTCTCAAAAGAAGGAATAATTTCTTTTAATTTTTCTGAAATTGTAATACTTCCTAAAGATCCCATTACGATGACAACCAATTTTTTATTTTCATCTAGCCCCAACTCTTTTTTGTCAATTGCCTTTGCATCCATAATCTGTTCACTTCGAGGATTTCCTGTATAAACGACTTTTTTTCCTTGAAATTTTTCAACTGTATCTGGTAAAGAGACACAAATACGATCTACATATTTAGAAATATACTGATTTGAAATTCCTGGAATGGAATTCTGTTCATGAATTAATGTTTTATATTTTAATTTATGAGCCGCTAAAATCACAGGGGCACTAATATAACCACCAACACCAACGACAATATCAGGTTGAAACTTTTGAATTTCTTCCTTTGCTTTTTTTACTGCCTTCCTAAAATGGAAATAAACGGAAATATTTTTTAAAATACTTTTTCGATCAATCCCAGACATCTCAATTCCCACATAGGGAATG
>CANQMB010000067.1 GCA_947624845.1 uncultured Bacilli bacterium
GAGTAACCGTTGAAGCGGAAGTTGGCCATATCGGGGGTAGTGAAGATAATGTAACTGGAACGACGATGAATGAGACGTTAGAAGATTGTATTACTTTATATGAGGCGACAAAAATCGATTCTCTTGCTCCCGCTTTAGGGAGTGTTCATGGCTTTTATCATGGAGAGCCTAATTTAGATTTTGAAAGTATGAAAAAAATTCGAGATACACTACCAATCCCCTTAGTTTTGCATGGTGGTACAGGAATTCCAGAAAGTGATATTCAAAAGGCAATTTCTAGTGGAATATCCAAAATTAATATAAATACGGACTTACAATCTACTTGGAGCAAAGAAGTAAGAAAATATCTCTCAGAGAATGAAGAAGTTTATGATCCAAGAAAAATTATTAGTAGTGGCGAAGAGAAAATGAAAAGCCGAATTTGGGAGCTCATCGCACTATTTCAAACGAAATAAAGGAAACAAAATCGAAGATTTTAATAAAATATAGTGACGATAGTGGAGGAAAAATATGAAAGTATTAGAAATCATTGGAGAAGAAGAACTATCCGGATCCATTCGAGTAAGTGGAGCAAAAAACAGTGCAGTAGCCTTAATTCCTGCAGCTATTTTGGCCGATGATGATGTGACTATTTGTAATATTCCAGATATTACCGATATCGATTCTTTGACAGAAATATTAAAATTTTTAAATGTCTCTGTCAAAAGAGCAAGTGAAAGTATTATTGTAAATGCCAAGTCCATGAAGAATCAATCCATTCCAGAAGAATTATCCAAAAAATTAAGAGCATCCTATTATTTTATGGGAGCTTTGCTTGGAAAATATAAAGAAGTAACGATGTTTTTTCCTGGTGGGTGCTCCATCGGAGAACGTCCCATCGATCTTCATTTAAAGGGATTTGAAGCATTAGGGGCAACGGTGACTAGTGAAAAAAATAAATATACCGTGTCTGCTTCCGAATTAAAAGGTGCCAATATCTATTTAGATATTGCAAGTGTCGGTGCAACAATCAATATTATGTTAGCAGCCGTTAAAGCCAAAGGAACGACTCAAATTGAAAATGCAGCCAAAGAACCAGAAATTGTCAATGTGGCTACTTTATTAAATAATATGGGTGCAAAAATTACGGGAGCAGGAACATCGACAATTAAAATTGTCGGAGTAGAAGAGTTACATGGATGTTTTCATGAAGTAATTCCAGACCGTATTGAAGCAGGAACCTATTTGATTATGGGTGCCCTTTGTGGAAAAAATTTAAAAATTGATAATATTATTCCCGAACATATCGATGCTCTAATTTCTAAACTACAGGAAATTGGTGCCGATTTAGATATCGGTGCGGATTATGTTATTATCAATAGTGTAGGATCTTATAAATCAACAAATATAAAAACTATGGTATATCCAGGCTTTCCTACAGATTTACAACAACCATTTACGGTATTACTAACTCAATGTAGTGGAAAAAGTAAAATAACGGAGACCATTTGGGAAAATCGCTTTATGCATCTGCCTTATTTACAAGCAATGGGTGCAGAAATCTCTCTAAAGGGACAAACAGCAACCATTTTAGGACCTACAGAATTAATTGGAACTCGAGTAAAAGCGACAGACTTAAGAGCAGGAGCTGCGATGGTGGCAGCAGGACTCGTTGCCAGTGGGAAAACGACCATTACAAATATTGAACATATATTAAGAGGATATGAAGATATTGTAGAAAAATTAAAAGGAGTCGGTGCTAAAATAGAAAGCAAAGAAATATAGTTTACTATATCTCTTTTTTTTTGGAGGAAATGATGAAACAGTTCAAATTAATGTTTTTAGTTTTAACGATAATCGTTACGTATTTAATCTATACATTTGCATCTGGTAAAAAAATTAGTTATCTTGCTCTAGGAGATTCTTTCGCCTTAGGAGAAAATCCCTATGGAGAAGTAGACTATGGATATAGTGATTATTTAGCCGATTATTTTGAAAAAAATAATGAATTGAAACTCTATACCAAAAAATTTGCAACCGAGGATGCTCGGATTAAGGACGTTCAGCAAGAAATTTTATTCAATAAAAAAATTTACATTGATGGAAAAAGTTTTGGCCTAAAAAATGCTCTTCGTGAATCGACTTATATTACCCTATCAATTGGAGCAAGAGACATCATCAATCAAGTAGAAGAACACAATGTTTCTATGAATGAAGAAAAAATAGAGAAAATCACAAGAGGAGTTGGTGAAGAATTAAAAAATTTAATAAAAGAAATCAAAAAATATAATCATAACATCTTCTTAGTTGGTTATTATAATCTATATCCAGAAAAAGATATTTATAATCAAATTTTCAAACAATTAGATCAAATTTATAAAAAGGTAAGTCTTCAAGAAGAAATTCAATACATTTCTTTATATGAAGATTTCCCTTATCAAAAATATCTTCCCAATCCCTATAGTGTTCACCCTTCTACTGCGGGATATGAGTATATATATAAAAAAATTATCCAAAATATTAAAAATTAGGCTTGCCAAATAAGAAAAAATTTGTTATATTAGTAACGCATTTAATTACTATGACAAAAAAATGTCATGGCGGAAGGAGTGAATCAAATGAAAAAAGGAATTCATCCAGAATACAAAGATTGTAAAGTTACTTGTGCTTGTGGAGAAACATTTATGACCAAATCTACCAAAGATGAAATCAATGTAGAAGTTTGTTCAAAATGTCATCCATTCTATACAGGACAACAGAGCAGAAAGTCTCGTGCAGGACGTGTGGATAAATTTAATAAAAAATATGGATTTGATCAAAATGAAGCAACCTCTAAATAGGAGTTGCTTTTTTTGTTTGACAAGGACCTTTTCCTTGATTACAATTAAATTATTAAAAGAAAGGAAATAAAGAATGAGAATAGGAATTGCCAGTGATCATCGTGGTTATGATCTAAAAGAAAAATTAAAAAAGAGTCTGTCTCAATATGAAGTCATCGATTATGGAACGATGAATTCGAATCGTACAGATTATCCTGATTATGCTTTTTTAGTTGCAGAGGCTGTAAGAGATGAAAAAATTCAATATGGAATTGCTATTTGTGGAAGTGGTATTGGAATGAGTATCGCTTGTAACAAAGTAAAAAATATTCGTTGTGCTCGTGTTTGCAATCTAGAAGATGCCTATATTAGTCGCATAGATAATGATGCAAATATAATTTCTTTTTCTGCCGATATTTCATTAGAACAAGCGGAAAAAATGGTCAATACATTTTTAAATACATCCTTTTCTAATGAAGAACGCCATAAAAAAAGAATTGAAAAAATTGCGAGGTATGAAAATGAGTGTTAAATTTTTTGTTTATTTATTTGTCGCTATTTTAGTAATTTGGGCAATGGATTCTGTCAATATCAATGGTATTTTTAAAAAAAATAAAATTTTACAAGCTCGTGTTTTTTACTTTTTATTAGGACTTTCTCTTATTTATTTAATTACGAATTTTATTATGGATTTTTTTGAATATTCAAAAATTATTTAAAAAAAGTATAAAACCTCATTTTTGGTACAAACTTTTAATGAGGTGAAAATATGAAGAAAAAATTGAAGTTAAAACCCTATGTTTTACCGAGCGTTTATGTTTTATTTGTTGCAGTATTAACTGTTGGAGCCTATTTTGTAATGAGAAATATGCAGGAAGAACAAACAGAACCGATGTATAATTATGTATCGAAGACGATTGTGGAAAAAGAGATTCCAGTTTTAAATGAAACGACGAAGATGATCAAACCTTTTACAAGTGAAGGCGTAGAGATTGGAAAGTATTTTTATGATTATCAAGGTCAAAAAGAAATGCAGGAAAAGTCACTGACGAAACATGAAAATACTTATATCCAAAATTCAGGAGTGGACTATACGGCCAAAGAAGTATTTGATGTCGTTGCCGTTTTAGATGGAACTGTAACCAAAGTAACAGAAGATGAACTTCTTGGAAAAACAGTAGAAATTAAACATGAAGATGAATATATCACAGTATATCAAAGTTTATCAGAAGTAAGTGTAAAAAAGGGAGATGTCATTAATCAAGGACAAATCATAGGGAAAAGTGGAAGCAATGAAATGGATAAAGATCTAGGAAATCATCTTCATTTTGAATTATATTTCAAAGGATCTGTTGTAAATCCATTAGATTATATTGATAAAGAACTGAAACAAGAAGGGGAATAAAAGGAAAAGACCTTCTTTTTTCATATTTTAAAATCTTTCTTTATATACTTTAGTAGAAAGAAGGATAAAATGGAAAAAATTGAAAAAAGAACGTTAGAAGAAGCTGAAAAAATTATTCATTCAAAGAAGACTTTAAGACAATTAGCACAAGAATTTAACGTGGGAAAAAGTACCATTCATAAAGACATGCAAAACAGATTACCCCAGTTAAATCCATCGTTATATGAAGAGGTTCAAGAAGTATTTTTAGAACATATCCAAACTAGGCATTTAAGAGGTGGAGAATCGACAAAGAAAAAATATCAAAAAATTAAAATAAAATAGGATTTTTATGGTAAAATAATAATGTTTAGAAAAAAGGAAGTGATAACCGTGTTAGCAAAAGATATTGGAATTGATTTAGGAACTGCTAATGTATTAATCTATATTAAAGGACAGGGCATCGTTTTAAATGAACCGAGCATTGTGGCCATTGATACGGATAGCAAAAAAGTAATCGCTGTGGGACATGAGGCTAATGAGATGCTTGGAAGGACCCCTGGAAAAGTAAAAGCAATCAAGCCAATGAAAGACGGTGTGATCGCTGATTTTGAAATTACAGAGATTATGTTGAATACTTTTATCAAAAAGATCAAGGCTCGTTCATTGTTTTCACGACCTAGAATTTTAATTTGTTGTCCGACAAATGTAACTCCAGTAGAAAAAAATGCAATCAAAGAGGCTGCAGAAAGAACGGGAGCTAGAAAAGTTTATATCGAAGAAGAACCAAAAGTAGCAGCGATAGGTGCCGGAATGGATATTTCAAGACCAAGTGCCAATATGGTGATTGATATTGGAGGAGGAACCACAGATATTGCCATCTTATCACTAGATGATATTGTCACTTCGGCATCTGTTCGAATCGCTGGAAATGTCTTCGATCAGGATATTATTAAATATATCAAAGAAAAATATAAATTGTTGATTGGAGATCGAACTGCAGAAGAGATTAAAATTAATTTTGGAAATGTTTATGAAGCCAATAAAAAAGAAAATATGGAAGTGAGAGGAAGAAATCTAATTACGGGTCTTCCTCACACGATTATGATTACTCAACCAGAGATTGAAGAAGCCTTACATGATAGCATTTATAAAATAATTAAAGCAACGACAAATGTATTAGAGCAAACACCTCCAGAGTTGTCAGCAGATATCGTTCATAAAGGAATTATATTAACAGGTGGCGGAGCTATGTTAGAAGGGCTACCAGAACTATTTACGAAGGAGTTAGAAGTCCCTGTTTTCATTGCAGATTCCCCTCTCACTTGTGTTGTAGAAGGAACGGGAGTTCTATTAGATAATATTAATCGTTTAGAAGAAGATCGCTAGAGATAAATAAATATCTCTTTTTTCTTGGATAATTGTTTTCAAAAGAAGAAATATATGTTACTATAATTATATATAATAAAAAATAATAGGGTGAGTCGTATGACGGATTCTAGGTGGAAAAAAAGAAAAAAGTATCGAATCAAAGTCGATCATAATAAGAAAAAATATCAAATAACGAACCTCTTCAAAAG
>CANQMB010000068.1 GCA_947624845.1 uncultured Bacilli bacterium
CTTTTGAAGAGGTTCGTTATTTGATATTTTTTCTTATTATGATCGACTTTGATTCGATACTTTTTTCTTTTTTTCCAACTTTGCATTCAATCACCCTACTATTTTCCAATAGTATCATATCACAAAAAAAGGACTTTTTGAAGTCCTTTTTTTTATGAAAACCATATATTTTTAAAGTCATATTTGAAAATACGGTATGCATATTTTTTCGAAGTATAATTAAACTGTTTAATTAATTGATTTTCTTCATCATACTCATTGAAACAATGACTCATTCCAGATGACGTAACTAAATGGTCTTGATATTGTTCTACACTACTGACAATACTTGAATAAGGCAAAGCGACTTTTTCTACCAATTCATAAGTATGATCTTCTTCACGAACTAAATATTTATAGTAGTAAGATGCTTCTCCTTTTTGATAAGTTCCCGTTCCCGGATAATTTTTCCAATTAAATTTTGGTCTCGTTCTAGCTCCTTGATAGTTGTTGTTATACATATACAAATAATAACTATCTGAATCTTTTTCTTGATAAGTAATCGTATGTTGTCCTGCTTGTGATACAAAGTCTCCTTCTTTTTCTAAATTTAAATCTTGAATCGAAGATTTTTCTAAAGTCGAAGGATCTGTAATTACATAGGCAATCTTTGGATTGGTATAAATATCTTTAACATAGATTAAAGTACTTAATTCTCGAGAAGATAAAATAACATCTTTTGATTGAATCACATCCAGTGAGTTTAGATGAATCCAATCTAGTTCTGTTCCACCATAAGTATTCTTTTCTGGTCTTACTGCTTGTTTATAAAACTCCTCGAAATAATCTTTCATATCCATGACTTCTCTTGTTTTTCCTGTTTCTAAATTTAATGCCAAAACTCGGTCTTCGATGGTGTCTGCACCCTTTTTATTGGCAAGAATCAACAGACTATTATTTTCCTCATCATAAACATAATCATGATGCATAATATAGTTTCCAATATTATATTTTCTTACGATTTCTCCTAGACGATTGACTAAAATAAAGCCATTTTCTTTATCACTATAAAGCATTTGATTATTCTCTAAGAAAATAATTCGGTCACTACGATATCCCTCTAAAACAAGTTCACTTCGTAAAACACCATCATTATCATAGAGATAATTATTGGCATTGTATGCTTTATCATGACCAAACATCACATAAAGTCCATCGCTCAACTCTTCTGTACTTTCTCCTTGCTTTGTCTTTAGTTTAGTTGCAACTGAGGTTTTTACATCACTTAGATCGATTTCGACTTCTTTTTGATCCACTTCTTCTTGATTTTCATTCAAAAGCTTCAAAGTTAATTTATTTTTCTTACCGACAATCAATCCAATAAGTTGATAAGCATGATCCGTTGTTAAATTATTTTCGCCTTCATTTTTTAACGTCCTTGTAAAATCTTGAAATCCCTCCACATGAACCGTATACTCTAAAGAGAGATTTTCTTCGGTTTTAAAATAAATATTGATACTGTTTTTATTCGTTCCATAAGGATTATAAATCATATAACTATTTTTAAAATCAGGAGCTTTTTCTTCTTTTTCCTGAATCTTTTTGGTCACTGCTTGTTGATAATAGGGATTAAATATTTGAATATCTTCATCTTTCTCTACCCAATCGATATGATCCCCATAATCACTCTTCGATAGACGAACATGTTCATAAACCCAGTTTTTATCCTGTAAGTTTTCTTTCTGATTCAATAAATTTTCATTTCTAGTCAGTGCATAATAAATAATTAACAAAAGAACTACAAATACAAAAATCGCTGTATATATTTTTTCTTTTCTCTCACTCATAAAATTTTCCTTTCTAAAAACATCATACGAATCTTTTGTGAAATTTTAGTGTAATTTTATTATTTTTTCTAATATTTTTTCCACTCCCAGTGCATTGTTAGAACTCGTCTTTTCTTTAGCTACTTCTTTGACTTCTTCTGAGGCATTAGAAACTGCGAAGCTGTGGCCTACTTTTTTTAATAGTTTCAAATCATTTTTATTATTCCCAACAGCAACAATTTCTTTCATTTTTATTTTTTCTATTTTGGCAATTTGGGAGATGGCCTCATATTTTCCAACTCCTTTTGCCATAATTTCTATTAAATAATGATTTTTTAAACTCGTAAGGTTGGCTTCAATTTCTAAGTGCATACTCTTTAATTCTTTGAAGGCTTTTTTGGCTTCTTCTAAATTAGAAAAATGAAGTTCCAACTTATAAATATTATTTTTATTTTGTGATAAAAACTGATTAAAGTCTTTAATTTCACTTTTCATAATTTTATCATTTTTCTGTTGATAGATCGTGGAGGCATATAAATGCCATGCACTAGGGGTACAAAAATAAATGACGGCTACGGTTTCAAAACTCTGCTTGATCGTACGAATGAGTGTTTTACCCAGTGGTTTTTTGTAAATGGCTTTCTCCCGCATCTGATCATAAATATAGGCACCATTACAGGCAACAATATAATCGAGAAAATTAAAATCTTGATTGTAGAAAAAAATAGAAGCGGGAACTCTTTCTGTTGCAATCACAAATTTTCCTCCAAGCATTCGGTATTGATCAATGGCAAGTACCGTTGTCATAGGAATGGCTTCTTCTTCGTCAATTAATGTTCCATCAAATCCACATACGAACATTTTCTCTTCCATCGTCTTTCAACCTCCTCATCTTTTTTGAGTATACCATAAAAAAAAGAGATTGCAAAATCCCTTTTTACTGTCCTCTTTGAATCATACTATCATAGAAAGAATACATGATAGCAAAGATGGTAGAAAAGCCGATCGAAGTAAAGAACGTTGGCCAAAAAGCGCTTGCAAAAACTAATCTCGTTGAGAATAATATGGCAATAAAATAATAAACCATCGTCGAAAATAAATAAGTTAGAAAAATCCATCTGGCTTTTAAATCCGTATTTACTAATAGATAATAATAAATAATTAAGTTTATTAATTGACTCATAATATAGGCAAACACTTGGCCATAAATAATAAAATAATCTACCACTTTCGTATTAACAAACCTAGAGAAATAGACAAAGATTAACATCGCAACACTCGAAATTAAAATTGCAAATATGGATTGTTTAAAATCAAATTTTTTGGTAATGACATTGGTAATAAAATAAATTGTCGGTAATAAAATCGTCGAATAACCAATCGTAAGTCCATGAATCACTAATCCAAAGCGACTCATAACGTAAAGACAAATCCAAACAGCTGATAACAAAAATATATACACATATAAATTTTCTGTTGATCTTGTTGTTTTTTGAACTACCACTTCTTTTTTTGCACTCGTTGATTTGGAAGGAGATTTTACCACCTTTTTGCTCGAACTTGATTTTGAGACATTTTTTCTTTTTGTTGTTGTCTTCTTCGTATTTGTCTTTTTTGTCGTTTTTTTTGTACTATTTGCTTCCGCCATAGAATCACACACTCCTTCTTATTATATAATTAATATATCATAAGAAAGGAAAAATGAAAAGAAAAATTTCTTTGTTCCTTTATTTTATGATACAATAGAATTGGTGATACTATGACGAGTAGAACAGAAATGAACAAAGAAAAACAAGAAGTGATTGAAAAAGACCAAAAAAGACAAAAGAATAAAAAACGGGCCAAATATCTGATAATCAGTTTTATCGTCTTATTTATTCTTTTTAGCTTTACTGCTTTCTATACTATTTTTATTGCAACAAAACAACTGATTGTGAAAGAAGAAGCGATTCAAGACAAAGAAATCCCCGATAGTTTTGTCGGGGTTAAGATCATTCAATTCTCTGATTTACATTATGGAGAATCTTATCAACTGCAAGATTTAAAAAAATTAATTGTGGAAATTAATAAAAGAAAACCGGATTTAATATTTTTCACTGGAGATTTAATTGATGAAAATTATAAATTATCCACAAAAAATGCAGAAAAACTAACGAACGAGTTAAAAAAATTGAAAGCTACGATCGGAAAATATGCCGTTGCCGGAGAAGAAGATATCGCTTCCTTTCAAACGATTATGAATCAAAGTGAGTTTACGATTTTGAACAACGATTATGATCTTGTTTATAATACGGACAACAATCCAATTTTACTTATAGGCCTTGGAAGTCTTGCGACAGATCGAAATATTGAAAATGGCTATCGTTATTTTAAAGAAGAAAATCATAATTCAAATATTTATACGATCACCCTACTTCATGAACCTGACAGTGTCGATGAAATCAAAAATACTTATAAGACTAATTTATTTTTAGCAGGACACTCTCATAACGGACAAATAAAACTGCCTTTGATTGGTGGAATTATGAGACTGGATGGTGCTAAAAAATATTGGGATTTTCATTACTCTTTGGAGTCCTCTGATTTATATATTTCTGGTGGATTAGGTACCAGTTCCTATCCTCTTCGCCTCTTTAATCATCCGAGCATTTCTTTCTTCCGCTTACGAAAATAATCTTTTAAAGAAATTCTTTTCTTTTTTCTTAGAATTCTCATAAATGGGAATTCTTTTTATTTCCTTGTCATATAAAAATATTTTTACATATCCTTTGATTGATCCCGATAATTTGGAATCAATTTGAATCATCGTCTTTATATTTTCTTTCTCATCGACTGTCAGTGGATAAGAAAAAGATTCTCGAATATAATATTTTTTATCTAAATCAAAATTTTTATGATCAATAATTAAATAGTTCTGATAAAGAGAAAACATCTGCTCATATAAATTTTGATGATTTAAATAAATATCTGGATCATCTAAAGTGACAATCGTTAAATTGAGATTATTTTTAGTAGCAGTGGAAACAAAGGTTTTCCCCGCACTAGGCGTATAACCATTCTTTCCTCCCGTCGTATACTTATAATCGGTTAAAAGCTTGTTGCGATTATACCATAAATAAGTTTTGCTATTTCCCTTGGATACATATTTTTTGGTAGCAATTATTTTTCTATAAAGAGGATAATGTTGATAAGCGTAGGTAGAAAGAAGTGCCATATCATAGGCAGTAGAATAATTTTTAGTCTCCTCATCTAATCCATGAGGATTTTTAAATATTGTATCTTTCATTCCAATCTTTTTGGCTTTTTCATTCATTTTTTTTACAAATTCTTTTTCACTCTTACAAACATTGTTCGCAATCACTACAGAAGCATCATTCCCACTGCGTAAAAGAAGACCATAGAGCAAATCATTTAAACTCATCTTCTCTTTATACTCTAAATAAATATTGGTTCCATACATCTCTAAAACTTCTTCTTTGGCTTGATAAACGTCTTTTTTGTCTCCGAGATCCATG
>CANQMB010000069.1 GCA_947624845.1 uncultured Bacilli bacterium
CTACTTGTACAACCAATAATAGGTGCATCTGTAATACTCTTTACACCTTTTACAACTTCCTTTACATCTGATAATACAGAAGTGTAAAGAAATCCTATTTTTGGTTTTAACCCTTTCTTTGCTGTTTTCGCTGTTGTCACTCCTGATATAAAACTATCTGCATCCATACTATAGCCAACATTTGATTTTAACATTTTATCCACTCCTTTTATTCTAGCCATTTTTTTATTTTTGATTTTATTCGTAGGCAAAACGAATCTTATGTGCCAGGGAAGAAGATCCCTATTATTGTCATTATACCATAAAAAAAGAAGAAATCTACTTTTTTTTCTTCTTTTTCGACAAAATTAACAAAGACTGGTACTAGATTCGCTATTTAAGTCATAATATGCCCGAATTCCTAGATTGTATGCATAATATCCCGCAGCAGCAATCATCGCTGCATTATCGGTACAATATTTCATTGGTGGAAAAGAAACATCGACTCCAATTTCTTCTGCCATCGCTGTAATTTCTTTTCGTAATCCTTGATTGGCCGCAACCCCTCCAGCGACAATCAAGTGTTGAATATTTTTGTCCAACAAAGCTTTCTTCGTTTTACTGACAATACTTTCCACTGCGACTTTTTGAAAAGAGGTAGCCAAATCTTCTTTTCGAAGAGGCTCCTTTTGTTGCGCTTTTTTATGTGCCAAATTAATTACAGCACTTTTTAAACCACTGAAAGAAAAATTATAGCGGTCCTCTTTCAAAGGAACGGGAAGAGGATATGTATTTTTACCTAAAAGAGCCATTTGATCTAATTTGGGACCTCCCGGATAAGGAAGATCTAATACTCTTGCTACTTTATCGTAGCATTCACCGATGGCATCATCTAAAGTGCCACCTAATTTTTGAAACTCAAAATGACCTTTCATCTCTACAAGTTCTGTATGTCCCCCACTGACGATAAGTGCAATCAGAGGAAACTCTAAGGGTTTTACTAAACTATTTGCATAGATATGTCCTGCAATATGATGGATTGGAATTAATGGTTTTTGATAAAGATAGGCTAGTGTCTTCGCTGCTTCTAGACCAATAAGCAAGGAACCAATTAATCCAGGACCATAAGTAACGGCAATCGCATCAATTTCTTCCATCGTCATATGCGCTTTTTCTAAACATTCTTCCAATACAAAAGTTATATTTTCCACATGACAACGAGAAGCAATTTCAGGAACTACACCACCATATTCTTTATGAATATCAATTTGTGAAGAAATAACCGTGGCAATATCCTCACAACCATTTTTTATGATTGAAACACTCGTCTCATCACAACTACTTTCAATCCCTAATATATAAATATCTTTCATTCTACCACTTTCCACTTCCTCGTATATTTTAACACAAAGAAGAAATTCTTTCCATTAAAATTCCATCTTTTCCACGATAATAATTCTTTCGAATTGCCTTTTTTACAAATCCGTACTTTTCATAGAGATGAATGGCTTTTTCATTGTCTTCACGTACTTCCAAAGTTATATCTTTTTCCACAGTTTTTGTGAATTCTTTTAAAATCCGATTTCCAATTCCCTGGTTCCTTTTACTTTTTTCCACTTCAAATTGTTCAATTTCTACTCTTTCATAGATTTCACTATAATAAAGATATCCGAAAACCTCTTTTCCTTCCTGGTATAATAGATATTTTCCAAAAGGATTTTGGTCTAAATTTTTTTTCACAATTTCCAAGCTTAAAAAACAAGAAGGAAAATCATCGATATTTTCCTTAGTAATTACTAAAAACATTTTATCCCTTCTTCTCTTCTGCCTCTGTTTTTTTTAAATAATTCGGATTCACAGCATGAACGGGAATTTCTTCTTTTTCTTGATAAGTTTCAACAATTTTTAAAATATCCGGATCATAAGACTCTTTTGAAATTGGAAGTTCTATAGAATCATTAGTAATCGCAACATATGTCTTTTCTTCTAACTTTTGCAACAAATCTCTTAATTTTATATGCTGAGGAGAAAGTATTTGTCGATTTTCTTCATCATAAATCGCAGCGAAAACATATTCCCTTCTAGCATCCAACATTGGAACATGATTACCTTTACTTTTGGATGATATCATCATTGCTTCCAAAGCACTAATGGTCGTAATTGGAATATGTAAACTCCAAGCATAAACTTTTGCAATCGTAATTCCCACTCGAATTCCCGTAAAAGATCCGGGTCCATCCACGACAATAATTTTATCTATTTGTCTTGGCGCCAAGTGTGTTTGTTCAAACAACTGAATTATTTCTGGTAATGCTTCTTTAGAAAGTTCATGAAAGAGATTTTTTTTACAACTGGCAAGTAATTTGTGATCTTCTACAATTCCCGCATATAAAAAACTAGAGGATGTATCTAGATACAAAATTCTCATAGTACAGCCTCACATAAATCTTCATATTTTTTTCCATGAGGGGTCACAATAAATACCCTTTTTTCCTCATCGATGACTTTAATCTTAATATCTAGGCGTTTTTCTGGTAAATAATCTTCAATTGTATCTGACCATTCAATAATCGTAATACCACCTTTTGTATAATATTCTTCAATTCCTAAATCCTCTACTTTTCCGTCTAGGCGATAGACATCCATATGATATAGAGGCATTTCTCCTGAGGTATATTCTTTAATAATATTAAAAGTTGGAGAAGTTACATCTTCTTGTACTTCTAAGGCTTGAGCAAAACCTTTGGTAAAAACTGTTTTTCCACTGCCTAAATCTCCCTCTAGGCAAATGACCATATTTTTAAATTTTTCTGATTCTAAATTTTGAGCGAATTCAATTGTTTCTTGTTCCGAGTATGTTGTGAATTTATATTCCATAGTTTTCTCCTTCCATCATTCAACTTCTTCAAATATTATAGCAAAAGTAGAAAACTCATTTCAATATTTTTAAAACAATTTACAGCTTTTTTATCATTGAATGTAAATTTTTTATTTGAATGCTAATACAATTCGAAATCCGACATTTCCATGTTCTTGACCTCGATCAGCATTTGCTGTAAAGATGCTAGCAGATGTTCCGCTTCGTGGATAGTGGCCACGAGGAAACCAAGGGTGCTTATTAAATACAAAAAATATAGTCGCCTTTTGCCAACTTGCTAATGGGGCGGTCGCTGTGTTTATTACTGTATTTTCAAAAGGACCCATTTCAGAAATAGCATCCCCTAGTATGCGAAGATTATAAGCAGTTTCACTTGTACTGTAATTATATTTATCATAATATCTTTCATCCGTTGGAAAAACGGTTCCATTAGAGGTAGTTCCATCTCCATTTTTTCCAGCAAAACCAGAAGTAAGTTCCGTACTTTCTCCGACGATGGGTTTTCCGCTATTGTCAAACATAACTCCCATTACCCATTCCCAGGCTCCTCCACTCATATCATAGATTCCTGTGTAATTTCCGGTTGTAGAAGAAATCGTACTTATTGGATTTAAATAATTATAATTTTTATCGCCATCTCTTGATGGAAGAGTCTCTCCATAATCAGTATAAGCATTCCAGCCTATCGTAGGTACTTGTTTAGCTGAAAATCCTGTTACAAAGGCACTATTATTATTAATTCTTATCTCTGTACAAACATCTCCATTGCAAGTACCATATTTTGAATGAGAAAGATAAGCAACTGCTCCCCATTCGGTATTTTTCATCATATGAGAATTTAATTCTCTTTCGTAAGAATAGCTTGTCTGATACGCATTGGCTATTTGAATATATCTCCATGAATAAACATTGGGTTTTATTTGAACTTTATTTGAATTATTTATATTTTGTTTCGCATTTTCAGAATCAGTAGCATCTTTATTTCCTGTTTCAAATTTTCCTACCCATAAACCCGTTGTATCAAATGCTAAAAAAGCAGGATGGGTCATCCATTTTCCAATTTGACATTGTCCCGTTGCTCCGGACAACATTGGTGTTGTGCATTCATTTGATAGATTATCATTTGTATTTTTTAAACCAAATTCTATTTCGATTGATTGTTCTTTATTTGCTGTTTTTGTTAAACTGGTATCTAACCCTAAACTCCATAGTCTATAGCGATATTTGGGAATCCAAACGAAGTAACTTTCAATATCTTTTTCTTCTATTTGATTTCCCACTTGATATTCTTTACTTGGATTATCTATTAATATGACTGCATTCGCCCACTCTTTTTCATCATATTTGTACCATTTTTCTTGGACATTGGCATAAGTAACTTTTCCACTTGAATCTATAATTACTGGAATCAAACGATCTCTTAATACAGGATCTGCTTCATTTAATATCTTTTCACTATATAAATACTGATCAATAATTCTCTTTTCTTCTGGAAAGGGTAACTCTTTACTCGATAATCCGACTTCACTTCCAAATTCTACTCTTTTTTCCTCTTTTGTCTTGTTGATCAGTCGAATCCTATATGTTTTTTCTTCTCCTTTCTCTAATACAATGCCTTCTTCTTTAGGTGGTATTTCCTCTTCATCTAGATAATAAACTTCCACTCTATCTGTTTCTGTATAATATAAATTGATTTTAATTTCTTTTTCATTCACATTTTTCAATGTAATTTTAATTATTTTATCCTCTTCTTCTGAAAGTGTAATACTTTTATTACCATCAAAACTTTCACTGTCGATATATCCATATAAGTTTCCTGTAATGATATTTAGGCTTCCTCTACTTTCTTGATAAGCCGTAAATATTGCAAAGGAAAATCCTCCGACAATGAAGAAGATGCTTAAAATACCTATCCAACTAAAATAGGTATTTTCTAAATTTATTTTTCTTTTAATCTCATACCACATCTTCTTCATTTACTTATTTCCTCTTGCCATAAAGCTGGATACTTTATGGTTTTTTCG
This sequence comes from uncultured Bacilli bacterium, assembly GCA_947624845.1. Classification (GTDB taxonomy): domain Bacteria; phylum Bacillota_I; class Bacilli_A; order RF39; family UBA660; genus MGBC119817. The sequence goes on from CANQMB010000069.1 coordinate 4,882, forward strand.
TGTGATATGAAGATATGGCAAGGATTCATTAATTCTTGACTAAAAATTTGACGAGTTATTTTTTTTCTTTTTCCTACTTTTTCTTTTTCTTATCGACATTTTTTGACTATTTCTTTACTGATTATTCTCTCTTTGTCTATAACATTTTCTTGATAAATAAGCACTATTGTTATATAATTTGATTAGAAAATCATAATAAAAATAAGGCCATAAAGTATCCAGCTTTATGACCTTTTTATTTTTACACGATCTCAAAAATAAAAAAACATTGATATCTATTCTTCAATGTTTATAAACAAAAAAAATTCCTGACAACGTCCTATTTTCGCGATAAAACTATCGTCGGCGCTGAAGAGCTTAACTTCTGTGTTCGGGATGGGAACAGGTGT
>CANQMB010000070.1 GCA_947624845.1 uncultured Bacilli bacterium
TCTCATGAATATGTGGCTGCTTATCGAAAAGGGCAGAATTCTGCTGATAGTGAAGTTACAGATGATATGCTAAGTACTTATGCAAAATACTTTGATGTCTATGGAGAAACAACAAGTTTTACTGACTATAGTGAACGAAAACTAGGTGATGCAACCGGAGAGATGGGGCCTTTTTATAATTATCAAGATAGAGATCAAAAATCTAGGTCTCACAATGCTTGGTACGCTGACAATTCCCGCTTCGTTTACTCGACGGACCCGTGGTTCGGTCGCGGCGGCATTTGCAACGATGGAGTTCTCGCAGGTCAGCTCAACTTCTTTGGGTACTCAGGTGGTGTCTACACCTACATTGGCTCTCGACTTGTATTAACACCTACAGCTAGCTAACAAAATAAAAAAAACACTTGGTATTCTAACAAATCTATGTTATAATGAGAAACAGAAAGGAGTGGGAAGAAAAATTCCCACTCTTTCCAGTCTTAGGAGGACTATCGTGAAAGAAAAAATAAAAAAACTAGTTGATCCTGCTATTGAAAAGTTTCAGATGTATGTAGAAGATGCTTATATTTCTAAAGAAGAAGGAATTACATCCTTAAATATTATCTTAGATAGTGAAAATATCATTGATTTGGATGCCATTACGGAAGCATCGAGAGTTATTAATCCAATTATGGATGAAGCAGATTTAATAGACGGAGAATATGTACTAGATATTAGTTCAAAAGAAAAAGGAGAGAAGGAAAATGAACAGTAAAGAATTTTTAAAAGCTGTAGATAATATTGTGAAAGAAAAAAATATTGATCCAGATATTGTCTATGATGCAATGGAATTAGCCTTAACTTCTGCTTATAAGAAAAATTTTAAATCAAAAACCAATGTAAAAGTACTAATTGATCGTAATACGGGAGATATTAAAGTTTATTCTTATTTAACAGTAGTAGAAGATGACAAAATGACGAAAGAAGAATATGAAGATTATCTATTTGAACATTACGAAGAGGATGAGGCAGAAGATACTCTAGAACAAGAAGAGGAAGAAGAGAAAAAAATATCTTTCTTCAATCCAGAAGTGGAAATTAAATTATCTGATGCTAAAAAAATCGATAAAAAATTAGAAGTAGGAGATACTATTGATACAGAAGTAACTCCAAAAGATTTTGGACGAGTAGCCACTTCTACAGCCAAACAAGTCGTTGTTCAAAAAATAAGAGAAGCTGAAAGAAATAGTATTATGGCTGAATTTGGAGATAAACAAGACGAATTATTAATTGGTACAGTAGCTTTAGAAGATACGGATAACTATTTCATTGATCTTGGTAGAACAAATGGAATTTTACCAAAAAAAGATATTATTCCTGGTGAAAAAATTGAAATGGGTAGCCAAATTAAAGTTTATGTTACGAAAGTAGATAATAATGGAAAAAATTTATTAGTATTACTTTCTCGTACTCACTACGGTTTTGTAAAACGTCTATTTGAATTGGAAATTCCTGAATTAAGTGATGGTACAATTCTTTTATATAGTGTTGCAAGAGATGCTGGAAATCGAAGTAAAGTCGCTGTTTATTCAGAAAATTCAAGTGTAGATCCAATTGGTGCTTGTATTGGAGAAAAAGGAAGTCGAATTGCTCGAATTATAGAAGAATTACATGGTGAAAAAATTGATGTAGTTAAATATGATAAAGATCCAGCAATCTTTATTGAAAATGCTTTAGCACCTGCCAAAGATTTATCTGTATTAATTACAGATCCTAAAAAAGGAGAGGCGATTGTCGTTGCCGATGATGATAATTTCTCTTTAGCAATTGGTAAAAAAGGACAAAATGCCCGTCTTGCCAGTAGATTAACTCATTACCGAATTGATATTAAGAATTTTAAGCAGGCACAAGAAGAAGGAATCTATCTAAGAAAAGAAGAGGAATAAAAGTAGTCTAAAATAGAACTATTTGAAATATAAGTAAAAGGAGGAACATTTGTGAAAGTAAGAAAAATACCAATGAGAACTTGTGTTGTTACCAAAGAACAACTTCCCAAAAGGCAATTACTTAGAATTGTGAGAGATAAAGAAGAAAATGTAAGTATTGACACGATTGGAAAAGCAAATGGAAGAGGTGCTTATATTAAAAAAAGTCTAGAAGTATTACAACAAGCAAAGAAAAGTAAAATATTAGAAAAAAAATTAGAATGTCCAATTGATGATCAGTTGTATAATGAAATAGAAAAAATAATTATTCAAGAAGTTGGAGGTGAAGAAAAATGATGAGTTTATTTGATTATGCTACAGATGTAGATAAGAGTGTAGAAGAAATTAAAGCTTTATGTGATAAAGTAGGGATTTCTTATGAAGATGAAAATTCTCCTCTAAGTGAAGATGATATTATTATTTTAGATAATGAATTACAAGATCAAGTAGATTATGTGGCAGAAAATGATGAAGTGGCTGAAGAAAAGCTAGAAGAAGAAAGAACTTATGATAAAGCTTTAGATTTAGCACAAGGAACTAAACTTGATTTAGATAACGAAGTAAATTTTCAAAAAGTAAAACCAAAATCTACAAAGAATAAAGAGTCAAAAAAAGATTTTCTAAAGGAAAGAAAAAAGATTTATAAACATAGAGAAAAATTACAGAGTAATGAACAAGTTCAGGATGAAAATACAATTCTTTATGAAGAGAATATGACAGTATCTTCTCTTGCTGAAAAGTTAAATGTTTCTCCTTCTGAGGTTGTAAAAAAATTAATTGGACTTGGAGTCATGGCCAATATGAATCAAAGTATAGACTATGATACAGCAGAAATTTTAGTCAGTGAATATCAAAAATCATTGAAAAAATCAGAGAGTGCAGATATTTCTAATTTTGAAGAGTATGATATTGTAGATGATTTAGAAAATATGAAAGAACGTCCTCCAGTAGTAACTATTATGGGTCATGTCGATCATGGAAAAACGACACTTTTGGATATGATTCGAAAATCTCATATTGCAAGTGGAGAAGCGGGAGGAATTACTCAGGCAATTGGTGCCTATTCCGTTACTTGTAAGGGAAAGCAAATCACTTTTATTGATACGCCAGGACATGAGGCTTTTACTCAGATGCGTGCTCGAGGAGCGAGTGTTACAGATATTGTTATTATTATCGTTGCAGCAGATGATGGAGTCATGCCTCAAACCAAAGAGGCCATTGATCATGCCAAGGCTGCTGGTGTTCCTATTATTGTTGCAATTAATAAAATTGATAAAGAAAATGCAAATGTAGATCGAGTAATGTCTGAACTTGTGGAAAACGGTCTTACACCAGAAGAATGGGGTGGAGATGTTATTGTAAATAAAATTTCTGCTCATACAGGAGAAGGTGTGGATGAATTACTAGAAAATATTTTATTAATTGCCGAGATGCAAGAATATAAAGCCAATCCTTCTCGTTATGCTACAGGTGCTGTTATTGAAGCTCGAATGGATAAACATTTAGGATCGGTTGTAAGTCTTTTAATTCAGAACGGAACTCTTCGTTTAGGGGATCCTATTGTGGTTGGAACTAGTTTTGGAAAAGTTCGAACCTTAAAAAATGATTTAGGAGAAAATATTGTAGATGCTACACCATCGACGCCAGTAGAAGTTACAGGATTATCTGAACTTCCTGCAGCGGGAGATAAATTCATGGCTTTCGAAACAGAAAAACAAGCAAAACAAATCGCAGAGGAAAGAAAATTAAGAGCAAAAGCTCAAGATACAAATCGTACAGGAATGAGCTTAGAAGATTTGTTTAGTAAAATTCAAACTGGAATTAAAGAAATTAACATAGTTTTAAAAGCGGATGTCAATGGTAGTTTAGAAGCGGTTCGTTCTTCGTTAGAAAAGATTGAAGTAGAAGGTGTAAAAATTCAAATTATTCGTGGTGGGGTTGGAGGAATCACAGAAAGTGATGTCGTTTTAGCTCAAGCCTCTAATGCGATTATTATTGGATTTAATGTTAGAGCATCTTCAAAAACGATGGATATGGCAAAAGAGTATGGAATTGAAGTTCGAACGTATGACATTATTTATAAAGTAGTAGAGGACATGGAACAGGCAATGAAAGGAATGCTAGAACCAATTTATGAAGAAGTTGTAACAGGAACATTAGAGATCAGACAAATATTTAAATTTTCAAAAGTTGGTCTTATTGCTGGATGTCATGTCTTAACTGGAACCATAAAAAACAATAGTAATGCCCGTATTATTCGAGATGATATTATTGTTTATAAAGGAAAAGTAAAAACCTTACAGAGAGAAAAAGATCAAGTAAAAGAAGTTTCAAAAGGAATGGATTGTGGTCTTACTTTAGAAAATTGTCAAGATTATAAAGAAAAAGATATTATTGAAGTTTATGATTTAGTAGAAGTAAAAAGATAATAGACTATAGGGGGTATCTGATGGAAAATACAATTTTAAAAGATCAAGAGAAAGAGATCGTATTTGAGATTTTATTAAATGATAATTCTTTATTGCAATTTGAAAAAAGAAAAAATGAAACAAAGGAAAATGTTCGTATTCGTTATGTAGATGTGATTATGACCAATCATGAAACACTCGTAGATGCGATTGTTGATGATTATTTAGCTAATATGGATACAAACGGAGAATTCATATCAACAGAGAATTGTACTTACTATATTACTAAAGATGGAGATGTTTTAGAATACAATCAAAAAGCAATTGCTTATTATAAACAAAAAGAAAAATTGACATTGAACGCGATTTATGATTTAGAGATGCATAGTTTAATGACAGGAAATGAAGATACTTATTATTTCTATTTTAGAAATAATAGTATATCTGATAAAGAAAAAGTAAAAAAACCTACTAAAATGAATTAGTAGATTTTTTATTTTGAAATTATAAAAAAGAAATCATAAAGTTAGATACTTTATGGTCTTATTTTTATTATGATTTTCTAATCAAATTATATAATAAACAATCGAATTTATCAATAAATACATCTATATAAGAGAGAATAATCAGTAAAAAAATAGTCAAAAAATGTCGATAGGAAAAAGAAAGAGAGATGAATAAGAAAATAAATAACTGGTCAAATTTCTAGTCAAAAAATTAAATTTCCTTGCCATATCTTCATATCACACGAAAAAGCCATAAAGTATCTAACTTTATGGCAAAAGGAAATAAGCAAATGAAGAAGATATGGTATGAGGTTAAAAGAAAAATGAATATAGAAAATACCTATTTTAGTT
>CANQMB010000071.1 GCA_947624845.1 uncultured Bacilli bacterium
ACTTTATTGAAACATTAGAAAATGGCGCCACAATTTTATTTCAAGCCGGTGGTGGTTGTAGATATCGCTACTACGCAGAAGTACAAGAGAAAATTTTAAAAGATTTAGGTTATCAATTTCAATTTTATAAAATTATCAGTAGAGATCACTTAAGAATAAAGGAAGTTTATCACATTTTTAAGAAATTAAACGATAAATTAACATGGAAAATGTTCTTTCATGAATTTTTATATGCGTTTTTCTTTATTTATTTTATGGATCAAACAGATAAAATCATTCGAAAAAATATTGGTTTTGAAATGAAAAAGAACAGTTTTAAAACATTAAAGAAAGAAATGTTAAAAGAAATGGAAAAAAACAACTCTCTCGTTCATTTAATATTTCTTTACTTCAAATATAAATATCGGTTTAAACATTTAAAAGTGAAAAAGCCAAAAAAACCTTTAAAAATTGCAATTATTGGAGAACTATATACGGCAATGGAACCCTTTTCTACTTACTTTTTAGAAGAAGAAATGGCGAAGATGAATATTGAAATTAAACGGTTTACCAATCTCAGTTATTTATTATGGCAAAAAAAATTTTTGACGAGGCACATGTTATTTTCCTGTCGAAAGTATTGTAAATATACGCTAGGAGCCGATGGACTCGATAATGTTTACCGAGTGATCTATGCGAAAAAACATCATTTTGATGGAATCATTCACACCAAGCCATTTGGCTGTACTCCAGAAATTGCAGCGATGTCAATTATTCAAAAAGTAGCCAAAGAAGCAAATATTCCAATCTTATTCTTCTCTTTTGATAATCAAACATCCGAAGAAGGAATAAAGACAAGGTTAGAGGCTTTTTACGATTTAATTAATTTTCGGAGGGATAAATTATGAAGAAAGGATATTTAGGTATCGATATTGGATCTATTTCTACCAAAGGAGTCCTTATAGATCAAGAGAATCATATTTTAGCCAGTGGCTATCTAATGACCAAAGGAAATCCAATTCAAGCAGTAAAAGAACTTTTAAAAATATTGCAAAAAGGAAGTGAAAAAATTAAAATTGTCGGTGTGGGTACTACGGGATCTGCTAGAAGATTAATTGGAACCATGCTCAATGCAAATATTATAAAAAATGAAATTACCGCCCACGCTATTGGAACTTTATCTCGCTATCCTGATATTCGTACAATCTTAGAAATTGGAGGTCAAGATTCTAAAATTATTTTAATTCAAGATGGAATTGTCGTCGATTACGCAATGAATACGCTCTGTGCTGCAGGCACTGGTTCTTTTCTTTCTAGTCAAGCGAAGAGATTGGATATTCCAGTAGAAAAATTTGGAGAAATTGCCCTCTCCAGTTCAAATCCAACACCCATTGCCGCAAGATGTACAGTCTTTGCAGAAAGCGATCTAGTTCATAAAGCCCAAATGGGTCATAAGAAAAAAGATATCGTGGCTGGTCTTTGTCATAGTGTTGCACTCAACTACTTAAACAACGTAGGCAAAGGGAAAAAAATCGAAGGTCCAATTATATTTCAAGGCGGAGTCTCCAAAAATATTGGAGTCGTAAAAGCATTTGAGGAAATTTTAAATTGCCCGATTATCACCGATCCGGATGGTCATTTAATGGGGGCCATCGGTGTTGCTATTTTATCAAAAGACCAAGAGGAAGTTGATTTTTCTTTTGATATTACTGATTCTAATTTTACAACAGTAGGAACTTCTTGTGGAAAATGTGCCAATCATTGTGAAATCATTTGTGTAAAAAAAGAAAACCAACTAATCGATGCTTGGGGAAATCGTTGTGAGAAAGGACAAATTCCCATTCCATAAAAAAATTCAAATATTATTTATTTGAATTTTTTATATACTCTTCATAAGGAACTCTTCGATCAATAATCGTTCCATCATCTAAAATTTCAATAATACGATTACAAACAGTATGATTGAGTTCATAATCGCGCGTCGTCAAAAGAATTTCTCCTTGAAAATGAACTAATCCTTTATTCAATGAAGTAATACTCTCTAAATCTAAATGATTCGTAGGTTCATCCAAAATTAAGAAGTTCGGTTGTTCCAGCATAATTTTTGATAACATACACCGGCTTTTTTCTCCTCCGGATAACACGTTAACTTTTTTAAAAACATCTTCTCCAGAAAATAACATTCTACCAAGAAAACCTCGTAAAATCGTTTCATCTTTAATATCATAATAAGAACCAATCCACTCTAGAATATTTTGATCACTTTCAAAAAAGTGAGTATAATCCTGAGGCAAATAGCCATATTCAATTGTTTTTCCCCATTCGATTTGTCCTTTATCATATTTTTCTTTTCCCGTTAAAATATTGAATAACGTCGTCTTCACAAAATCATCTTGACCTAGGATAGCTATTTTATCACCTTTTAATACCGTAAATGATATTTTATTTAAAATCTTTTTTCCATGGACTTCTTTTACTAAATTTTCTACTTTTAAAATTTCTTTTCCAGCAGGACGATCAATTTTAAAGTCAATATAAGGATATTTTCTAGAAGAGGGAACAATTTCATCTAGCTGAATCTTTTCTAACATTTTTTTTCGAGAGGTTGCCTGTCTACTTTTGGAAGCATTGGCACTAAATCTCGCAATAAAAGATTGCAATTCTTTTATCTTTTCTTCTTTTTTCTTGTTGGACTCTCTCATTTGTCTTTGTAAAAGTTCAGAAGATTCATACCAGAAATCATAATTTCCAATATAAAGTTTCATTTTACCATAATCAATATCCACAATATGTGTGCAAACTTTATTTAAAAAATGGCGATCATGGGAAACGATGATGACCGTATTATGAAAATTAATTAAAAATTCTTCTAACCACTCGATGGCATGAATATCTAAACTATTGGTAGGTTCATCTAAAAGTAAAATATCTGGATTCCCAAAAAGTGCTTGAGCGAGTAAAACCTTAACTCTTTCTTTTACGGGAATTTCTTTCATGAGACGATGATGATTTTCTTCTTGAATCCCTAAGTTGTTTAAAAGTATCGTAGCATCACTTTCGGCATTCCATCCATTCAATTCCATAAACTCTGCTTCTAAATCAGCTAAACGCATTCCATCTGCTTCACTAAATTCGGTCTGACTATAAATTTTTTCTTTTTCTTTCATAATTTCATAAAGAGGGGTATTCCCCATGATGACGACATCTAAAACTTTCATTTCATCAAAAGCATAGTGATCTTGTTTTAAAAAAGAAATTCTCTCTCCCTTAGTGACAATGACTTCTCCACTGGTCGTTTCCACCTCTCCAGTTAAAATTTTTAAAAAAGTAGATTTTCCACTGCCATTTGCACCAATTAATCCATAGCAGTTTCCACTAGAAAACTTAATATTCACATCTTCAAACAACGTTCTTTTTCCAAAGCGCAATGTCACATTTTGTACTTGAATCATCTAATCACTCCCAAAACTATTAGTAATTTTACTATACTAAAAAGAAAAAAACAAGAAAATTTCCTGTTTATTTCTTTTTTAAAACTTTTTTAATATAAGTTCCTACATCTTCACAGTCTTTCATTTCTTCTTCTAATCGCCAACCGATAAACCCTTCTGTTTTTAAATAGTCATTTATAATTTTTCTCGCCTTTCTTTTACCACCTTTTTTTATAAAAAAGGTACCTAATAAATCCGTAATAATAAACTCATTTAATACTCTTTGATTATCTCTAGCCCAAAAGGCCTTTTTTTCATAACTTCCAGGATCTATTAAATAAATGGAACCATTATAGACAAAATTTTGATACATTAAATCCCAAATAGCAATGTTGTTTGTTCTTAATATTTTAGAATCTCTTTCCAATAAAAAGAGTTCGTCAATAAATTTTTCAGTATTCTGTTTTAACATCGTCTCTTTTTGATAATTATCAATTGCAGGCAATGTATATCCTAATAAACGATTCTCATCACTTACGATTGGATTTTGAGGCATTAAAATTCTTTGAGTAGGAATTTGTGAAAACTCAATAATTTGCGAATAATTTAGGCAATGTTTCTTAGAATCTTCATGATAAATCTTATAGGCCGTATCTTTTTTCCGATAGACAACGCCTTCGTAACCTTCCCCCAAATAAATGCCATTTTCAAACAAATCAGAAAGTTTTTCACGACTCATTACAATTTCCATCAAATCCCCCCTTTTCAATTAGTTTCCTATTATAACATATTTTACAAAAAAAAGCTACTACAATAAAAAAAGCTGAGATTTTCTCAGCTATTTACAAGAATAAAAGTAAGAGACGACTTTAGCAAACTCATACAAGATAATATTGCTTTTGTTGACTGCAAAACTCTTTCCAATCGCCTTTCCCCCGATTGTCAAAGCAGAAATACTTGCAGTGACAACGAGTGTAGTTAACAATAAATTAAAATCAAATTGATGAACTAAAAGGGCTGTAATCGTAATACCCGAAGCTCCTGAAATAATACCACAAATATCACCGACAACATCACAGCAAAAACTAGAGACTTTATCTGAGTTTTTCTTAAATTGAACGGCTACTTTTGCCCCTCGAACTTTTCTTGCGCTCATCGAATGAAAAATAGTCTCATCACTCGATGTTACTGAAACTCCAATAATATCAAACAAGATACCTAAAAATATAAAAAAGATGGTAATTAAAATACTAATAATCAAAGTAGATCTTTTAATAATGACTTCAGATAAGAAAGATAAATTCAAAGAAAGGAAAAATGAAAGAAGAAAAATAGTAACAATCCAAGACCACTGAATCACTTCTTTTTTCTTTTTTTCTTTTCTTCTCGTTTGAACTTCCAAATTACGAAGTTCTTCCTTAATTTTACTTTTTTCTGCACGATTCATATCTTCACCTATTTCCATTATATACTAAATCCAAGAAAAAAAGCAAAAGTTCTTTTGCTTTCTATCTTCTATTATAATGGCGGCTTCTTGGTAAACTTTGAGCCTTAGGTCAAGCAGGCTTTCCCTAACTTCTACATAATCGTTACCAATTATGCGGTTCCCCATTTCTAGAAGTTAATACCTATGGTATGGCTTGATCACCACTTAGTGCCCACTGCAATCCCAAGAAAC
>CANQMB010000072.1 GCA_947624845.1 uncultured Bacilli bacterium
CTCCCTGTTCTCCAATCGAAGATGCGCTCTAAACGGTAAAAAAGATCATTTCCAAAAATACCGATAAATATATTTTTTTGAAAGAAATAAAGATACAAAATACTTCCGCCAATTCCCATAAGAATAAGAAAAGCCAAAAAGAACCAACGGGCTCGAATTCCAGATAAAAACATCATACTAGCATAAATCACTAAGTAAATAATTACGACTCCCGTATCTGGTTCTAAAAATGTGAGAACACTTGGTATGAAGACAATAAATAAAGTTTTTAAAATAAAGATAAATTCTTCTCGAATGGTCGGGTTATTATATTGCATCTTGAAATTGTGAATCATGACACCTAAAGTTAAAATTAGAATAATTTTCATAAATTCACTCGGTTGAAAACTTCCAATTCCAGGAATTACAAACCAACATTTGCTATTATTAATTTCTGGTGCAAACAATAATAAAATAAAAAGCAATAAATTACAAATTCCATAGAATAGAAAGGCATGTTGATATAAATAATTATTTTTTAATCTCATTAATATCAGTACTAAGAAAAATCCAACCCCATACCAGATAAACTGTTTTAATGCTAAATTTCCTAAACTTTTAGAAATATAGGTGGAAGCACTGTAAATTGTTAAAAGACTAAGTCCAAAAAAACAAAGGAGAGGAATGATAATTCCTAAGTCTAATTTTTTCTTGTGTAACATATAATTTCTCCTTTCGTAATTATATTATACCAAAAATAAGCAAGATTTATTTCTAAAAACATAAAATATTATGAAAAGGAGTGAAAAAATTGCCAAAATTACCAAAAATTTATCAAAATAAGATTGATAAAGAAATTAATAATAATAAAAAAATCTATTACGGAGAGGCGTTATCAAAAAAGAAAGAAGATTTTTATCATGATCGGAGAGAAATTGAACAAGTAATTGACGATATTTTTAAGAAACCCACTTATTCTTTTAATACAGAACTGTTAATTTATACGAAAAATAAAATTTATGATACGAGTTTAATTGCGAAAACGAAAGGGCAGGTGCTCACTTTCGATAATGATTTAATTCCCATTTCTGAAATTATTAAAATAGAAAAAAAATAAAAGATTGCTCTTTTGGCAATCTTTTCTAGCAAAGATCAACGTAAGTATCTGCGTAACATTGAATAGCGCTTACACAATCGAGATTAATCGTAAAGAAATCATCTGTTGAGTTATAAGTTGTACTTCCATTTTCTGTCACTTCCTGTAAAACTCGACAAGTACAGCAGCAATTATCTAAAGATTCTACTCGAAAGACTGTGCTTGTTCCAGGAACATTGTTTATGGAATAAGGAAAACTCCATTTAGTTCCCGTATTACAGTTGTATAAACTAATAGGACGTGTATTATAACAAGTAAAATTTTCTTCTGGTCCTAGATAAGGTTTATCACAACCTTTAAAACAATGATTTGGTTTTTCTTGTTGTTGTAAATTTACGATCGTCTCTAAGATACGATATAGACATTCACAAGATGAGATGTCTTGAATTTCATGATCACACATAACGAATTCTCCTTTCTAAATACCCTCTAAACGAATATCATCTAGACATTGTAGGGCACATATGCATTTTAGATTGACAGTTACAAAACTACTAGTTTTTTGATATGGATTCTCTTCTGTAGTACCAGGAGCTAAAACACGTAAAGTTGCACAACATCCATCTACGTTCTCTACTCGAAATACACTGCTAGTACCCATGGTATTATTTAGCTCATAAGTAGAAGTAAATAAAGAATTGTTTTTAGTATATAGAGTAATTGGACGAGTGTTATAACATAAAGTATTTGTTCTTTCTCCTAAATAAGATTTACTACAGCCTTCTTCTACACAGATATCATCACTCGCGTTTTTTTGTAGAATGTCAATAACTTTTAATATTTTTGCTAAACAGCAAGTATCCTTTTCATTGGACATATTATCTCTCCTCTATCTATTTCTAATATAGAATATTCGTAAATGTTTCCTTTGTGTCTTATGAACACCTATATCATTATATGAGAAACTACTACAATAATTTCTTTCTTTTTTTTTCATTTCCTGATACAATAGAATAGGTGATACAAATGGAATATTTAATTATAGTAGTAGTACTAGTCATTATTTTATTAGCCATACTAAAGGCAACGAAAAAAGATGCCAATATGGATTTCAACAAATTAGTAGAATATTTAGGGGGAAAAGAAAATATCATTGAAACAGAGATTAATTTATCGAGATTCAAAGCAACTTTAAAAGATGTTGGAAAAGCGAATAAAGAAGGAATTCAAAAATTAGGAGCCAAGGGAATTGTAGAAATTGATAATCAATTAAAAATTATTTTAGGGCCTAACTCCAAACAATTAAAAAAGTATATTGATGATTTAAAGTGATAAATTTCGTCACTTTTTTTCATTTTTCGACAAAATACGACAAAAGCATCTTCTATAATAATAAAAGAAAGAAGGAATGAAGATGTTAACCATGATGCAGACTCTAATTGTCAACGTAGTCTATTTATTATTTCCAATTACTATCTATTTAATTTATATTGCCTATATTCGTAATATGGATTTAGAAGAGAAAAAAATTTTTTTTAATATTGCTGTTTTCTCCTCCATTTATTTTATTATTCGCTTTGGAATTAACTATGATCCTATTGTTTCTCTAATTCTTTTAAATGTTCCGCTTCTTCTTGCTTACTTGAAGAAAAATAATTTTTTAGTGATTATTATTTCACTCATTTGTATTATTTATTGTCATAAAGTGTTAAAAGTACAAATTTTTCTATTCGTTATTGAATATTTAATTTATTTTATTCTTTATCATTATTTATTCACAAAAAAGAAGTTTATTAAAAATCCAATTCATCTTTTTGTTATTTTAAAAGCTTTTGCAATTTCTATTCAATTGAATGTTTTTATTCGAGCAGATGTCGATCCGATTCGTAATATTTTTTATGTTTTAGGTGTGATTTGTATCTTTATTTTTATTTCTTATTTGATTTTATACTTTCTTTGGAAAGGAGAAGAAATCATGGATTTAAATGCGACGTTAAACGCTTTAGAAAAAGAAAAAAGAGTTCGAGCGTCGTTATTTAAAATTACGCATGAAATTAAAAATCCAATCGCTGTTTGTAAGGGATATTTAGATATGATGGATTATAATGAACCTGAAACCGTTGAGCGTTATACAAAAATTATTAAAGATGAAATTGGAAGAACTTTAATTTTAATGGATGACTTTTTATCTTGTACCAAAGTAAAAATTGAAAAAGAAGAAGTAGATTTATGTTTATTATTAGAAGAAATTTGTGATTCTCTAAATCCTTTATTTCGTAAAAATGAAATTGAAATATTTTTAGAAGTTCCAGATGATGAATTTTATCTGATGTTAGATTATTATCGAATGAAACAAGTTTTTGTGAATCTTTTGAAAAATGCCATTGAGGCGAAAAAAAATAGGGGAAAAGCAAAAATTTGGATTACAATTTGTGAAAAAAAAGATCGAATCCAAGTTTATATTAAAGATAATGGTATGGGAATGGATACGAAGACATTAAAAAGAGTAGATGAGATGTTTTATACAACAAAGGAAAAGGGTACTGGATTGGGTGTTTGTCTATCGAAAGAAATTATTGAGCTTCATGAAGGAACAATAAAATATCATTCCAGTTTGGGAAAAGGAACTACAGTAACGATCGATTTACCTCTTTTACAAAATGCCTAAAAAAAAAAGACGAATGTCTTTTTTTATCTAAATGGATAGATAAAATTTGGTTGTGGTCCATAATATGGATAAGGGTATGGAGTTGGATAATAGTTAGGACGTCTGTTTGAAAGACCATAACCGAACGCAGTACCAGCTAAACCACCAACGACAAAGGGAAATAAAAATCTTTCCTCTGGATTGTTTGATTTAAAATTCATAGAATTTGGATACATAGAATTGGTGTTTGATGGTATAATATAATTATTACGATACATAAAATATCCTCCTTTATGTTATTTTATGTAGTAGAAAGGAAAAATGATTATATGACTTCAGAAAAAATGAAAAAATTAGCAGAGACGATTGTAGATTATTCTTTGGATATTCAGGAAAATGATCGAGTAGAAATTTCTTTTCCTAAAGAGGCTAGAGAGTTTGTTTTAGAAATTATAAAGAAATTACAAGAAAAAGGAGCCATCTGCTTTTTATCAATGTACGATCCTACTTTAAATGCTTATATTGGTAAGACAATGAAAAAAAATCGGATTGAAGAGTTGAAAATCAGAAGAGAACGGGAAGTAGAAAGAACGGATGCCTATATTAATATTCGTTACAATTACAATGATTATGAAACAAAAGATATGGATTATGAAATGTTAAAATATATGGGAGAGAAATTAGAAAAAGCCGACGATATTCGAATTAATAAGCGAAAATGGGTCCTTTTGAATTATCCTTCTAATTTAGATGCCTATAATAGTAAAATGTCCACTGCTGAATTTGAAGATTTCGCTTGGGATGTTATGACAGTCGATTATAGAAAAATGAGTAAAGATATTCAACCTTTAAAAGAATTAATGGAAAAGACAGATCGTGTTCGAATTACAGGAGAGAATACAGATCTTACATTTTCTATTAAAAATTTACCAGCAATTCCCTGTACTGGAGAAAAAAATATTCCAGATGGAGAACTTTATACGGCCCCTGTAAAAGATAGTATCAATGGAACCATCACTTACAATACACCAAGTCCATATCAAGGTCAGGTATTTCATCATGTATCATTGACTTTTAAAGATGGAAAAATTATAAAAGCAGTTTGTGATGAGTCCGATGAAGAATTAAATAAAATTTTTGATACGGACGAAGGTG
>CANQMB010000073.1 GCA_947624845.1 uncultured Bacilli bacterium
TCCTTGCCGGGATTTGGCTCCTTTATTGTATCAAAAAAGCCGCACCAGGTGGTGCGGTTGAAATTTCAATTTAGGAATCGACTTTGATTCGTCGATTTTTTTATGTCGCCTCTTCTTTTTCTATTTTAATTGGATTCACATGAATCACTGTTAAATATACTTCTGGAATTTTTTCATCAATTTCTTTTTCTAAGTGATTTGCAATCTCATGACTCCGAAAAGTCGATAAATTTCCATCGACATAAATAGTAAAAGAAATCTGATATTGATATCCAACAGGCGTAGAATTAAAGTGAATTACTTTTTTTACTTCATTATGATCATAAATAATAGAAAGAACTTTTTGTTTTGTTTCTTCATCAATAGATTTATCCATTAATATATCGTAACTCTCTTTAAAAATTTTAATTCCCGAAATTAAAATCCATAAAGCAATCACAATACCGACAATTCCATCAAGATAATATATATGGCTTAAACTACTAAAACACGCCAGTAAATTTAGTGAAGTTAATAAAAAGTCGTTTCGGTGATCTTTAGAATTTGCTTTAATTAATAAATTATGAAATTTATTGTAAACCATTTTTGTGTATATATATAATGAAAACTTAATAATCATCGTTAGAATACAGACAATAATTAGCCAATAAGAAAAATCATATGTCTTTCCATAGATTAGAGACATAAAAGAACTTTTAAAAACATAAAAAGCAACATAAATCATCACTAAACTAATTAATAAAGAATAGATATATTCTGCTTTTCCATGGCCTAAATTGTGATCATCATCTTTAGGTTGGGAAGATATTTTATTTCCTATAAACGTCATGATCGATGAAAATATATCCCCTGCACTGTTAAAGAAATCTGCAATCATCGATTGACTTCCTGTAATAAAGCCTGTAATTCCTTTGATCACAAATAAGAATATATTTCCAATCATTCCAAGTATACTGGCTTTTTTAATCGCTTGAAACTTCTCCATCTCCTACTCCTCTTTTCAAGATTTATTTTTATCATTGTATCATTTAATTTTATAATATGCTAGAATCTTTTCTTTTTTGCTTTTAGGCTACCATTTGAGATAAAAAATAACCAATCATGATACTGATTGCAATTATAATTGTTAACATTACAATACCAATAAAACCATTCGAATTGGAAAGCGTTTTTATATTTTTATCTTTTGATCCATCTTTTTTTGACGATTCAACAAACATAGAATTTAGATCGTTTTTTACTTCTTGTTCCATAGGAGAAAACTGTTTTTTATTTATTATCATAGGTGAATTTAAGGATGATAAATGGATCGTTTTCATATGAATATTTGATGAAGAAGATTCATATTCTTCTTGCTTTTTTTTGACAAAATTCATATAAGAATCCAACATATCATATTGTACATTTGGTTTTTTATAATTATTATATATTTCACTTATAATTGAAACCATATCATCTTTTTTATCTTTGGTCACAAGCTGATAAATTTTTTCTCGTTTTACTCCATGATCTTTTAAAGTATGCATATTCCATGGATCCATTGTATAAATATCAAAATTACTAAAATCTCCATACATTTCTTTAGCATACATATAGGAAATTGGATTCTTCTCTTTATTTTCATTGGCTTTTTTTTTGGGTTCATCAATGTCATCATATTTAAAATCGATATTCTCTTCTAAATCTAAGATAAAATATTTTTGATTTTTCATGCCCTGATAAATTCTTTCAAAAAATGGTTCTAATTTTTCATGATCATGTAAATAGGATCTATTTCTAAATTCGTAATCCCATTTTCTTTGTTCTTCTTTTCTTTCATCCAAGTTTTTCCCACTATAAAAATGGAAGCGGTCTGTTTGACTATAAGCTTTATTCATGAGCCATTTTAACCAGACATCACAGTTTTGTAACACTCCTTCAAATCCCTTGCTGAAAAATACTTTTTCTGATTCTTCTATTTGATTTGAATGTTTTCCAATTGCAGGATTTAACCCATTTTCATTAATTGAAGATAAATTTTCTTGTTCCGTAAAATGAAAAAAAGCATCTTGTAAAGAATTATCTAAGATTTTAATTTCAAATTCTGTTTTTGGCAAGTTACTTCCTCCTTTTTATTTATTATTTTTCCAAAGTTCTTTATGAGGCCCAACACCAATAATCTTTCCACGGTCTATTACAAAAATTTTATTACAATTGTTTTTGTACTCCTGATAAGATCTCTTCTTCTCCTATAATACTATCTTTTGATTCCATTCAAGTGATTTTCTTTAAAACTGTTTTCTTTCAGTGAAGTTTCTTGCCTTTGTTTTTTTTCCCTTTCTTTTTTTCCAAAAAAATCATCTTCCATCATTCGTTTTAAATCTCTCATTTGTTGTTCATTTGCCATGTTTATTGCTTGGTTTTCTGCATCTTTATATTGTTGCTCCAATATTTTTTTTGCATCATTCATCTGATCCTGCTTTTTCTTGTTAGTGGACTGCTTTGGTGAAATACTTGGTGTAGATTCTGCCACTTTTTTATTTGGAATATTTGCTGTTCTATCCACTCTATCCGCATAAGTGAACATTAACTCTTGAAATGTGTTAAAATTCTTCGCCACTTTTAAAGCTTCCTTAATAAATTCTTCCCCTGTCATTACTGTTCCATTTCTCAAAGTAACTTTTGCAGTTAGTGGCACCCAATACTCTACATTATTCTTTTCTAAATATTCTTGTTTTGTCATTGTTTTTCCATTCGGTAGACGGATCCCCTTTGCTTTATTTGCTTTTTCTTTTTTATATACTTCTTCTAGTTCTTGTTTTACTTTTTCATTAAAACAAATACTATCTAAATTAATTCCATTCTTTGTTAATTCAGATCTAATTTTATTATATAAAAGAGATTTATAAGATGGATATATCTTTAGAAACATATTCACTAAGATTCTAGTTTTTACCTTTTCTTCACTATAAATCATATCTTTTTTATAATAATCTTTGGCGAGGATTTCATGATTGTTTTCTATAACAGATATATGAGGATTCCTCTTTAAAAAATCTTGTATACTTGGACTTAGAGCATCTGCAAAAGACTGACAAATCGTAGAAGTATATGAGGAAGAAGAGGAGGTATCTTTCATTGCATATCCTATTTTATTCCCTAATTTTCCCATTATAATAGATGGATCATAACATTCATTTGCTAAATCCGATCTTTCATTCATAAGTTTAGTAACAATATCATAAGTTTGTTGAAAAAATTCATTAGAAGTATATACCACAACCTTATCTCTTCTCGTTCTTTTCTCACTTTCATCATATTTAAAATAGAAGGGAATCTTTGCTTCTTTGAATTTATCATAGAATTCGCTACATAATTCATGAACAACCTCAGGTTTGGCAGCGATATAAAATCTATGCGCAATCGCATTTGGCGGTAAGTCTTTTGTTCCTAATAAATCCCAGGAACGAAATATTTTCCATCCTGGCATCCTTTCAGTAGGATCAATAATGGCTCCATATTTATTTCTTTTTATGTTTCCTGATTCCATATAATCACGATTTACTTTTTCACAAAAATCTCTTCTTTTTTTTTCATTAAAAGCGTGTGTTTCCTTTGTATCTATTAAATTAATTTTTTGATAAATTAAAGTATTAATGTCACTAAACCCCATCATCTCAGTTCTTGAAATATCTAAATAACATTGCAAAATTTGATGAATTAATTCATCGTTCATTGGTAATTTCGTCTTTTTATACAACTGATCAGCACTTATCATAATCACACCTCGCTATACTTTTTTTAATAAAATCTCTTGTGATTCTGAAAACAATTTTCAAAGTAGAATAAGTGAAAGTATAAGAATATAAATCTTTTAATACATCTTCTCTTTTTGAAAAATAATCCGATTTTATTATTATTTGATTTTTTAAACTTAATACTTTTAGTAATTTTAAATTGTCATATTCTATCACTTCATATCGCTTTCTTACTTCGGAGCAGTTAAACATTTTACAAGAAAGATTTTTGGTGGAACATCCATTCTTTGTTTGATACATACACATTCTACAACATCCATTACACTTTTCACTTTTTAATTTTCTTTGAATATAACATTTCCCATTTTTAAAACCACATATATTCATGTTCCTATTCTTTTTATCAATTAAATCACATGATTGATCATATATAAAATTTATTCTTTTTTTACGTTTTTTTATATTTAAGGCATTGATTATAGAATCTATCATTTCATTCCTAATATTATTTTCAACTACAAAAATTGTATTGTAATATAAAATACTCTTATATATAAAAAGTTTTTTTAATAATTTATGATAATCATTATCACTACCTATTAATATAATTTTGTTTCTCATAAACACTTCTTATTATCTTTCCTCAAATATGTTATTTGCGTATTCAATATAATTATTTTTCATTAGTCTAGCATTTCTTTCTTCTTTTTTATTATTCATATCACCCATTATCTAATGTAGTTGAATTATATTATTATACTAAATTACTGCCATACAATAAAATTATACCATATGGAATAAAAAATAGCTATTCATTGAAAATCCGTTAAAAATTAATTTTGTAGTGTTACAATTGATGTGACACCGATTAGAACATACAAAAAGCGATTGATCCAGTAAAATGTTAATTATCAACAAACACATTTAAAGAAAGGATCTAATCGCTATGACTAGTATATCACATTCTCTAAGATATTTGCCACATGATTTAA
>CANQMB010000074.1 GCA_947624845.1 uncultured Bacilli bacterium
CATTCTAACATACACACCAGATAAATTTTTCTCATCAAATTTTACGAATTCTACACGTTTTGTAATTTTTTGTAATGCTTCAAGAGCTGCTTTATGATCTTTAGAAGATTCCTTTAAAGCAATGGTATCTCCCACTTTTACACGATAAGATGGGATATCTACTTTTTTACCATTTACAGTAATATGACCATGATTAACAAGTTGTCTTGCACCACTACGAGTTGTTGAGAAACCTAAACGATAAACTAAATTATCTAAACGAGATTCTAGTAATCTTAAGAAGTTTTCTCCATGAACACCTTTCATTTTGGCAGCTTCGTCAAAAGTTTTTCTAAATTGACGTTCATTAAGACCATACATAAAACGAACTTTTTGTTTTTCTTTTAATTGAACTCCATAATCAGAAAGCTTTCCATGACGAGCATTACCATGTTGACCAGGTGCATAAGGACGACGTGCTAATTCTTTTCCTGTTTCAGTAATAGAAAAACCAACATGACGAGCTCTTTTATACGTAGGTCCAGTATATCTTGCCATTTTCTTTCTCCTTTCTTCTAATTTGTACAAAACTCTTAAAATTATTTAGTCGTAAATAAGGGAGTTTTTCTTTCGCCTTAACAGCTTCAGTTACTCTAACTTGGAAAAACACATTTACTTACTCTAAATAGGCTGTTTCAAGTGAATTGCAGTATTAATTATATGAGAAAAGTATTGAAAAGTCAACTCTTTTTGGCCCTTTTTCTGTACTTAATTAACGAAGTTTCTACTATTTTTTGACAAATTTATGAAAAAAGTAGAAAAAAACCAAGAAAATATGTTAAAATAAATAGTATGATATGGGGTGTAAATATGCAAGGACAGTTTTTATATATTGCTACATTTATCATTCTAGTTGCTCTTTTCATCTTTATGATCAACTCTGTAATTCGAAAGAAGAGAGTTTCTAAATATCGGGATATTTTAGATAATTTAGAGCGCGAGAAAAACTTAATTGCGTCCACTCCAGTTCTTTCTGAATTATCCAAAGTGGAACCTATTATCAAGAATGAAAAAATGGAAGAAAAGTTCAATCGTTGGCAAGATCGCTTTGAAGAAATTAAAAAAGTGAATTTAGCTAAAATAGATGATATGATTGTGGATTTAGATACTTATTTTGAAAAAAAGGATTATCAAACCTGTCGGTATCGAATTGCCAAAACAGAACTTGAAATTTATAAAGCTCGTGAAAAAGCCAATCATCTAATAGAAGAAATTAAAGAAATTACTTTAAGTGAAGAAAAATATAGAAATATTGTTACTAAATTAAAAACAAAGTATCGAAAAGAAAACAAAGAATATCAAGATCATAAAGACTTATATGACGATATGCAAGAGGCAATTGCGTTGCAGCTTGAAAATATTGAACGAAGATTTTTAGATTTTGAACATGCCATGGAACAAAATGAGTATAATGAAGTTGTCCATATCGTAAAAGCTTTGGATACTATGATCGATCATATGGGAATTATTATTGAAGAAGTACCAGATGTTTTATTGATGGCCAAACAATTAATTCCTAAAAGAATGAGAGAAGTAGAATCCACCTATCAGGAGATGGTTAAAGAAGGATATCCTTTAGAATACTTAAATCTTGAGTATAATATCAAAGAATCCACGAATAATATTAATACGATTTTAGATAAAGTAAAAGTCTTAAATTTAGAAGATTGTATGTTTGAATTAAAAACGATTTTAGATTATTTGGATTCTTTATTTGTTGATTTTGAAAAAGAAAGATTATCAAGAAAAGTTTATGAAGAAATTAATAGAGATTTTTCTAGTAAATTGGAGAAAGTAAACAAACTTGTTTCAGATGTCTATAATCAATTAGAAAGTATTAAAAATACCTATGATTTAAACGATGAAGATTTAGAAATTATTAAAGAAGTAAATAAAACTTTGGTCGTTATTAATGATGATTATCAAAATTTAGAAAAAAGAGTTCAAGCGAATTCAACCCCTTACTCTATGTTACATAAAGAAATTGAAGATTTAACTGTACGATTAAAAGAAATGGAAGAATCTTTTGATGTTGCACTAAAGTCTCTTGGAAATATGTATGATGATGAGGAAAGGGCTAGAGAGCAACTAGTAGAAATTGAATCTTTTTTAAAACAATGTAAGCTTAAAATTCGAAGTTATAAATTACCAATTATTACAGATGAATATTTTGTTCAACTAGCAGAAGCGAATGAAGCAATTGGAGAAGTAATCAAGGAATTAGAAAAGAAACCAATCGTAATAAAAACTTTAAATACGAGGGTAGATACAGCAAGAGATTTGGTTTTAAAACTCTATAACACGACAAACGAGATGATAAAAACAGCTCAAATGGCTGAAATCATCATTGTCTATGGAAATCGTTATCGTGATACTTATACAGAAGTGGATGCAGGATTACAGCAAGCAGAAAAAGAGTTCTTTAAGGGGAACTATAAAAAATCTTTAGACACATCTATAAAGACGACAAAGTTAGTAGATGAAAATATATATAAAAAGTTATTGGCGGTGTATGATGATTAAGAATAATAATGGTTTTGGTGGAAAAGAAGTATTAGCAGTTTCAGTAATTTGTTTAATTCTAGCAGCAGTTTTATTAACGACATCTTTGAAATCTAGCAATCATGAAAAGTTTAAAGTGTTAGAATACAATGCACGTTTTTTTGGTAGTAGTGCAACTACTTATCAAATGGAAAATAGCAATGATCAAATTTATATGGTTGAACTTGTAGATAATGAAATGTTTTCTAAAATAGAAAATCCTTTTGGTGATGAGAAATATTGTGATGTTAATGAATCAAAGGTAGATTATGATCAAGGAAAAAAATACGTAACATTGCGTTGTGGAGAATACTTGATTGATCATCAGGATTTATCGGCTCAAAAATTCAATATTTATAAAGTGAGTGATTGGACTTTAGAAAAAAAAGACGAAGATATGCAGGAGTTCGTCAGCTATAATTATAAACAAGATGGACAAGATGGTTTTAACGAGATTTATAGTGAAAAATTGTTCTTATATGCATTTAATAAAAAAATGGAAAAAGAATATCATAGTATATCAGAAATTCCTTCAGAATTTGGAGTATATCAGAAAAAATTGTATCGGACGAAAACATTAGTTGATACTGTTGAAAATAAGGAAGCAGAAAAAGAAGAAAAATGATGTTCTTCTTTTCTTTTTTTTGATATAATACGGATATTGGAGTGATTCTATGAAAGTGATTTTGATTAAGTATGGAGAATTAATTACCAAAAAAGGGAATCGAAAATTTTTTATAAAAAAGCTAGAAGAAAATCTACGTCATAAGTTAAAAAAATTTGATATTAAAATTCAAATCGAAATTTCTAGGATGACTATTGAATTTTTAGATTCTGATTTAAAAGAAATTGAAAAAGTAATTCAAAATACTTTTGGTATTTATAAGTATCATATTGCAGAATGTGTAGATACTAATAGAGAAAGTATTGAACAAAAAGTTTTAGAGATATCTCAGAACAAAGATTTTCATACTTTTAAAATAGAAGTAAAAAGAAGTGACAAAACATTTCCTATTTCTAGTTTAGAATATGCCAAAATATTAGGTGGAATTATTTTAAAAAATAAAAAAAATATTTCTGTCGATGTTCATCAGCCAGAAATTACTATTACTGTAGAAATTAAACATGGCGTCAGTTATGTTTATACAGATAGTATTTTGGGAAGTGGCGGATATCCCGTTGGAACTCAAGAAAAAGGACTACTAATGTTAAGTGGTGGGATTGATTCTCCTGTTGCTGGATATTTGGCAATGAAAAGGGGAATTCGAGTAGATGCCGTTTATTTTGAAGCAATTCCTCATACTTCTTTAGAGGCTAGAAATAAAGTTATTGAATTAACTAAAAAATTGGTTCAATATACGAATTGTATGCATTTATATATTGTTCCATTTACCCAAATACAGGAAGAAATATATAAAAATTGTAATCCTGATTATTGTATTACGATTATGAGAAGAATGATGTATCGCATTATGGAAGAACTTGTAAAAAAATTCCAAGCGAAGGTAATAATTAATGGGGAATCTATTGGTCAAGTTGCTAGCCAGACATTAGTAAGTATGAATGTTATTAATGCAGTTACTCATATTCCAGTGATTCGTCCTGTGGCTTGTCTTGATAAATTGGAAATTATGGATATTGCACGAAAAATTGATACGTATGATATTAGCATTTTGCCTTATGAGGATTGCTGTACTGTTTTTGTACCCAAACATCCAGTGATTCATCCTAGATTAGATATGTGTGTGAAAATGGAAGAAAAAATACCATATCAAGAGATGATTCAAAAATGTGTTGAAGAAGTGCAAGTTTTAAAAATTACGGATCAAGAAGAAAGTGATTTTTCTAGTTTACTTTAAAAAGTTTAGGTATAAATTACCAATGTAAATAATGTATGATTTTGTCATTTTTTCACAATCTATAAATGTATAGGAGGTGAAAAAGATGAACAACAATAATAATAACTCTAACTCAATGAAAATGAGAGTTCCAGGAGCTAAACAAGCTATCGATAAAATGAAATATGA
>CANQMB010000075.1 GCA_947624845.1 uncultured Bacilli bacterium
TTAAATAATAAGAAGTTCTATTTGTACTCCGATGGTAGTGTAAAACAGGGATTACAACAAATTGGAGGTTCTTACTATTTCGTAAAAGATAACTATATTCAACATGGATTTCAAACGATTGGTGCAGATACTTACTTCTTTGGAATGAGTTCTGGTAAAGGACTTACGGGATGGCAAGCTTTAAATGGAAAACCTTTCTTTTTAGATAATCAAAGTCGAGTTCCTAAAGATGGATGGTTTGAACATGACAATAAAAAATACTATATTAAAGATCACTATACTCTATTAGGAATCCAAACAATCGACAATGTTACTTACTATTTTCATTTAACAAAAGGTTATATGCAAAAAAATTGGTTTGATTCCAATGGGGAAACTTTCTATGCCGATCCAGTTACTGGAAAATTAGCTTATCAATGGACAGATATTGATGGAGAGCGCTACTACTTTGGTAATAAAACTCATAAATTAATGAAAGGTCTCATCGGAGTAGATGGAAAACAATATTTGATGGGAAATAAAACTGGAATGTTGTTAAAAGGAAAACAAGTAGTGCATGGCAATTACTACTATCTCAACGAAACAACTGGGGAACTAGAAAAAATTCAATATATTCCTCATTATTATCAACAAACAGATCCAAGATGGAAAGATGTTCGCTGGCCACATGGTAGCATGGGCGGTTCTGGATGTACTCCTACTTCCTTGGCGATGGCCTTTGAATCTATTTTAGAAAGAACGATTTTACCTATCGATATTGCTCAATGGTTATATAAAAATACAAATACATTTAATCAATATCAAATTGGTTCTGATGGTTGGGCAATTCATCAAGCCGCTGTCCATTACGGATTAAAAGTGACACCTATTACGAGTAAAAAACAATTAGATCAAGTGTTATCAGAAGGAAAAATTGTCTATGCTGCAATGAGTGGAAGTTTCTCAGTTAAAGGATACAATCATGCAATAGTCATCGCTCAATTAAACTCATCTACTAAAACCTTTGTTTATGATCCACTAGATTCATCAAAAAATGTTTGGGTCTCAACACAAAGTATTTGGGATAACCAAAGTTATGACGATAACGACCGTCTAGGAGGCGCTTCCCTTTACGCTATAACAAAATAAAAAAAGATCTATCAATAGTGATAGATTTTTTTATTCAATGTATTCAATTTCTTTTCCTTCCCAAGTAGTTAAAACATAATTCCCCTCTTTATTTTTTTTCAAATATTGTGGTAATAGAGGAATTTTTCCAAGTCCACCAGGAGCATTGATGATATAAGTAGGAATGGCTAGTCCTGAAGTATTTCCTCGTAAGTATTTCATGATTTCGATTCCCTCAGCAATACTCGGTTGAAAATGATGCGTTCCAATAACTTGTTTGGCATGAAAAATATAATACGGACGAACTCTGGCTTTTAATAGTTTTTCATTTAATAATCGAACAACGAATTTATCATTGTTAATTCCTTTGAGTAAAACCATTTGATTTCCCAAATAAATACCATGATCGGCCAATTTTTCACAGGCTTCGATACTTTCTTTAGTAAGTTCATATGGATGATTAAAATGTGTATTTATATAAATTGGACTATATTTTTGCAACATGGAAACCAATTCATCCGTAATTCTCTGAGGCATTGTAACTAAAGTTCTTGTTCCAATACGAATAATATCTACATGCTCAATTTCTCGAAGTTGTCGAATGATATTTTCTAACACTTGATCTGTCAATGTTAAAGGATCTCCTCCTGTAATTAATACATCCGTAATTTCTTCATTATCACGAATATATTGAATAGATTCTTCAATCATTTGAAGTGGGGTTGCTTGATCACATTCTCCAATTCTTCTTCTTCTTTGACAATGTCTACAATAATTAGCACAAGCGTTGGTAACATTAATAATTAGTCGATTGGGATATCTTCTAGTAATACTTCCCGCTGGATTCGTATATTCTTCATGCATGGGATCTGCTTCTCCCTCATCATCAAGCTCTAAAATACTGGGAATGGATATTTTTTTCACTGGATCTTCTTGATCCTCAATATCAATAAGAGATAAATAATAAGGAGAAATGGCCCAACGATAATGTTTTCCAACTTCCTTAATTTCTTCTAATTCTTTTTCATCTAGATTCAATAGTTCTTTTAACACTTTGACATCAGTAATCTTATTTCGTAATTGCCAGTGCCAATCATTCCAATCTTCATCTGTTCCCTCTAAAAATTTTAATATTTTTTCTTTATTAAGTCTTTGCTTTTTCATCCGCGAATTCATTTTTTCATTGATATTTTTTTTATATTTCAAAAAATCAGACGTATATTCTTTTAACTCACTTGCTCTTTGCAAAGAAATTTTTCTTTTATCTTCTTTCGTTGCCGCTTTTTCTATTACTTTATCCATTTTCTATTTCCCAATTACAAATCGTAATAGGAACTCCTTTCTTCATGTTTTTCTTCATTAATATTTTATCACAATCTTTTGAATTTTCAATAGAAACAAAAAGCATTCATTTTTGAAATGCTCTTTATTTTTTCGTTATCCATTTTTTTATTTTTTGAGGAATATATAAAAGAACAGAGCCTACTTTAAATGCTTTAGAGTTGGCTATTTTATTATATTCTTCTTCAAAATAGTTGTATTCTTCATCTGTCTCTTCCTGCTTTTTTTGATCGATAAATTTCTTAAAATCTTCTCGTTTCAACAAAGCTTCATACACGGGATCATACATGCCTACTTTTCCATAGCGATGTTCTTCATAAAGCCACTGGAAATACTCCAATTTATGTTCTAAAAAATAATCGACATCTAAAATTTCTTTATAGGGATCCATATTGTCTGCTAGCGCATAAAAAGCAAGAAGCAGTCCTTTGCACTTTGGACAATGATTACAATTTTGCATTTTTACCGTACAGGTATGTGCATATTTTTTTACAAGCGGTTCTTGATAAATCCTTTGAAGTTTTTCAAATCGAGTTACCGCTCCTCCATCAGAGTAAATTTTTAAATTCTTCGTGCTATAACAATCCAAAGATAATAACTCATAATGAGAACAAGCATATTCATCATTATCAATGATACTAAATTTAGAATAATCTAAGCCGGAAGAACCATAATAGTATATTTTCCATAATTTTTGCATACACAAAATAGCAAAAACCGAAGAATAAGTACTTGTATGATAATGACTTTGAGGAATTTCCTCATGAAAATTAGAATCGGTAACAATTAAAGGCAATCCTGTCTCTTTCGCTATCTTTTTTGCTTTTTCTATTACAAATTCGCGAACTTCCTCTAAACTTTTTTCTTTATAACAAGAATTAAAGGAACCAACATTATTAATACAGAGATGAGTTAAGCGGAATTGTTTTTCTTCTAGGTCTTTATTCACAATAATCGTATAAAGGGAATCAATCCCCCCAGAACATCCAGTTCCAATTCCCTCTGCACCTTCTACCGCTGGTTTTGTTTTTATTGATATATCGATCATTTTCATCGATTTTGCATATTTGACAATACTAGGTAGTAAAAAAGTTTTTATTTTATAAAGGATTTCATCGGTTACATAACTATCACTTTGAATATTATGTCCATGAACCAAAGCATAGTGTAACATCCCAACTAAAATGGCATCGACACGATCATCACACAAATATTTTTCATATTCAGAATCTACTTCATACCAAACTTTTTTCTTTTCCTCATCAATATCAATTTCAAAAATCAATCGACTTTTTTTATTCTTTTTTTCAATATAAGGTTTATGTAAAAATATCATAGTTCATCTTCTTTCTATCCACTAATAATAGAAATAACTCATATCAACACAAGTGGTTTTTCCATCACCAATTCCAGGAACGTGAGCACAATCAGTAAATTGTCTACCTCTATAAGGTCCATCATAATCAAATAAATTATCTGAACGCCAATCAGCAATCCAAGTGGCATAATTTTTCTTTTCAGGAAAACGATTATTGATATAAGAGGTAGATGCATAAAGACGTGTAGTAATTCCCAAAGCATTTTCTACAGTTCCAACAAAAGAATCAATAATAGAACCGAACGTACTTTTACTTACACTATAATTATTTACTGAAGGATTATTTGTTAGTTCCCAATCCTCAATATCATAATAAATATCAAAGGCACTAGAATCGATATGAACATTATAATTGGCATTGCGAAGTGTATTAATTAAAAATTGCGCTTCCTGTTTTGCCTCGTTTGCATTTAAAGCATAACTAAATAAATAGACTGAATAAGGAATCGAAAGACGATTGAGTTCATTAACATTTCGTATAAATTGACTATCTAAAACGCCACTATTCGTTCCTAAATAGCCAAGATGTAAAATAACTCCATCCACTAATCCAGAATTTTTAACTTTATTCCAATCGATCGTTCCTTGCCAATGAGATACATCAATAACGGCTCTTCGATTAACGTATTTTTCAAAAGCTCCAGTTAATTCATTAAACATATAATAAAGTCCACCTAAGCGTTGTA
>CANQMB010000076.1 GCA_947624845.1 uncultured Bacilli bacterium
CTTCAACGGTTACTCCCTTCGGATGGGCATAAGCGACAACTTCCCTCGTTATACGAATATTTTCATCTAGTGGATTTTTAGATGCATCGATCATGACAGAAGTAAAACCAGCATCCACTGCTTTTTTACAAGAATCTATACTAGAACCATGATCTAAATGAATTGCCACTGGAATAGAGATCATTAAATCTTTCATCAATCCCTGCACTAAAGAAACTACCGTACAATAGCCTCCCATATAGTGAATGGCACCTTCACTCACACCTAAAATTACAGGAATTTTTTTCTCTTCACAAGCTTCTAAAATATATTTCGTCCACTCTAAATTATTAATATTAAAATGAGGGACTGCATAATGACCTTCTTTTGCTTTTTCTAACATCTCTTTGGTATTTACCAACATGCTTATCACCTAATATTACTATAGACAAGTTCAAAATTTTTGTCAATAAAACAAATACGAATGTTTACAAAGAAACATTCGTAATTTTCTCTATACAAAAAGGAAATAGCGAAGAGAAAGAAGGAGAAGAAGAAGCGATCCAAAAAGCGTTGCTTTCGTACTATACTTTTGACTCATCCATTTTCCAAGGCGAAGACCTACATATGTAAACAGAAAGCTGACAAGGCTAAAAATTGAGGCTGCTTGGAAAATATTTTCTTGGGCCAAATTTAAAACAATCCCTACTGAAAAGCTGTCTAAACTGACGGTAAAAGCAAAAAAGATGAGATGATAAAGTTTATCTAAGGAAATTGTTTTTTCCTCCTCTTTTAAAGAAGAAAACATCTCTATCGATAAAATTAAAAACACAATGCCAGCTAAAAAATGAGCTTTACTTACTAAACTTTGAAACAAGTGCTTACTGAGAAGTGCTCCAAAGGATGGCATCATAAAATGAAAGATTCCCACAAGGACGCTTAATAAAATCATCTTTTTATAACGAAGAGGATTCATTCCATAAATTATAGCGAAAGAAAAAGCATCGATGCTTAACCCAATCGCCATCAAGATATAAACAATGATTTGCATGTTCTTCACCGATACTATTTTATGGTTCTAAGTTATAGAAAATACTTATCTATTATTTCTTTTACAAAAGACTTATATTCTACATCTGTCGTTTCTTCTTCCTCCTCTGCTTCTAATAAGCATAGGGGTGGAAATAAAACACACCAGAAATTTTGTCCTTCCCCTTTTCCTAAAGTAACAACTAATGACTCATACATTCCAGCTTCATATACAACTCCGCGGTACGATTTTTCTGGAAAATAATGATTGCCATAGTCAATTTGATAGGTAGAAGTCTCTTTTTCCTGTTCTATCGTAGTTTGAATTGTTCTTTCTAATTCTGGTAATTTTCCCTTTAAAGTAGATCTCGCTTCTTCTAATCGAATCCCCGGTCTCAATAAGGTGGAGAGATCTTTTCTTAGTGAAGTGGCCACTTGTTTTTTTAACTTCTGATCTTGTGTTTTATCACTGTTAGCAATTACGCGAAAACGAATGGCCTCTTTCGGAATTACTACATTATTTTCTTGATTATTTACTAAAAGTATCATCAAAATTGCACTTAAAATTAAAATTGTCGTTTTTTTCATTGAAATCACCTTTCACTAACATAGTGATTCAATAAAAAAAGATTTATACATTTTTTAAGATAAAAATCATTCGATCTCTTCCTGATAAATCTTGTTTACATATAATTTCTACAGAATCTAAGTATGTCTCTATCAACTGACAAATCGCCTCTTTTTGATCCATTCCAATTTCGAAGGCAATTAAACATTTTTCTTTCATATGAGGTTTGATTTCTTTTAAAATCTTCCGATAACAGTCCAGTCCATCTTCTCCTCCATATAAAGCCAGGGCTGGTTCATTATTCTTGACGATCTCTTCAATTTCTTCCTGATTTCTAATATAGGGAGGATTGCTAATAATCACATCATATTTTTTTTCCACATTAGAAAACATATCACTTTGGATTAATTGCGCTTTAGAATTTAATTTTCCACAATTTTTGTTCGCAACTTCTAACGCTTTTTGGCTAATATCAATTAAATCCACAGAACGAGTGGAAACTTTTTTTTCCAAAGTAAGTCCAATGACACCACTTCCACACCCTAAATCGATAATATCCACAGGATCTGTGAATTTCTCTTGAATTAGGTGAATCGTATTTTCCACTAATTCCTCCGTTTCAAATCTTGGAATTAAGACATTTTCATTAATTAAAAAAGGAATTCCAAAAAAATTAATTTTCCCCAAAGCATATTGAATTGGTTTTCCCTCTTTTACTGCTAAAACACTTTTTTTATATTTTTCAACCCTTTCCTCTTCTACCATTTGGTCTAAATAATTTAAAAGTTCTAAAGGATTGAGTCCTAAAATTTCTGCCAATAAAATTTTAGCCAAATCTGAATGACAATTCATTTTTCCATAAACTAATAAATCTTCTACTCTCACTCTGTTTCTCCTGCTAATTTTCTTTTTTGATCTTCTGTGATCAAAGCCTGAATAATATCATCTAAATCACCATCCATCACACGATCTAAATTTTTTGTCGTATAGCCAATTCGATGATCCGTTACTCGGTTTTGAGGATAATTGTAAGTTCGAATTTTTTCAGCACGATCTCCAGTTCCAATTTTACTCCGTCTCATATTACCCTCTTTTTCTTCCATTTCTTGTTGTTTTAATTCATAAAGTCTACTTTTAAGCACTTTCATTGCCTGTTCTTTATTCTGAATTTGGCTACGTTCATTTTGACAAGTAACCACTGTATTAGTAGGAAGGTGGGTAATACGAACGGCCGAATCTGTCGTATTGACTCCTTGGCCTCCACAACCACTAGATCGATAAATATCAATGCGTAAATCACTAGGTTTAATTTCAATATCTACTTCTTCCGTTTCTGGCATCACAAGAACCGTAGCAGTCGATGTTTGCAATCTTCCGTTCGCCTCCGTTACTGGAACTCGTTGAACCCGATGAGAACCACTCTCATATTTAAATTTAGAATAAGCGCCTGTTCCTTGGATCATAAATTCGATTTGACTGTATCCACCAGCCTCTCCTTCTAAGGCGTTATATACGTTACAGCGAAAGCCCTGTTTTTCTGCATAACGCGTATACATCCGATATAAATCGCCCGCAAAAATATTGGCTTCGTCTCCACCGGCGGCCCCTCGAATTTCGACAATAACATTTTTAGAATCATTGGGGTCCTTTGGAATTAATAAGACTTCTAATTGTTGTTCAAGATTTGTTTTTTTCTCCTCTAACCCTGGAATTTCTTCCTTAGCTAATTCCCCTAACTCTTTATCTTTTTGCATCTCTTTGGCTTCTTCTAGATCATTACAAACTTTTCTATAATCTCGAAACACCTGAACAGTTTCTTCTAATTCACTCATTTCTTTGGATAAATTTCTAGTTTTATTAATATCAGAAAGAACTTCTGGATTGGTTAATTCCTGTTCGATTTCCTGATAGTGCTTTTCAATGGCCTCTAATCTCTCAATCATATTCTTTCCTCCTTTTTGATGTTAGTATTATATCACATCAGATAAAGAAAAACTAGAATTACTCATCTAATTCTAGTTCATCTTCATCGAGTACGACTAAATCCTTTAAATCTTCTTCTGCATCATCCTCGTAGTCATCATCACTATCATCATAACTATCTTCTTCGATTTCTTCCTCTTCCTCATCTTTTGGAAGATCTTCATCGAACTCTTCTTCCTCTTCTTCCTCGATTACTTTTACTACTTTATCAGACGTATGACGATTTTTTAAATCCCAAGTGCCATCACTCAATAAAATAAATCTTTTATCTGTAGTTAACGATGTATAGTATTCACCGATTTTATTTTCATATTGTTTTTTAGATAACTCTAACAATTCATTAATCTTTTTAAATAAATCCGCAGTAGACAATGGTTTTTTAGATTCTTCTAAAAGTAAATTGGTAATATCTTTATAAGATAATAACTCTAATTCCTCTTTCTTCATTTTTTTAATACTCATCACGATTTCCTCCTAATGTGAATCTTCAAGTAAACTTATATCATTTCTAATACGTAAATGCAATAGTTTTTACATTTTTTCTGGTACTTTTATACTTAAGGTATCTAAAAGTAATTGATTCAAGCGATAGACGATTTCAGTTAAAGCAATCCAACTTTCTCTCTGTTCTTGATCTTCTTCTAGAATAATTTTATTTTCTGCATAAAAACTATTATATATACTCGTAAGTTTATATAAATATTCAGCAATTTCATTTAAGGATTTCATTTCTAATGATTTTGTTAAAATTACAGGAAGTTTCAATATAGTTAATGCAAGTTTTCTATCATTTGTTCCATTTATTTTATAAAACTTTTTACTTTCGATCTTCTGCTCTTTGGCTTTGTCAAGTAGAGACTTCATGCGAATCGTCGAATAAAGAAGATAAGGGCCCGTCTTTCCTTCTAGATCCGTGAATTTAACGGGATCAAAAACATAATCTTTCGTT
>CANQMB010000077.1 GCA_947624845.1 uncultured Bacilli bacterium
AGTAAAAACACGGTAGTAATCGGTGCCAAAGATACTCCCTTTAAAGAAAGAGAAAATGCTAGATATTCAGGAATTACTATTTTTACAATGGAAGAACTCAAATCTCAAGGAATAGAAAATATCATTGAGCAAGCATTTCAACTAGCAGGCGAGAAAACATCTGGTGTCCATATTATCTTCAATTTAGATTTATTATCTTCAGATATTGCAACTGGGGTTTCCATTCCTGTTGAAAATGGATTTACGGAAGATGAAATCATTCAAATGATGGATGAAATTTTAAAGCGTGTAGATATCCTTACCGGCTTTGATTTAGTAGAATTTAATCCCGATCGAGATTTAGATCGAAAAACGGAGCAAATGGCCATTAATATTCTGGCCAAATTAATTATGTCCATAAAGAAAAAGTCATGAAGTTCATGACTTTTTTTGTGATTTCGAATTTATTTTTCTAATTGAACTAAATCTAATCTTTTGCCATTATGAATGAATACGAGTGTTGCCTCATCTTGGTAACCTTTGGCATCTTGTTCATTCTTATAATTCCAACTTGCCTCTACTATATAAGCATTTTCATCCGTTTGATCACCATATTCAAATAAATCATTTTCTACTTGATCGACCGTGATTTCTTTTACTTCTGGTAATCGTTGCTTTCTTTGATTATAAATATCACTTTCTACATACTTATAAATTGTATCTTCGGCATTGTCTAAGAAATTTTCCAAAATATCTGGATATATAAAATCGGTTCCTCCAACATCTGTTTTTGCTACTTTTTCATTCAAAGAGTAAAAATCTAAAATAAACATTTGTGTAATCAATTTTACATATTTTTCTTCATTTACTTCTTTTTTCGATAATTCTTTTTCTAGTTTTTCAAACAATTCCTTATATGCCTTACTTTTATTATCTTTTAATTTGTAACCATACCCTTTAATTTCTTTCAAAACTTTCACTTTAGAAACTTGTTCCCGGTTACTTAAGAAAAAGTAAGTTCCAACGCCTAAAGCGATAACAATCAAAATTCCAATTCCTATGATAAGTCGTTTTACTTTCTTTTTTAATCGCATATACTAACTCCCCTTTTTATCATTTTCTGCTTGATCATCATTTAATAGATCAAATACGATAATATTATCAGAGACACTAAGTAATTTTTCTGTATATTTATTTTTTTCATTAATATAGTCTTCACTAATCGCATCACCATCTAAAGATAGATATTCACCTTTTTGACTATTATAATAAATCTTATTTGTCATCCAATTTCCATTTGGAAAGACGACAATATTATCATCTTTAATATTGAAAATATCATGACCCAAAGCATAAGGATTCTTTATTCCCAACATATTTCCTAATGTTGGCATCGCATCGTACATTCCCATGACATTCGTAATTTCTTTAGAGAATTTCTGATCTTTTGTCCAAATAATAAATGGTACTTTTCGATTTAATTCATATTGATAAGAATCAAATTCTTGGTAATTTGGATCACTACTATCTAAAATGGAATCCGTTGTTTTATCATAGTTAAATAATCGCTCATAATCTTTCTTTGGAAGTCTACCATCATGATCTCCATAAAGAACAAAAACCGTATTTTCTAGAAGACCATTTTTATCTAAGGCATCTAAAAATTCACCTAAAGCAGCATCCGCATAATGAACAGATTTAAAATAATTTCCTAGTTTTGTCCCTTCCATATAAGGATAGACAACTTCTTCTTCGACACCTTCTTCGTTGGTAACCGTCTCTTTGATATTGACTTCATATGGATCATACTTATCTACAGACGAAAATGGAGTATGATTCGTAAGCGTAATTAAAACGCCATAAAATTTATCATGTTTTTCTTTGATCTTTTTCATTTTTTCAATAGATTGTTCAAAGAAAGATTTATCACTAAGACCTAGACCAATGGTATTTTCTTTATTTACTTTATAAGTTTCTTTACTATAGAATTTGTCAATTCCTAAATTTTGATGCATTACGCGACGATTCCAGAAATCAGCATTGTTCGCATGCATACTAAAAGTATAATACCCTTTTTCTTTTAGCAATGCTGGCATTGCTACATATTTTCGATCAAAATAGGAAACGAAAGCGGTTCCATTTTTAGTTGGCATTAAGGATGTATTAAATGTCAGTTCCGCATCACTACTCGTCCCTACACTAACTTGTGAATAATAATTTGAAAAATAGATTCCTTCTTTTGAAAGACGATTTAAATTCGGTGTAACTTCAATTCCATTAAAACTCCGATTTAAGGCTACCGTCTGCATACTTTCAGCATGAATGACAATTACATTTTTACCTTCAAAAATATTTGTATATTCATTTTCTGGTTCTTCCTTTTTATCTTCAAAATATTCTGTAAATTCTTTTTTGGCTTTGTCATAGCCGAACATTGAATTAATTTTTGGTTGTAAAGAAACAAAAACATCGTTAAATTGATATACATAAATACCAAATCTCATCACAATGTATTCTCGATTCCACTGTTTAGCAAATCTTCCAATTTCTAAAGAAGATAAAGTAATGATAAAGATAACGATTAACACGCCACCAGTAATTAAAGTTTTAAGCATATGTTGTTTTCTTTCTTTTTTTAATTCAATTCGTCGATAATACTTTCTTTTTTTCAAGTGAACATGGACACAAATTAAGAGAATAGGTCCAATTAAATATAATAAATCTTTTGCCTGTAATACATTTTCAACAACAGCATCTCCCACGGGTGCAATAAATTGAGTTAGTGACAACATAGAAGCCGATGCAAACGAAGTGTAAAATGTATAATAAATTGAGTTTACCATACAAATAAAAGTAAAGAAAATTTCTAATACTAAATAATATGGAAACCGGTTTTTTGGTTTTAATAAATATCCAAAAGATCCAAAAATAATCAAAATCGCTACATCTGCTAAAATAGGTTTAAACGCTAGATAATTTTCTATGGTATTCATCGTAAAAAAGCGCAACATCGTTGAATTGATTAAGCAGGTAATTACAAAAGTTAAAAATAGTACATTGTTCTTACAGTACTCTATTATTAAATGTTCTTCTTTTACTCTTTTACAAAAGTTTTTAGTTTTATTTTTTATATCCTTCATCGTTTCTTTTGCTTTTTTCTTCATTTTATCAAACCTCGCTTATTATATTATATCATTACTTTTTTAGTTTTACAATCATCAAAAAAACACTTTTCATAAAGAAAAGCATTTCTTTTATTCCTGTTTTTTGATAATCGGTTTTATTTGTTTTCTTGCTTACTGACCTCAATATAGTGATAGGCATCTCTGCACATTTCTTCAATTCCTTTTTCTGCTTTAAAACCTAATTCTTCATAAGCATAAGTAGGATCGGCATAACAGGCAGCAATATCTCCACTTCTCCTTTCGACGATTCGATAAGGGACTTGAATATGATTGGCTTTTTCAAAGGCTTGAACAATCTCTAAGACACTGTACCCTTCTCCAGTACCTAAATTATAACAATCTAATTTATTTTCTTTGAATACTTTTTCAATGGCCTTTACATGACCCATTGCTAAATCCATTACATGAATATAGTCTCGAACTCCAGTCCCATCTTTTGTATCATAATCATCTCCAAAGACATTTAAAATTTCTAATTCTTTGGTAGCTACCTTGACAATATAAGGCATTAAATTATTTGGAATTCCATTTGGATTTTCCCCAAGAAGACCAGATGGATGCGCTCCTATTGGGTTAAAGTATCTCAATATTGCTACTGACCAAGTGGGATCCGCCTGATATAAATCTTTTAAAATCCCTTCTATAATTAATTTTGTCGTTCCATAAGGATTCGTAGTCGAAAGTGGGAAATCTTCTTTAATTGGTAAAGATTTTGGAGAACCATAAACCGTAGCACTGGATGAAAATACAAACTTTTTACATTGAAATTCTTCCATCACTTCTAATAAACTCAATGTGGTATCTAAATTATTCCTATAATATTTTAAAGGTTCTTTTACACTTTCTCCAACAGCTTTATAGCCAGCGAAATGAATCACAGCATCTATTTTTTCAGTCTTAAAAATTTTCCTCAATAACGCCTTATCTTTTACATCACCCTCATAAAATTTAAAATCTCGTTTTGTAATTTCTTTAATTTTTGAAACTACTTCTGGACTTGAATTTGAAAAGTCATCGATCACTACCAATTCATATCCCTCTTCTAGTAAAAGACAACAAGTATGACTGCCGATAAAACCAGTCCCTCCAGTTACTAATATTTTTTTACTCATTCTTTTCCTCCTTTTCTATTTTAAACTTATCTATATTTTCCTTACTTTCACCGGCATTGATTGCCATTCCAACAACAAAAATATAAGATAAGATATAGACCCATAATAGTAAAATTAAAATACTAGAAATACTTCCATAAAATATATCATAATGAGAAAAAGTAACGACATAAAAGGAATAGATCTCTGTTGCTAAAATCCAAGTAATCGTCGTAAA
>CANQMB010000078.1 GCA_947624845.1 uncultured Bacilli bacterium
AAAATACCTATCCAACTAAAATAGGTATTTTCTATATTCATTTTTCTTTTAACCTCATACCATATCTTCTTCATTTGTTTATTTCCTCTTACCATAAAGCTGAATACTTTATGGCTTTTTCTAATGAAACAAAGATATAGTAAGGATTTGTTGATTCTTGACTAAAAATTTGACCAGTTATTTATTTCCTTTTTCTTTTCTCTTTCTTTTTCCTATCGACATTTTTTGACTATTTTTTTACTGATTATTCTTTCTTATATAGATGTATTTATTGATAAATTCAATTGTTTATTATATAATTTAATTAGAAAATCATAATAAAAATAAGACCATAAAGTATTCAGCTTTATGGCCTTTTTTACTAAAATTAATAACCATTTCTTAAAACTTCAAATGTTACATTTCGGGAAACACCATATGCTTTTGCATCAAGTTCTGATGGAAACAACAAATCAAATAAATGAGATCTACCAAAACCTATGCCACTTCCTTCATCTAAAATTATGGCAATGAAATTACCAAGTTTAGAGTTTTTTACCCTAACAATCGTACCAAAAGCAAAACTAGGATCTCCTGCTAATATTCGAATATTACCATATGTACTATCTGGATAATAAATTGTATTCCTTACATCATAACCACTTTTAGTTCTACCGCCACAACCTTTACAATCCGGACCATAACCACTCATCGTTCCAGTTAACGTCCTTAAAACATCTGTTGTAGGTCTTTGCTCTTGTACGACAGGTTTTTCTACAGGTTTTGGTGGAGTTTCTACTTTTTGTTCTACTACAGCTTTTTTCTCCTCTGATACTGTATTCTTTTTTTCCTCTACAACCAATTTTTTTTCTGTTTCTTCTACCTTTTCCTCTGGTTCTTCTTTTACAACTTCTTCAACCAGTTCTTCTTTATTTTCATTAGTTTTCGTCTCTGTTACACTGGCTAAACGTACACTTTTTATTTTTTTCACAGAAAGCTCTGTATTGATCATGGCAACCTCATTAGTTGCTGACGTTATAATTATTAGAGGAATTGCTAATATCAATAAACAATTTATTAAATAAATAAAATATTTCATAACAAAAACTCCTTGTAAAAAAAGTGTAACATACTTACAAGGAGTTTACAACTATTTACAAAAATACAAATGTCAATTAATTTACAGTGCAACTATAACCAGCTTGAACCATATCATCTCGAATTTCAATTCCATCATCATCTAAAGAATAATTTGGCACAATACCACCAGCTTCACTATAAGCCGATTCTAATTCATCTTCATCGATTTCACGATAGTCAATTTCTTGCTCATTCATTTGAACTCTAGAGTTTAAATTACAACTGATTTTGACTCCAGAAACATCTTTAGCCATATCCTTTAATAATTCACAACTTTGATTCAATTCATCTAAATCTGCTTCGCTTCCCTCACTACCTTTGGTCTCTACTTTGGATGTATAACTCTTTAAATTATTATTTTCGATTACAAACTCACTAGTGTAAGAAGTAGATAGAGGTTCACTCTCTTCTTCATATGTACATTTCAATGTACCATTAATTACTTCTTTTTGTTCTTTGATATTTTTTTCTGTTACAAACTTACGAATATCTGGCAAAAACCAAATTAATGCTCCTAATAATACAAACAAAAGAACCAACAAGACATACCGAAAAGCACTTGGCTTTTTCTCTACTACTGTTTGATTTGATTGATTACTATTATTTGATGGTGGCGTTTGTTGTGGTGCAGCCTGCTTTTCTACTACCTTTTTCACTTCTTTTTTCTCTACTTTTTTTACTATTTGTGGTTGATGAGAAGAAGTAGTTTGATTATTTTGTGGAGCGGGAGTTTCTACAGGTGGATTTACTTGTTGTGGTGCTTCTACATTTGTATTTTCTACCGCTGTATTTTCTCCTACATTTTCTCCGATCACTTCATTATTTTCTTGATTTTCTGGAACGTTTTCTAAATGATTATTTTCACTATTATTCACACGATCATCTCCTTATTCTTGTTTCCATTATATCAAATATTTTTTATTATGACTATCTATTTTCGTAAAGAAGAAATTTGTTTTTGATAATCTTCCCCACTTAAAATGTAATTGCCAGAAACTAAAATATCCACTTTTGGTATTTTCTTTTTCGTTTTATCGTTGATTCCACCATCGACAATAATCTTCGCTTTACTTTTATATTCTTTTAACAAAACTTTTAATTCTTTAATTTTCTCTTTGGTTTCAGGTATAAATTCTTGTCCACCCTTTCCCGGATAAACTCCTAAAACTAAAACAGCATCTAATAATGGTAAATAAGGAACTAACTCCTTCACTTTCGTATCGGGAGAAATGGCCAATCCACATTTGATTGCATAACTTTTTATCTTTTTTAAACAACTTTCGATATCAGAATCCACTTCCATATTAAAGGTAATATATTCTGCATTTAGTTTGGCATAATCATCAATAAATTTTTCTGGTTTTTCTACCATCAAATGAATATCTAAACGTTTGGATGTATATTTATAAATATGTTTCATTTCTTTGAAAGGTAGACTTTTCTCTTTTACAAATTTTCCATCTAACACATCCACATGAATGAAATCCGTATCCGTTTCATTTAATATTCTTAAATCTTTAGGAATATTTTTGCTAGTTAGAAAGGAAGTAGAAATTTGCATATCATCACCTTCTTTCAATAAATTTTAAATACGATTGATATCTACTTTTTAAAATTTTCTTTTCAAGTACTTTCTGTTTGATTACACATTCTTTTTCATTTGTATGGGTACAATCTGCATAAGGACATGCATATTGATTAAATTCTCGAAAAGCAGATTTTATTTCTTCTGGACTGTACTCTTTTAAATCAAGTGCTGAAAATCCAGGAGTATCTAATACTTTCGCCTCTTCTAATAAGAATAATTCTGTCACTCTGGTTGTATGTTTTCCTCTTCCCAAAGCTTTAGAAATTTCTCCGACTTTTAAATCCCAATCTGGATGAATTTTATTTAAAAGTGTTGATTTTCCTGCACCTGTCTGTCCTGTAAAAACACTTGTTTTTCCATTTAATAATTTTTTAATTTTCAAAATATCTGTATTATATAAGACTGTATAACCTAACTGTTCATAATATTTTAATATTGGACTTAATTTTTCTATTTCTTGTTCTGTTAATAAATCTTTTTTGGTAAGACAAATAATACTTTCTGTTTGATGAAGTTCCATCCATATTAACAACTTATCTAAAAGATAAGTAGAAAAATCAGGTTCTTTTAAACTCGTCACTAAAAAGGCTTGATCAATATTACTCACTGCTGGACGTAAAAAGGAATTTTTTCTGGGTTCAATTTTTTCAATGATGTGATCTTTTTCTGAAAATTCTACATAATCACCCACTAAAGGCACAATTTGATTGTGCCTAAAAATCCCTCTACATTTACATGCATATTCTTTTTTTTCTGCAAATACCCAATGAGTATCACTGACGATTTTAATAATTTGTCCTCGCATAAATTATGACTCCGTATCTTCTCCTTCTTCTTTGGTTGTCTCTGAAGAGGTAGTTCCTGAATTATTGTTACTGTTATTATTGGTTGGTTCTTTTGGTTTTACTTCTTTTGGTTTGACAGCAATTGTCACTGTCAATTTATCTCCCTTAGAAAGTGGTGTTCCTTGAGACCGACTTTGTGTGAAGACTTTTCCTGAATCATAGGCATCTGTTTCTTGTTCTTTAATTTCTAAAGTAATTCCATATTTTGTACAGAAAGCTTCTACATCTGCTTGAGTCCATCCAATCATATTTGGGTATTCTTCTACAAGATCTGGAATATAAAGAATAATACTATCTCCTTTTTTCACTTCGGAACCCACGGCTAAACTTTGACCAATAATTTGTTGTTTATCGTATTTAGTTCCATCATCTGTCGCTCTTTTTTCGACTGTGACTTCCAGTTTGTATACATTTTCTAAAAGCGTTTGAATCTCGATATAATTTTTTCCTGTATAATCTTCTATTTTATATGTTTTTTCTCCTTTGGAACGATATAAAGTAATCTTGCTACCTTCTTTTACATATCGTCCAATGGCGGGATCGGTTTTTACGATTTTTCCTTTTTTAATTTTAGAGGAGTTTACTTCCTTAATTTTTGCTGCTACTTTGAATCCTTTATCTTGAAGTTTTTTCTCTGCTTTGCTTACTGTCATTCCACTGACATCAGGAATTTTAACACTCTCTTTTTCTGTCAATTTAGGAATAATTAGAAAGATGAGAAGCAGTAGGAAGATAATAGATCCTAAAATTGCAGATAGAATAATAATGATCTTTTTCTTCTTTTTATCATCTTGATCCTCTTCGATTTTTTCTGCAATTTCTTCAGCCTCTTCTAATTTTTTCAACTGTTTTGTTGAAGACTCTTCATGTTCTGGATAAGGATATACATAAGGCTCTTCATTAATACGTTCA
The DNA here is from genome assembly GCA_947624845.1 of uncultured Bacilli bacterium. Taxonomy (GTDB): domain Bacteria; phylum Bacillota_I; class Bacilli_A; order RF39; family UBA660; genus MGBC119817. Next base: position 4,465 of record CANQMB010000078.1, read on the forward strand.
TCATTTAGGGCTGTCAAT
>CANQMB010000079.1 GCA_947624845.1 uncultured Bacilli bacterium
GGACAATTTTTAAATAAGATATTGAGGTGAAGTCCGTGCAACTCATAAAAGAAGGGAAAAATTTTACTAGGATCAATCGATTACTAGAATGGTTAATTTATATGATTGGATATACGATTGTATTTGTCATCGTATCCTATCTCTTCGATAGTCTTTATATCGATACCAATCATGCCTATATTTATTCCTTTCTCGTTGTCTTGATTGTCTATTTATTAAATATTACGATCAAGCCGATACTAGTAACTTTGACCATTCCAATTACAGGAATTACTTTAGGACTCTTTTATCCCTTTATTAATTTATTTATTTTAAAAATTGCGGACTGGATTTTAGGAGAGCATTTTCAACTTTATAATTTTTGGATTGCACTATGGATTGCGATATTAATTTCTGTAATGAATTTTTTAATGGAAGGGCTTATTATCAAACCAATGATAAAGAGGGTGAAAAAACATGAGTAAAATTGCTTTAGATTTAGGATTTATACAAATTTATTGGTATTCAATTTTTATAATTCTAGCAATGTTTGCGGCCTCTACAGTTATTTATTTTGAAGTAAAAAAGAAAAAAATTGACCAGGAGTTTTTAACGAATCTTCTTTTTTATACAGTCTTATTTGGAATTATTGGTGCAAGAATTTATTATGTATTATTTAATTTAGATTATTATAGTCAAAACCCATTAGAAATCTTAGAAATATGGAATGGAGGTCTTGCCATTCATGGAGGAATTTTATTTGGGGGGATTTTTGCTTTTTTCTATTCCAAAAAGTATCATCAGAAACCATTAAAAATATATGATATTTTCGTCGTTGGACTTATATTAGGACAAGCGATTGGACGTTGGGGGAATTTTTTTAATCAAGAGGCCTATGGTGCAGTTACGACAGCTTTAAAATTACAAAAATTAGGTGTTCCTGGATTTATTATTAATGGAATGTATATTTTAGGGGAGTATCGTCAACCAACATTTTTATATGAATCTGTTTGGAATTTCTTTGGCTTTATTGCCTTAATACTAATTCGGAAACATCCGCGTTTAAAGATTGGTCAATTAATGGGATTTTATTTAATTTGGTATTCAACAGCAAGATTTTTCATCGAAGGAATGCGAACTGATTCTTTAATGCTTGGTAATTTTAAAATTGCCCAAATTGTTTCCATTATTTGTATTTTAGTAGGACTTTACTTCTTCGTTATTCATCCGAGAAGAAGTTCTAGATTTGAAAATTTATATGCAAAGGATGAGGAAGATGAACCAAAATCAGTATGATGTAATTATTATTGGATGTGGTGTTGCTGGAATGACGGCAGCACTTTATTTGAAAAGATCTGGAATTAAAACTTTAATTGTCGAAGGAGCAACTCCTGGAGGTCAAGTGGTAAAAACGAGTACAATTACGAATTATCCAGGATTTAAAAGTATTACAGGAGCAGAGCTTGTAACGAAGATACTTTCTCAATTACAAGAATTAAAAGTAGATATTTTATATAAAAAAGCAACGCAGATTCATCTGGATCAGGAATTAAAAACCGTAGTTTTTAGTGATCAATCAAAAATGAGTGCCAAAAATGTCATTATTGCAACAGGAAGAGTTCCTAAAAAGTTGAATTTAGAAAAAGAAGACCAACTGCTTGGCAAGGGAATTAGTTATTGTGCTACTTGTGATGGCGTTTTGTATAAGGATAAAAATGTTGCCGTTATTGGTGGTGGAGATTCAGCTTTAGAAGAGGCAATCTACTTATCTTCTCTTTGTAAAAAAGTAACGATTATTCATCGACGAGAAGAATTAAAAGCAAAGTCTTATTTACAAGAAGAATTGAAATATATTGATAATATTGAACTGTTGCGCAATACACAAGTTTTATCTTTTCTAGAGCAAGAAAATAAATTGATTGGATTACAACTAAAAAAAGAAGGCCAAATTGCTAGTTTAAGTGTCGATGGTTGTTTTATATTTATTGGCTATCAACCAGAAATAGAAAACTTCAGTGATTTGGGCATTGCAGATTCGGAAGGATATATTGTAACAAATGAAAATATGGAAACAAGTTGTAAAGGGATTTATGCTGTAGGAGATATCAGAAAAAAAGAAGTAAAACAGATTGTCACGGCAACGAATGATGGTGCGATTGCCGCCATTCATATATTAAAAAACATAGAATGATCAGGAGGTTTATATGAAAAAGAGGGTAACTATTTTCGGCGGTGGAACAGGAATGTCTTATCTATTACGAGGATTAAAAGATTTTCCAATCGATATTACCGCTGTGATTACAGTTTCAGATAATGGGAGATCCACTGGAAAATTACGAAAAGAGTTTCATACTCCAGCTGTAGGAGATATCAGAAAAGTAATTACAAACTTATCTGGAATGGATCCCATGATTAAGGAAATGTTAGAATATCGATTTCAAACTTCCAGTGATTTAGATGGTCATAGTTTGGGAAATTTAATTTTAACCGCTCTTTTAAATATTACGGGGAGTTTAGAAGAATCTATTAAAGAATTATCTAAATTATTAGATGTAAAACATACAGTACTTCCAATTTCTGAAGATTCTTCATTGACGTTAATGGGAAAAACAATCGATGGAGAGATTATAGAAGGAGAAGAACAAATTACAAAATCTCATAAAAAATTTGAAAGAATCTACTATAAAGAAGAGCCAAATATCAAGGAAGAATTAATTGAAAAAATTGAAAACAGTGATTTAATTATATTTAGTATGGGAAGTTTATATACGAGCATCCTACCTAATATTATTTGTAAAAAAGTAAAAGAGGCACTAGATAAAAGTAAAGCGCCTATTATGTATCTATGTAATGCGATGACTCAACCTGGAGAGACAGATAATTTTTCAGTTTCCGATCATGTGAAGTTATTAAATCAATATTTGAATAAAAGAAAAATAGATGTTGTTATTGCCAGTAATTCTCATATAGATAAAGAGGTAGCTAAAAAATATGAAATAGAGGAACAGAAAGATCCAGTTATTATTGATAGAGAAAATTTGAAAAAATTAAATATTGAATTAATAGATGGTGATTTTTTAACATTAATTGATGGAACGATTCGCCATAATAGTTTAAAATTATCAAGTGCGATATTTTCATATTTAATGAGGGATTAAAATGTCTTATACAACAAAAATAAAAAATGAAATTATAAAGAAAGATTTATCCAAGGCAGAAAGAATTGCATTGTTATCTGGTTTTATCAGAAACAATGGACAAATTATCGATGATACTTTGGTATTGATGACAGAAAATAAAGAAATTGCAACTGCAATTGTCGATCAATTAAAGCTTTTGTATGATATTTTAGTGGAAGTAGATATCAAAGAGAATTTAAATTTTTCTAAAAATAAGCTCTCGGTATTAAAAATTAAAGAAAAAAAATGGATGTTATTAGAAGATATTGGTTTTATGGATCAAAATCATCATTACTTGGAAACTCCTCCAGAATATATAGTTGGAGGTAATGAAGAAATTAGATCGTATTTAAAGGGTGTTTTTCTTTGTCAAGGAAGTATCAATGATCCTAAAACTTCTAGATATCATATGGAACTTTTAATTGATCAACCGAAAGAAGCAGTCTTTATTCAAAAGTTATTGAATATTTTTGATTTAAATGCCAAAATTTTAACTAGGGATAAAGGCTATATGATTTATTTGAAGGAAGCAGAAAAAATTAGTGATTTTCTAAAAATTTTAGGAGCTTCCAATGCGGTACTCTATTTTGAAAATATTCGAATTTATCGAGATAAAAAAAATCAGACCAATCGGTTAAATAATTGTGAACAGGCGAATATGAATAAAGTCGTCGATGCAGCAACGACTCAATTAAAACAAATTGATATTATAAGAGAACATATGAGTGTAGAACTTTTAGATGAAAAAACAAGAGAAGTATTGGAATATCGATTAAAATATCCAGAATCTTCTTTAAAAGAATTAAGTGAAATTATTTCTTTAGAAACCGGAAATAAGATTACAAAATCAGGCTTAAATCATCGATTTAGAAAAATTAAAGAATTAGCAGAGAAGATAAAGAATAATGAAAATGTAGAATAAAATCTACATTTTTTTAATTTAAAATACAAATAAAAAAGGACCATAAAGGTAGTTACTTTATGGTCTCACAATTATAATGGGTTTCTATTATTCCCATTATAAATATACAATAAAATTGTGATTTTATCAAGAAAATCACTCCTTTTTCATTGGGATTATTTGGATAAAAATAGTCAAAAATATTAGGCTATTACACATTTCTACAAAATTTGACAAAAATAAATTTTAGTCAAATTTCTAGTCAAAAAATAAAAAATCATTGATATATCACTCTATAAATTGAAAAAGCCATAAAGTAACTACCTTTATGGTCCTTTTTTATTTGTAT
>CANQMB010000080.1 GCA_947624845.1 uncultured Bacilli bacterium
TATGAAATATGACGAACAATCCCTTTGGGTGATTCCCCCTGCCGGGTATGAAAGTCAAGGGTTAGAAGATGGAAAAACAATTTTTTATTCGAAAAACTTAGGAGAACGACATTATGAATTAGCTAGACGATTCTTAAAAGATTATCATTTTCCACAAAAAGAATTAACGACAGATTTAGAAGTTGCTAAATATTTAAACTCTTTAGGATTTTGTGTTGTATTTAATGCTTCCCAAAAAATAGAGGATAAATATTATTTGGGTATTTTTCTAGCAGAACAATTAACAGAAAAACAAATTTCTTTTTTTGAGGAGATGAAAGAAGTTTTTTCTACTTATTTTCATAGAAATATTGCCTTTTTTAATCCTAAAGTTTTTTCTACCGAAGAACTTAGTTATCGTTCTTCTTGCCTTTCTTATCGAGATTTAAAGATAGAAAATATCATGGAAGGAAAAAATCCAAAAGATGGGCAAGAATTGCTTTACCGAGAATTAGAAAGGCAAAAAGAAAATTATAATCATAAAAAAATTTCGTAAATGAACGACAAAAAAGTTGCTTTTTTGTCGTTTTTATGCTAAAATATCACTTACCTGAGGAGAGGGGGAAATAGGATGAGATTAATTCCGGATCAAGTGAAGATGTTAAAAGAAAGATATGAAAATTGTCAAAGAGAAAGAGAAGAGCTTATCGCCGAAAAAGAAGGAATTACTTCCGTAATCGTAGACGAGGGTAGAACAACAGATAATGACTATGCGGTGATTAAACAAATTGCCGATTTATCGAAAGAAGCATCGGAAATTCAAAAAATATTAAATAAGGCTACCATCGTAGAAAAAGTAAATAAGAATTGGGTCGATGTCGGTTCTACTTTCAAAGTTTATATGAACTTTGGCGGTGGGGATACTGAAACGATCGAAGCTACCTTCATTGAGAAAAAAGTGGCAGGAGAAAGTAGTGAGTACTACATTAGTGGAGAAAGTGATTTTGGAAAAGCAATTTACCATAAAAAAATCGGTGATATTTTTGCCTATCCATTGATGACTGGAAAAACGGCTAGAGGAACCATCTTAGAGTTTACCAATAACAAAGAAACGCCAAAAACTTATGTGAAAAAGGACAAATAATCTTGTCTTTTTTTTATTTCTTCGTTATATTATTAAAAGAAAAGAGGCGTATTATGGGTATTTATTATCAATTAGAACATAAAGAAAAAAACACAAAAGCACGACTAGGAAAATTAAAAACGAATCATGGAGTTTTTGAAACGCCAATGTTTATGCCGGTAGGAACCAAAGCAACTGTAAAAAGTTTGAGCCCAGAAGAACTTTATGATATGCACTGTGGAATCATTCTTGCCAATACGTATCATTTATGGCTACGTCCTGGAGAAGATATTATCAAAAAAGCCGGAGGTCTTCATCAATTTATGAATTATAAGGGACCGATTTTAACGGATAGTGGAGGATTTCAAGTATTTTCACTTGCCAAAAATAAAGAAAAAGACATTTGTGAAGAAGGTGTTCACTTTAAAAGTCACATTGATGGAAAAAAACTTTTTTTAACTCCAGAATTGTCGATTGAAATTCAAAATAAATTAGATAGTGATATTGCGATGAGTTTTGATGAATGTCCTCCAGCTAGTGCCAGTTATGAATACTTAAAACAAAGTGTTGAGAGGACCTTACGATGGGCCAAAAGAGGAAAAGATGCTCATCAAAATAAAAATCAAGCTCTTTTTGGTATCGTTCAGGGTGGTGCCCATAAAGATTTAAGAAAACATTCAGCAATAGAAACTGTAAAAATGAATTTTGATGGATATAGTATTGGTGGTGTTGCTAACGATGGAGAAAGTAAAGAAGAGATGTATCAAGCCATTGACTATTCAATTCCCTATCTTCCGGAAGATAAAGTTCGCTATTTGATGGGAATTGGAGAACCCCTCGATATTATCGAAGCGGTCATTCGTGGTGTCGATATTTTTGATTGTGTTTTACCGACTCGAATTGCACGTCACGGGCAGGCATTTACAAGATTTGGAAAAATAAATTTTCATAATGCAAAATTTAAAGAAGATTTCTCAAAATTGGAAGAAGATTGTGATTGTTATACATGTAAAAACTATACAAAAGCATATTTGAGGCATTTAATTACAACGAATGAAATGCTTGGTGCTCGACTACTTTCAATTCACAATATTGCTTTTTTGATTCGATTGACAGAAGAATTGAGAAAAGCCATTCAAGACGATTGTATTTTAGAATATAAAAAAGATATTGAAAAAAAATATTTACAAAAAAAATAGAAGTTATCTCCAGATAGCTTCTTTTTAGATGAAAAACATCGGTTGATTGGAATGAGTAACGGGTTGTTGTTCTTCGACTTTATTTTCCGTAGGTATTGGATCTTCTCTCATTGCCCCCATCACCCGAAACATGGTTTTGGCATTATTCATAATTGGTTTTATTTGATATGCAATGGGAATTGCCTGATTGATAATACCCAATGTTTTTTGAGCGTTATTTAAAAAGTTTTCCCAATTGATATTGTGAATAGAAGAGAAAAAACCAGGTTTTCTAAAGCCTGCTCCCGTATGAAAAGTGGGATTTATAAAATAAGGGTTTCCATACATAATTACCACCTCTTAGTACAATATATGTAAAATAACTAGTTTTGTGTAAAATAAAAAAAAGATATTTAGAAATTATTTTATCTGTGCTATAATGATAATAGGGAAAAAGGGAGGCGTTTTAGTGTGGATATTTTAAGTAAACCATTTATTTTAATTTATCATCTCGTAAACCGTATTTTTACGCTTCCAAAAAAACTTTTTGGTAAGACAGAGGATGTTTTATTAGAAATTCAAGATCAAAGTAATTTACATAAAGAACAGCAAGAAGAAATCGTACAAAAAACAGAGGCTGAGGAGATCGATGAAAACTTTAAAGGGATTAAAAAAGAGACTCCTAGTAATAAAAAAGTAGAGCCTGTTTTTTCTTTTCGTTATACGATTATCAATGCTCAAGGAAAAAAAGAGCAGGGGACTTTTGAAGCGGAAACCATCGAAAATGCAAAAGAGTTTTTAATTAGTGAAGGGTATCAAGTAATCGATATAAAACCCCGTCAAAAATTTGATATTGATCTGTTTGCGAATTCCAAAATAAAAGTTGCTGATTTGTCTTTTTGTTTGACGCAATTAGCTACTTATTTAAAAGCGGGAATTCCTCTAGTAGATTCAGTTCGAATTTTGGCAAAACAGACGAGTAAGCCAGCCTTAAAAAAGGCCTTTGAAAAACTTGTTTACGATTTATTAAAGGGAGAAAGTTTATCTGTTGCCATGGAAAAACAGGAGACAAAGTTTCCGAAATTATTAGTAAATATGGTAAAAACAGCAGAAATGACTGGAGATTTAGCAAGTATTCTAGAAGATATGGCAGATTATTATACATCGATGAATAAAACGAGAAAACAAATGGTCAGTGCTCTTACTTATCCAGCCGTTATCTTATGTTTGGCCGTTGCGGTTTTAATTTTCATGTTGATCTATATTGTTCCGCAATTTGTGGCGATGTTCGAAAGTCAAGATGCGAACCTGCCATGGATTACTGTCTTTGTTATGTCGGCCAGTGATTTTATTAAAAATAATGTTATTTGGATTATTTTAATTGCTGGCGTTGTCATTGGTGTTTTCATCTATTTATATAAAAATGTAAAATCTTTCCGTAAAGCAATTCAAGTTTTTGTCATGCACGTTCCTGTTTTTGGAAAAATTATTATTTACAATGAAGTGACAAACTTTACGAAGACATTTGCTTCTCTTTTGAATCATGGGGTATTTATTACCGATAGTATGGAAATTTTATCGAAAATTACCAATAATGAAGTATACCGAGGAATTATTAATAAAACGCTTCGAAATTTAGGAAAGGGTGACTCTATTTCAGTTGCATTTAAAGGAGAATGGGCCTTTCCCGTCGTTGCCTATGAAATGATTTTAACTGGAGAATCTACAGGGCAGCTTGGATTGATGATGGAAAAAGTAGCCGAGCATTTTCAAACGTTGCATAAGACGATTATCGATCAGTTGAAGAGTTTAATTGAACCCGTGATGATTGCTTTTTTGGCTGTCATTGTCGGTGTTATTTTGTTATCTATTGTAGTTCCGATGTTTGATATCTATAGTAAGATCCAATAGGGAGTGTTTTTCATGTTCTATTATCTGTTGTTATTTATATTTGGTAGTCTTATGGGATCGTTTTTTTGCGTATTAGGAATGAGACTTCCTCAAGAAAAAAAAGTGATGTTGGATCATTCCAGATGTGACTCTT
>CANQMB010000081.1 GCA_947624845.1 uncultured Bacilli bacterium
GCACTTTTAATTCCTGCTTCTTCTCCTTCTTGATAATCTAATAGTTCTATTTTATAACCTTTTTTCTCGCACCATCTCGTATACATTCGGTAAAGCATCAACGCCCAGTCACAAGCTTCGGTTCCGCCTGCCCCAGAATGTACTTCTAAAATACAGTTATTGTGATCATAAGGACCATTAAAATAAGTTAAATAAGAAATATTTTCTAATGTAGAAGACAACGCTTCCAAGTCTTCTACAATCATCTTTTTCGTCTCTTCATCTTCTTCAGTTAAAATCGATATAAACTCCTCATCAGAAGATAATCTATTTTTTACATTGATAAAAGTCGTCGTCCATTTTTTTAATTCACTTAATTGGCTGATTACTTGCTCACTATGTTTTTTATCTTCCCAAAAAGTAGGATTTCCAATTTCTTTTTCTAACTTAGCTACTTCTTCAATTTTAGAAGCTACGTCAAAGTGACCTCCATAGTTTTTCAAATTCTTCTTTGTTTTTTTCAAACAACTTCTTTATTTCTACTAGGTTCATGTTATCCCTACTTTCTCCTTTTATTATACACAAATTCTTTCTACATACCAACTATTTATTTCTTATTTTGTACAAATTCTCCTTTTTTTATATACCGATGATAGATTCTTTTTTTATTTTTTCTGATTTGAATATGATGAAAATAAATCGGAATTCCCTTTGCTGTTTTACCCATTCCATTCTGTACTTGAAAATGAATATGGGGACCATTGGTATTTCCACTATTGCCAATTTGCGCTAAAACATCGCCCGCTTTTACAAAATCGCCAACTTGAACGCGAAAACTATCCTTCTCTATATGGGCAATTAAACTATATTCATTATACTTATGTTTTAAAAAAATATAATTACCTCTAACATCTGCTACATCACAGACAATTTTTCGATTTTTGGCAATTTTAGTATTGGGAAATTCATTACAGAGATCAACTACATAACCATCTAAGGGTGCTAAAATATTCTTTTTATAACAATAATAATTTTCTATTTTTAAATACTGATCATGATAAGGTTTATTCTTTTCATCTCGAATTTCAAAATCATATGCATATCGTTGGAGAAGAATATCCCATGAATGGGAATCTTTTTTTCGAATTCCACCAAATTCAACAAAAAATTCTCCTTCAAAAGGAAGATGATATTTATTTTTACTCATTTTTTTCTCCTTTTTGGTATATTAATTTTAAATTTACATAGGATATGAATGGGGAAGGTTCACTATATATTGTGAAGATCCCCTATATATAGATTGACACTTAGGTTTCACTAAGTGTCTTTTTCTATTGAAATTCTTTTTCGTATAATTCCAAAGCGCGTTCAATCACTGTATCCATATTATAATATTTATACTCAGCTAAACGACCACACATATATAAATTCGGAATTTTTTGAACTAATTCATCATATTGATTATACTTTTCTCGATTTTCATCATCGATAATGGCATAATAAGGGATACAATCTTCTTGAATCTGATACTTTTTAGGATATTCCTTCAGAATGGTCGTCGCTTTGGGAATTAATTGATTAGAAAAATATTTAAATTCTGTAATTCGCGTAAATTTTTCTTCATTTGGATAATTGACAACAGATGAAGATTGATAATAGTTCATATCATAATTTTCAAATACTAAATCTAAAGATCGATAAGGTAAAACTCCAAACTTGTAATCAAACAATTCATCTATTTGTCCGGTATATATTACAATTCCCGAAAATTTTTCCCCTTTCCAGTAAATCTGATCTTCTTGAATTGACAAATCATCTAAAGCATTGGTAGATAATTGAATTTCAATATTTTCATGATCTAATAGTCGTTCAAATAATTTCGTATACCCCTGTTTGGGCATATATTGATATTGATCTTGAAAATAACGATCATCATATCCCAAAATTACAGGAACCCGATTAATTACAGATTTATCAATCTCACTAATTGGAATATTCCACTGTTTGGCTGTATAGTTTTCAAATACATTTTTATATACAAATTCTCCAAATTTTTTGATCGTCTCATCTGAATTATTAATTAAATCTAAAATAGATACTTTTTTTTGATCGGGATAAATTTCTTTTAATTTATCTTTAATTTTTTGAGACTCTTCTTGATTATACAGAAGCTCTAAAGATCTAAAATTAAAAGGAATTGGAACTAATATGTTGTTAATTTTTCCTACGACTCTGTGTTCATAAAAATACCATTCTCCATATTGTTTTAAAAAATCGAATACTTTTTTATTATTCGTATGAAAAATATGAGGCCCATATTTGTGAACTCGTACTCCATTATCTAAAACTTCTTCATACATATTTCCCGCAATATGGGATCTTTTTTCATAAATCAGAACTTTTTTCTGATCCTCGGCAAATTTTCTCGCTAGTGTACTTCCAGCAAAGCCACTTCCTACTATTATTACATCATATTTATTCATCTATCATTGCCCTTTCTCATTAGATTTCTCTGTTATTACTTCCAGTATATCTTCTTTTAAAAAAAAAGGCAATTCTGCTGTTGCCAATTTATATAATGTGCTTTTATAGATTTTTATGCATTATTTTTTTTAAATAATGTCTTAAAGGTTTGCCTTACGATCGGTTGTATCAAAAATAATTGAGTAAAATAGGCAAATGGGAAATTAAAACAAATTAATTTTAACCAATTAGCAAATAAGGTAAATAGGTTAAATCCCATATAATATGGATAATATAACCATGCAGCAATAAAACTCATTAAGGGAACCATTATCGTAACTGTTGAAGTAATAATTGCAGTTTCAAATGTAGAAGCATCTGTTTTTTTAATATCCAAACGCTTACATGCCATTTTGAATGATAAGGGTTGACCAACGAACATTTCACATATATATGCAAAACAAAATTCTATAATGATTACAAACCATATTGGCAAATATTGTCCAAATATATAAACTCCTCCTAAAGAGCGAATGGCACCAATTACAGTTGATTTTCCAGTTAAGCCCATGAATGTCGCTCCATTAACAACATATAAACTATAAAATACATAAGCATGAACAGTGATTAAAACGGTAATAAATGCAAAGATAGCTCTTTCTTTTTGATTTTGTGGCATTTCATTCACCTCCTTTTTTGCGTAAAAAAACACACCTAGTGCTTTGCACATTTCTTAAATACATCTCTGTAATCAGATTTATGTGCATAGCACTACGTGTGTCATATGTATTACTAGTTGATTATATCATATTTTTTTATTTTTGAGTGCAATTATTTTTAAAAAGGTGAGCAAAAATCTTTTGTGAATTTGTTATTTTGTTAACACTTTTTTATTCCAACTTCTTTTATTACATTTTGGACATTTTAAATATCTAGTAGTTCCATAGTGCATTGCAAAATATACTTGTGAATATTTTGGAATATATTTATGATGACATATTTTGCATTCATAATAACCGGTTTCAGTTTCTATTTTTAATGCAAACGAAATACCTATTATTAAAATTAAAAAAGCCAATATAAATAATATTACTTTCACAATTGTATTTTCAACTGCAAAATATAAGGTAAATATCAAAACTAAAAATGTGATACTTGATAAACATCCTATTACCCACTCGTACATCATCATATTTTTATTTTGTATTTCTTCTTTTTTTGCCATTTCTAATAAATTTTCTTCCGCTTTTTCATTATAATTTTCTGTTTTTATAATCTCCCCACTTAATAAATCATTCACTGTTATTTTTAAAATTTTACATAACTCCATCATAATAGAAGCATCGGGTAATCCATTGCCACATTCCCATTTAGATACAGCTTTATAAGTTATTCCTAATTTTTCGGCAAGTTGTTCTTGTGTTAAATTTTGTTCTTTTCTACAGATTGCAATAAATTTACCAATTTTTACTTGATTCATACTTTTGCTCCTTTCGAAAACAACTATATAATATTAACACAAATTTTAACACCTACAATTAGTAGAGTTATGTATTTTTACTCATACAAATTGACTTGTAATTTGTATTATTTACAATAATTCATAATAATTTCATCATTGTACTTCTGATTTTTAATAATCTCGTAAGTTTCTTCTTTAGAATTTTTGTTACATCTTATTACATCGTAGAATAATGTGTCATAATAAATTGTTGAATCTATTGTTGTGGTTTGAATTGAAAATATAGGTGGACGATCATTATATGAAACTCCAATATAATCAAAAAACATAATAGTTGCCATATATCCAATGAAAAATAATACTAAATAAATCAATGTTTTTAAATTTGATTTTGATTTTA
>CANQMB010000082.1 GCA_947624845.1 uncultured Bacilli bacterium
ACAATTAACATTTTTACTTTATCATATCGTTTTAATTTTTTTAACTTTTTGGTCTCACATCATTTACAACTACACATATTGCTATTTATTTTTACTTATTTGCTATTTTGCAGCGTTCCAGCAACTTCTCCAATCGCCTGTTTCTATATCCTCTTCATCACTCGTAGAATCTGAAACAATAGACATTAATAATGTTACTAATGTTACAACGAAGAAAATAGCAACTGCATAAATACAACGTTTAATTAATCTAGATTGAGATGCTTTCACTTCTTTGTCATCACTAGAAATTACTGCTTTTCCTAAATCAATTGTACCAAAAATAATTAAAAGTAATGGAATACCGATTTGTACAATTGGGAAAACGCCTCTACGGATAATTTTAACAAGTGGTAACAATCCTCTACATTCATCTTGAAAATCTCCTAATTGAAATAATTCTAACATTTGTAAAACCTCTCTTTCACTACTACAATCATACACTACAACCCTATTTTTGTCAATTTATTATTTCTTAAAAATATCCCAAATATTCCCATCGTTTTTATGGTCATCCTCTTTATGAATGAGACCAATTTTTACTAAGAAATCTGAGATAATTTCATTTTTCTTTCGCTCATCTAATGGTGGTAAATTGTAAAAAACATGTGTTTTCGCTTCATATTCAAAGTCAGCGACATCTTTGTTGGTCAACATGCTTTTGCTAAGAATAATTCTTTTTCCTCTTAATTCATTAAAAATATTTTTATTTTTTCTCATTAATTTATTTAACTTTATGGTACTCGGTTCTACTAAATAAAGTACGTCTCCACAAGCAGATTGATCTTCACAATCATTTAAATCTACTAAAATGATATTTGCATCTTTTATTTTAACAATTTCTCCCATCAATCCCTCTTTTGTCGTCGATATCGTATTTTTCATGTTAAAATAAGACAAATCATGACGATTCACTTCAATGGCATAAATTCCACTTGGCCCATAAATAGATTCCAACTCTTTTTTTAACATGAAAATTAACGTCGTTGCCCCAGCATGATCCGTTACATTTCGAAAACCAATAATATGATTCCCAGAAAATACCCGATTATCAGATTCTGGACTGACTTCATTTAATTGTTGAATATGAGCGACATCCTTGTAACTATTCGGATTTTCTAACAAATAATTAATTCCATCCGCATTCGTCGTAAAATTATAAATTCCCATAGAAATAATTTTCGTTAAAAAACTAGAAGAAGATGTTACTTCATCATTAGGTAATAAGAAAATTAATTTTTCAACATCAAGTCCCATAGATAATTTCTGAATATTTGACACATCTTGATAATTTTTAATGGCAGTCAAATCGATAATCATTCTTCCAAAAAAGAAATTTTTAAACATATCGACAATTTCACTTGCTTCAAATTCACCTGTAATACTTTTTATAACATCAATATTTAGTCCTGCCAATACTTCTCTTTGTTCATTGGCAATGATTACATTCATGAAATCACCTTCTAACTTTTTGCATTATATACTGTCTTTGTAGAACCAGTTACTTTAAAAAACTCAATATGAGGTAAAATTTGATTAATTATTGGGAAATCAATACTAATAAATGTTGTTACTTCTGCATAACTTTTCTTCAAGGCTTTATTGTCATCCACAGAAATATAACGGATACAATAAAGACCACTACTACAGTCACAATCCTTTCCACATTCCGCATTTGCTGCAGTTACATAAGTAGAAGCTGGATTATAACCAATTTTTTTTAAGTAACTATTAATTTTTTCTTGTGCTCCATCATTTTCTATATTTCCCTCATAAGATTCGTAAATATCAATAATCTTATTTTTAGCTCGAAAAGCTTTCGTATAGTTTACAGAAAAGGCTAAGTAGCCACTAACTAATACAATGAACACTAAAATAAATTGAATATTGATAACGCCTCCTAATGCATCTCTCATCTACTTCACCTCTTCTTCCTTCAAAACTTATTTTTCTATCATAATCATAGATGGATTTACAACATTACCCCATTGGCTATTAATACTATTTTGAATATTAGGCCAAATTACAAGAGTAAAGAAGGCAATTACTGCTGCTACTGCAATAATTGTAATTACTGTTAAACTTAATTCACCTGTTGCTGCTTTCATTAAACTATCTCTCCTCTCCTATTATTTCTTCATTATTTATTATATCAATAATCGAAACTGTTTACAATAATTTTCCATGTAATTTACATTTGAAACATCGATAACATGGAAATCAAAATAATCATCATAACTCCTAAACCTGTCGTTACAAGCATAATCATCGTTTGATTTTCCATATGATTTAAACGTTCCTTATATTTTGTTTCTCTTGCTTTATTTTGCAAATTAGAAACCGTTCTAGAAAACATCATTAATCGTTCTTGTTTTTTCTCTTGAGATCCAAGTCCAAGACGATACAACAATCTCATCATTCGCATAGAATCTCTTACTGGATACAAATTCGCAAAATCCATATAGGGATCAATACTCGCATCCCCAGCATTAATTTTTTCTACCATTTGTCTCAACCCTGGTTTAAAAATATCGGGTGCATCATCAATTGATTTTCCAATGGCTACTGGCACCGTATAATGCTGAACTAAAATTTCTAAGCTCTTTAAATAGTATGGCAACATAATATCAATTTCATGTAAATGAGCTTTATAAAATTTCTTTAAACTGAAATATTGATTTTTAAATAATAGAACTGCAATTACAATTGAAAATACGGTATTTAAAAGTACTTTCCCAAAATCAGTCGTTCCTGCACCAGAAGTATTAAATAAAACAAAGGCGATTGCAAAAGCGACTAATGCTATTAACATTCTCTGTCTTGCTAATACTTTAATATCGACATCTTCTCCGTATTTAGCATACACTAAAAATTCGTAATCATCTTCTATTAACTTGGATGTAAAAGGTTCCATATCTGTAATGAATTTTTCTTTATCCACTGTCTTATTATAGAATAAAACAAATAATATAATAACACCAACTAGCAATACTTCCATTACTCGGCACCTACATTCTCGTTGTAATATTTTTCTCCTTTAAGAAGAAACCAACTATTTAAAATTAATATGGCATGTAGTAAGAAAGTGACATACCACGTATTTAATAATTCAATATAAGATTCTTTTCCAAGTAAGTATTGAACTAACATGACCATAATATATAACATAATTCCAAATTGTAAAAATGATTTATGGAAAGTAGCTCTCTCCATTCGATCTCGATAGACACTCTCTACTAACATATCGATATCTAATTGCATGTTATCTAAAGAGTCCATATAATTTTGAGCACCTTCTTTGGTAATTTGTAAAAATAATTGGTGCATATTTTTTACAATATAGTATGGATATAAATTATTCATATATTCTAAGGATTCATCGATACTACCATTTTGATAAGCAAGTTCAATCATTCGATCGACATCACTGGCAATCGGATCTTCTAAGATTCCTGATGCTCTTACTCCTTCTAAGGATTTTACAAAAGATTGGGTTGTTGCAAATTCCATAATCGTATTGGTCGTATAAACTTGTACTTGTTCAAAAATAAATTCACTATATACTCTCTTACATCTTAAGAAAGATAGATAGGGAACTACCATTATAGCTGCAATTACATAAATAATACTGACAACTAAATTATAAAAATACAAATAAGATACAACCGCAGCAAAGCCACCAAATAATAGTACTTGAATTGTATATTGTCTGGCCGTATATTCTTGTCCTAACTCTTTTGTCTTTTCACGAACTACTTTGAAAGAATATGGTGCAAAACGATCGTAAAGAACTTGGACCTGATCCGTAATAAAACGGCCTACATTTTCTCCTTTGTAGTTTCTATATAAAATAATAACAAACGCAATTGCTAATAATAAGAATAATACCATTATCCATTCCCTCCTATCACTCCTGGTTCTGAAACCGTAGGAGAAGATAAATTATTAATTGCTGAAGGGACTACTCCAGGTGTGGTTCCTACTGTTGGAGCAACATTCGGTGCCGTTGCTGGTACTGATTGCA
>CANQMB010000083.1 GCA_947624845.1 uncultured Bacilli bacterium
AACCAACAAGAGAATGGAAAGAACAATTAAAATAGGGGTCATGGTAAAGACGGTTATCTTAGATTCTTGATCTTTGGTAATTTTATTTTCTTTATTTATAGGAATACTTTCCCCTACTTTTGCATCCCTGGTTACGGATACTCGAATGGATGCAGCATCAAAATTTTCTTTCTCTTGGCCACTAGATGATGATACATTGGTCAAAGCGATATTCGTATCTCCAACATGAGCATTTTCTTTTACTCTCAAATGCAAATGAAACAATTCAGAAGAAGTTTCTCCTGATTGATTTACAATTCCAAATTTATGATTTTGGGTATTATAAGAAATCGTCATTTTGTCATCATCAATATCAAAATTTTCTTCCTCGATTTTTTCAAATACCTCTTCATCATATTTCAAAGTTGCTAAAACCGCATAAGATTTTCTATCGCCTGGTAAATTGGCACTGACTGTAATTTCATCTCCGACAGTAAGATCCGTTTTATTCACTTTCAATTCTACTTTGTTAGATGCAAAAACATTGCAAGGAAATAAAACTGTTATCAAAAATAATACAATTAAATTTTTTGCTTTGGCCATGGAAATCAATCCTTTCCTAATCTATTCTATATATATGTATTGTCTCATATATGTAATTTTTTTACTACTGATTTTACATTTTTATACATACTTTATTTTATTCACTGTCAATGAAATTTGGAACTACTAAAAAAAGCTAATTGAAAAATTAGCTATCGAACTCTAAAATGGCGTCTCCGGGCAGATTCGAACTGCCGACCTATCGCTTAGGAGGCGATTGCTCTATCCAACTGAGCTACGGAGACAAAACATTTCATTTTTATCATATCATAAAAATGAAATAAAAAAAGATTTAAAATCTTTAAATCTTAAAATAATTGAAAACGAATATCATTAAGAATGTCGCTGCAGCACGCATTTCTGCACGTACACTATAACATTTCTCATAAATCCCTGCAATATCATCAATAAAATCAACAATCCAACTTTCTAAGTACTTAGGTGGTGTAAAAGTAATTGGAAACATATGAGTCTTAATAATATCTTTTTCTCTTGCAGATAAATCAAAATATTTAGAAGCCTTTTCTAAAGCATATTGTGGATGTCTTCTTAGTGCTTGAACTTTACTATCTTCTTTTGTCTCTTCCATGAAAAAATCATGAAGTAAGGAAGCTCTCGTTGTTTCCTGATAATTCAAATGAAGAATTTTTGTAATTTTATACGAATAATAAGATACTCTCAGTAGATGCTCATATCGTGTAATTCCATGATGGACAATCTCTTTTGTTTTTTGAAATTCTTTATTTTCTAATATTGGATCTATCAATAAAAAAAACTCATCTTCTATAAATTTATGCATCATGAACAGTTCTCCTTATTTTATTATATGTTGTTTTTCTACTTTATAATAATAACATGGAACGGAAAAAAATACAAATTTTTTTATAAATTTTCCCCGTTTTCCAAAATCACTTTTCCATGAAAGTGTTCATCTTTTGTAATATTTTCCTTGTTAACAAAGTATTTCATCACATACGTTCTCTTTTCTTTTGGCTGTAAAGTAGTAAGTAAAATATTCCCACTTAAAGAAAGCGTACGATCTAAATGATTGGTCTTATCTTTACGCATTAAGTAATAATGGACTTTATTATTTGCAATTTTATTACAATGATCTTGTCCAATTTCATCATAATCATCTACGATGGTTACGAGTACTTTTTTTACATTTTCGGCATTATTTTCAATCGTAAATTGAAATTCTCCTTCCAGTTGATTTTGACTTAGTAAAATTTTTCCCTGATTTTGAATATGAGTCCCACTCATATAAGCATAAGACTTTGATATCACTTCATTCTTTTTTTCTATTTCTACTCTTGGACCATACCAAAACCAGGTGGCAACAACTAGAAACAAAGAGATTTCAGCAATATTACGAAGACGATATAAAATTTCGCCTTTCATCCCCTTTGTCATAAAAAACCCCCCATTCATTTTGATGGAGGATATTATATCACAAATTGAAAAATTAAGCAAGTTCTTCTAAGATTTTTTCTAATTCTTCATACTCTTCATTTGTCGTCTCTTCTTTTTCTAGTTCTTTATTAAACCAAGCAGGCAGTTCTTCTTTGGATGTTTTTACTTCCTTCTTTTTCTTCTCGCTGATCATTTTTCTCATTTTCTTATGTTCCTTTTCTGTAATTCGCATGGCCTCTTCCACCGTTTCAATATTTAATCTTTTCCATTGACCAACAATCGTCTCAATATAATTTTTATTTAATTTTTGATTATTAATTTTCAATACATAAGAAAGTAAGACATTGACGACTCCCGGTTTCATTTTTTGATCGATTAACAAACTTTCTACTAACCGTAAATCCCTACTCGTCGGTTCGGCTCCCTTATATTTACTCTTTAAATAATCATAAGGGGAGATATTTTCAAAAGTATAAACCATTTTAGCCCACTTCGATTGATCCCCTTCTTCCTTTCTTAGATATTGAGGTTGATTGGCATAAATTAAAGTTGGCAGTTTTCCCCCTTGATCAAACTGATAATAATTTCTACAACTTTTTCTAAGTTCCGTTCGATCAATCAATCCCTTTTCATTAATAGCATTGCGAACCAGTCCTTGCATTGTCAAATCATCAATATGATAGACAAAAGCCAAATTATTAATTAAATCCTTCACATCATTTGTAAAGCAACGTTCATGGACCATATTTTTAGGAAGAGAGGCTACAAGCATATTAAAATCAATCTGCTCTTTCAAAATTAAAGAATTGCTACTTTTTTCTTTAATATCGGAACAAACATCTAAACTTCTTCCCGGAACAATTTTGAAAACATCACTAAAAGTAGCTGTAATTTCTGTATAATCTTTAAAATTATAACGAGGTATTTTATAAAAATTTGCTAATTTTTCATACTCTTTTTTCCCTAAATTATTATAAAGTACAACATTTAAAATTGGATGAGAAAAAAATTCAGCAGCAGAAAGAGGTGAATATAATAAATAAGCATAACTATGAATATTTTGGGCTTTCTTATAATAAGTTTTCAAAAGTCCAATCGCCTCTAGTTTTTCCCTGGCATCGACAATGCTATCTAACCGCAATTGCATTTTCGCCATAAGATGATGATGGGTCAATTCTTCACTCATCAATTTTAATTCATCTAAATCATCTAAAAGTGAAAAATAAAGACTGACAGCACTAAATCCAATAATTGGTTGATAAAGAGTCGATACAATCTTGCGATCCTCTTCTGTGATAATCGTTTTATTGAATACCATATAAGAATCTGCAGGTAAAATAGAAATTGTCTTCTTCATAGATATCACCTAACCTCATCATATAATAAATCAAAAAAAAAAGAAAGGAAATCCTTTCAAATTCCTAAAAAAGTTAAAATATCACTCGGTACTATTTTAGAAAAATAAATTAACAGAAAAGCAATTAATAAAAAAGGCCCAAACGGAATAATATTTTCTTTACAATATTTATAAATTACCATAGAAATTGGCAAAGCGATAAAACTTCCTAAAAAAATAGCAACTGTTCCAAGAAGAGGATCTAATATTAAACCAAAAAGAAATAATAATTTAATGTCTCCTCCACCCAAAGATTCTCTTTTGAATAATTTATTTCCTAAACACATAATTAAATACATTAAAACAAAGAGAAAGGCCCCCGTTAATAGATGAAGAAACGTCTGATAAAGTCCAACTCGAAAATATTGAATGATTAAAAATGAGAAACCAAAAAAGATTAAAATCGAATCTGGAATAATAAAATAAAGTAGATCACTGACTAAAATTATCATAAAAAGGGCAATCAAAAAAAGAGCGAGTAAAAAATCAAGAGAAAATCCAAAACTATAATAAGAAATAGCAAACAAAACACCTGTACAAAACTCGACGAGAGGTAAAAGAGATGGAATTTTCTCATGACAGTAACGGCATCTTCCTCCTTGAATCACATAAGAAAAAATTGGAATCATTTCATAAAGTTTCAATTCATG
>CANQMB010000084.1 GCA_947624845.1 uncultured Bacilli bacterium
ATAATCATCTACATTCCATAATTCATATTTATATCTTGGAATCCACACAAAGTAACTTTCAATATCTTTTTCTTCTATTTGATTTCCTACTTTGTAATCTGTATTACTTGGATGATCTACTAGTATGACTGCATTCGCCCACTCTTTTTCTTCATATTTGTACCATTTTTCTTGGACATTGGCATAAGTAACTTTTCCATTTGGGTCTATCGTTACTGGAATGAGTGGATCTTTTAACACTGGATCGGATTCATTTAATATCTTTTCACTATATAAATACTGATCAATAATTTTCTTTCCTTCTGGGAAGGGTAACTCTTTACTCGATAATCCGACTTCACTTCCGAATTCTACTCTTTTTTCTTCTTTTGTCTTGTTGATCAGTCGAATTCTATAGGTTTTTTCTTCTCCTTTGGTTAATACAATTCCTTCTTCTTTGGGTGGGACTTCTTCTTCATCTAGATAGTAGACTTCAACTCCATCTATTTCTGTATAATATAAATTGATTTTAATTTCTTTTTCATTCACATTTTTTAATGTGATTTTTATTGTTCTTTCCTCTTCTGATTTTAATAAAATACTTTTATCATCTTCAAAACTTTCACTATCGATATATCCATATAAGCTTCCTGTTATAATATTTAAGCTTCCTCTACTTTCTTGGTATATAGAAAAAATGGCGAATGAAAATCCTCCGACAATGAAAAAGATGCTTAAAATACCTATCCAACTAAAATAGGTATTTTCTATATTCATTTTTCTTTTAATCTCATACCATATCTTCTTCATTTCTTTATTTCCTCTTGCCATAAAGCTGGATACTTTATGGCTTTTTCCTATAATACAAAGATATAGCAAGGAAATTTAATTTTTTGACTAGAAATTTGACCAGTTATTTCTTTTTATGTTCTTTACTTTTTCTTTTTTCTATCGACATTTTTTGACTATTTTTTTACTGATTATTCTCTCTTATATAGATGTATTTATTGATAAATTCGATTGTTTATTATATAATTTGATTAGAAAATCATAATAAAAATAAGGCCATAAAGTATCCAGCTTTATGACCTTTTTAATCGTAAAAACAACTGCCACCAATAAATTCTCTGATAATAGAATCCGATGGAATATTCTCTGATGGAATTGGTAAAAACAATTTTAAAACATTAATTAATCTCTTCGCTTCTTCATAATGTTTAGAATCTTGTTCAATTGAATAAAGAAGAGGTTCTACATAAGTTTTTAGTACACTCAATTCATAAATTAATGCTGTATTAAAAGTCGCATCTGCATCATCCTGATATGGGAAAATGTACTTTTCTTCTCCTTTTCTCACAGAATCCCAATTTTCTAAAGTATGAAGAACTGAATATCCTCTAGTTTGATAATCTCTAATAATTCTTCTCAGTAGTCGATTATCTGTTGTAGAAATACGATTATGGTCATCCATATTTAATTCTGTTAATGCTGATAAATAAATTTTATATTTCTGTTCTCTTTGAATATTTCCTAAAATTTTAGGATCCAATCCATGAATTCCTTCAATTAATATTAAATCATTTTTTCCTACACTCATCGTATTTAAAAACTCTTTTCTTCCTAAAAAGAAATTATAAGTAGGAACGACGACATTTTCTCCTGCAATGAGTTGTGCTATCTGTTGATCAAAAAGTTTTAAATCAATCGCCTCTAAACATTCATAGTCTGGATTCCCCTCTTTATCTACAGGAGTATCTTTTTTATCTACAAAATAATTATCCATTGAAATTACTTTTGGAGTTAATCCTAAACTCTGTAAATACATACATAGTTTTTTGGTAGTAGTTGTCTTTCCCGAAGAAGTAGGGCCTGCTAATAAAATAATTTTCACTTCTGGGCGATTTTTAATATCCCTGGCAATTTCAAATAACCGGTTGGAAGAAATCATTTCATTCATTCGAATTAAATCTCCAATTTTACCATTCGAAATTACTTTATTCAACTCAGAAGCGTTCGTAACATGCATTAATTTAGCCCAATCTTTACATTCTTGAAATACTTTAAACATATTGGGATGATGCTCATACTCTTTAATTTTATCGTGAATATAAATCGTTGGAAAACGAAGCATAAATCCATTTCCAGAAACATAGTTTAAATCAAAATCTTTCAAAACTTTAGTAGAAATGGGCATATCATAGTAAAAATAGTTGTATAGATTTCCTAAACGGTATAAAGTTACAAATGTATTTGTATTATATTTCATAATTTCTGCTTTGGCTTCATCTTTAATTTTTTTAAAATATGAAATTGCTTCAATTCGATCCACAGTTACTTTATATATATCTAGATCTTCTTTTACTAATTCTATCATTTTATTTTTTATCTCTAAAATTTTATTATGATCGATTGGGAAAGTGGATTCTATATATAATCCTTTATCTAATGAATGTTGAACAATAATATTTTTATCCGCTCCATACAATTCTTTTACTGCATAAATAAGTAAAAAAGTAAGACCATTCACATGAGCACGATTTCCCTCGCGAGTAGTTAAATCTAAAAATTCTATTGTGGCATCTTCTTCTATTTTTGTTCTTAATTCTTTTAAAATTCCATTAACTTTGGCTAGAATAATTGGGTATGAGAAAAAACTTTGCACTTGTTTGGCAATTTCTTCTAATGGGAATCCCTTAGGTATTTCTAGCTGTTTCCCTAAAATTGTCACTTTTATATTTTCTATCATGGCAATCACCCTTTTATTCTTAATTTATTATATCATATTTTGACGATTTGGAATAAGAATATTTTTTATGTTCCTGTCTATAATATGCTTAGAAAGGATGAAATATATGAACTTAATTCCAGTAGTAGTAGAAAAAGATATACATGGAGAACGTAGCTACGACATTTTTTCAAGACTTTTAAAAGAAAGAATTATACTATTAAGTGGTGAAATTAATGATCAATCAGCAAATAGTGTTATTGCTCAACTTTTATATTTAGATTCCCTCAATCATGAAGATATACAAATCTATATTAATTCTCCAGGAGGAGTAATTACAGCAGGAATGGCCATTTATGATACCATGCAATTTGTTCAGAGTGATGTTTCGACAATTTGTGTTGGTATGGCTGCCAGTATGGCTTCTTTTTTGCTATCTAGTGGAAAAAAAGGAAAACGATATTGTCTTCCCAATTCGGAAGTGATGATTCATCAGCCATTAGGAGGGGCTCAAGGACAAGCGACAGAAATTAAAATTGCAGCAGAACATATATTGAAATTGAAAGAGAAATTAAATCAAATGCTTGCGAATAATACTGGAAAATTATTAAAAGAGGTGGAACAAGATACTGAAAGAGACTATTTTATGAATGCAGAAGAAGCTTTAAAATATGGTCTTATAGACCATATTATCAAAGAAAAAAATCTGAATAACTCAAAGTGATTTCAGATTTTTTGTTTATAAGATATACTATTTATATATAAACCGTGCACAATTTATTTCTGGTACAATAACTGGTACAGTAACTAGTACAATAACTAGTACAATATTTTTGACTTAAACATACACAATCTCTACGAACTCTATGACCGGAAGCAGCATAATAGTTAGTATAGCATGAAATCGTACTTCCCGAACAACAAGTACCAGCACCACTACTTGCAAAATAACTACAAGAATATCGAGTAGAACCACAAACATGGCTTCCACAGGCATATCTTCCACAAGCATATGTTCCACAGGCATATCGTTCTGTTCCACAAGCTCCATATCTTCCATAAGAAGATGATACACTATATCCACAAGTGTTCGAATTTCCTGCTTTATCTTTGACTGTACCACTTCCACTT
>CANQMB010000085.1 GCA_947624845.1 uncultured Bacilli bacterium
ATTTCCCCCAATGTAATCATTCCAGAAGAAATCAACTCCTAAAGCTTCTAATGGATGTAAGAACACTTTAAAATAAACATCTAATAATTTAGGATTTAAAGGATCAAAACGAATAATTTTATTTTCTTTAATTCCCAAATAGTTACTTGCGGTTTGAAAAAACGCCTCATGAGGATAAATTCCTGCAGTAGGGTCAATTTTTACTCCAACTCGGATGTTTAAACTGTGAATCTTCTGAATCGTCGTCGTGGGATTGGCAAATAAGCTTTTATTAAAAGTAAACCCTGTTTTTAATCCTGTATATTCTCCTACATTACGATAGTGCCAATCATTATCCAAAAGTAAAATAGAAATAGGAATTTTTTTCTTTTCAAATTTTTTAAATAAGTCATCTAAACTTTGATCATTATAATCCGTATTTCTACTCCACCAATTTCCAAGAGCATATCGTGGGAGTAAATCAGGATAACCTGTTAATTTAAAATAATCGACAAGGGCTTGTTGAAAATCTTTATCATACATAAAAACATAAATATCTAAACTCTCTGGTGCTCGATCTAAAAGAGTTCCATCTTTATTTAATAATTTATTATTACTATCATTGATACTAGCAAATCCCTCAAAGGAATATAATCCACGATTATAAACATTACTACTAGGAACATCCGTAGAAACCATGTTTCCCCCTACATTTCGAGCTTCAGGATGACCATAATACCAAGTGCGCTCCCGATCTTTTTCACCACTCATTAAAGTAATCTTTAAATTTTTCATAGGGTCAATATTGCTTCCTTGAAAAACTTGTCCTTTCACATAAGAAAGTCTAAAGTAACGAGTTGTAATTTCAATGTAAGAGGCATCTTGTTGTACTTTAAATTCTGGAGTTCCAAAATTTCTTTTTTTTACTAACTGACTTGGAAGATCAGCAAATTTTCCACTAGGATCATATTCCAAACGGACCAACCGCTCTGATAATACGCTAATTCGCCAATTGTGACCGCGAAAGACACTCTTACTATCAGCGGTAACATTGGTATAATCCATTTCAAATTGCTTCCCTAGTGGATACATTAGCCTTCACCCTTTCCTATTCTAAGTATTATTTTAACATAAAATCATAATAAAGAAAAGATAAAAAAGAGGAAATCGATTTTCCTCTTTTTCCACTAGTCTTATATTTCTGTTTCTATATTAATCTAAAAAAGTTGCATAATACTCATCAAAGGTGATATTATGTTTTTCTATATAATTTGCAATCTTTTTGCCTACATATCGATAGTGCCAAGATTCATGATTATATCCAGTAATACTTTCCAATCCCTTTGGATATCGATAAATAAATCCATACTTATAAGAATTTTTAAATAACCATTCTGCCTCTTTTGAATTTGCAAAAATATTAGAAGAAGTAGAAGCAAAATCAAAACAAAGTCCTGTCTGATGTTCAGAAAATCCTGGTTTTGCAACATATTTTAATACATAATTATCCCCATATAACTGTTGATAAGTATTCCATGTTTCTTCCTGTTCTTGGTAACTACGATAAGAAGAATTAATCAAGATATGTAAATCTTCTTTTTCCATATCTCGAAGCATTTTCTTAAAAGCTTGATAAGCTTCTTTGTTCGCTTTTTCTTTTCCAGTACCAACAACATACTTTGAATCAATTGGAACTAAATCTTGAACCTTAAATTTTTTACCTAAATAATGATGCTTATTTACGAACATATCTATAGAGAATTTTTTAACTTCCACTGAATTCTCATAATCTTTTTGATCTAAATCTAAATTGACGTGTAAAACCGTTGTCTCTTCATCTTCTCGAGCTTCATCCATATAAGCTAAATATCGATCATAGTTTTCTAATTTTGCATAGGGAATACTAAAAAACTCCTCTAAATAACGGACCTTTTTTCTTTTGGCAAATTGGCTAACTGAAGAATCATCCCCATGTTTTAAAATCATAGAAATTTCATAATCACTATAACCTATTTTCAATAATTGATTAATATTTCGAATTAAGTGTTTTTGGTTTTGATATTCAATTTTTTGGTAATGATCTAAATTTTTTTCCAAATAATCCTGACTTTCAAAAGCAGCATTTAAAGTCTTATTTTTGCCAATTTCTAATATATAATCTTTCTTCCATTGCTTCAATATTTGAAAACTGGCCTCCTTAGAATATCCAAGTCTAATTAGAGCACTCCGACTTGAAAAAAACAAGATACAAACAACTAGCAAAAGTATAAAAATACTACCTACTACTCCAATTAATATTTTAGCCGGCTTTTTTAATATAATCTTTCTCTTTGTTCTCATAAAAGCCTCCTATATTTGTATTATAACATAAGCCTCCATTTTATGTTATAATAAATTTGGTGATGTAATGAAAGCAGTTGTTTTATCTGGAGGAGGTTCCAATGGTTCATATCAAATTGGCGTTTGGAAAGCACTTCGACATTTGCATATTCAATATGATATTGTAACAGGGACTTCTGTCGGTGCCTTAAATGGGGCTTTAATGGTTCAAAAAAATTATTATAAAGCATTATTTCTATGGAAAAAATTAAATATGAAAATTCTCTTTGGTCAAGAGGAGAAATTGGACAATGACAAAGATGTTTTTAAAATGTTCCGACAAGAATTTTTAAAACATGGAGGAATTGAAATCGAAAAAGTAGAAAACTTAATTGATCGATACGTAAATACCAAAAAATTCTTTAAATCAAAAATAGATTATGGTCTAGTAACCGTGAATGTGAGTAAGAAAAAAGCACTATGCCTTACAAAAAAAGAAATTGAAAAAGAAAAATTAACCGATTATTTAATGGCATCTAGTGCCTGTTATCCCGCCTTTCAAATAAAAAAAATAGAAGATGACAAATATGTAGATGGTGGATTCTATGACAATCTTCCCATCAATCTAGCCATCTCTTTAGGGGCAGATGAGGTCATCGCCGTCGATTTAAATGCACCTGGAATCAAAGTTCCTCTAACTAAAAAAATTAAAGTAACGACCATTAAACCAAAAAATAAATTATCTTTCTTCTTAAATTTCAATGAAATCGGTGCTAAAAGAAATATCATTTTTGGTTATAATGATACAATGAAAGTGTTTGGAAAATTAGATGGAGAGTACTTTACTTTTAAAAAAAATCATATTCAAAAATGTATGACAAAGTACCAAGAAACATATAAAGAACTTTTTCAAGAAATTATGAAAAAAGAAAAGAAACTGGATATTTTTAGAAGAACACCTTCCATGAAGAATCTAAGTGATGAAAAATATTTTTTAAAAATACTAGAAGATTTAGGAAAAATGTTTGATATGGAGGAAGCTAAAATTTACCGGTACCAAACATTTAACCGAGAACTAGTAAGAAGTGTAGAAAGAGAATTATTAGAACGAAATAAAAAAAGAAAAATTCCCAATTTATTAAAATCAAAAGAAATCGTATTAGATATTTTAGAGGATTTAAAAAACGATCGTATAAGTGCAGTAAAAAAGAAAGCCTTTCTTTCACCAAAAGAATTTATTAGAGCATTATATTTGTGGGTGATTGAATGAAAAAGAATCCTTTTTTCTATACAAACAATAATAAACGATATCACACGTTAGATTATTATTATAAAAACAGATTTCATAGTAAAGTCTTTAAAATTAGTCTCAATGCGGGTTTTTCTTGCCCAAATATTGATGGTACTGTAGGAACTGGAGGTTGTAT
>CANQMB010000086.1 GCA_947624845.1 uncultured Bacilli bacterium
CCTTTAAAGTGATTTCCGATCATATTTAAGCAATTACTTTTGCGTTATCTGATGGTGCTGTTTTTGAAAATGTAGGACGAGGATATGTTTTAAGAAGACTATTGAGAAGAAGTGTCCGTTATGGGAAAAAGTTAGGTTTTCAAGAACCTTTCTTGTACTTGTTAGTTTCCGATGTTGTCGATATGATGAAAGGAGCCTATCCTGATTTAGTCGAACATCGAGGCGTGGTAGAAACTTTAGTATTAGAAGAAGAAAAATTGTTCATGAATACCTTAGAAGCCGGGGAGAGAAGACTGGAAGAGTTAATGAAAAATTCAAAAGATCAGACAATCTCTGGAGAAGATGCTTTTAAACTATATGATACGTTTGGATTTCCATTTGAATTAACTGAAGAATATTTAGAGGAGCATCATTTTTCTGTTAGCAAAGAGGAATTTGATCGATATATGCTCTTACAAAAAGAAACAGCCAAAAAGAATGCGAAAAATAAATCTTCAATGGCTCGTGAAAAACAGGTGTTATTAGATTTTACAAAGGAGTCTACTTTTGTTTATGGTCTTTACCGAGTAAAAAGTAATGTCATTGGAATATTCTCCAAAGATAAACAAGAAAAAACATTGGATCATGACGGTTATATTGCATTGAAGAGAACTTGTTTTTATGCCGAAAGCGGAGGACAAATCAGTGATACGGGAATGATTATTGGGAAAAACTTTAAAGCTCGTGTATTGGATGTATTTAAGGCTCCGAATGGGCAACATATTCATAAAGTAAAAATTTTAGATGGTGTTATTTCTTTAAAAGATGATTGTGAAATTGTCGTCGATAAAGAACGAAGAAAAATGATCGAGGCCAATCATTCGAGTGTACATCTTCTTCATCATGCGCTAAGAACGATTTTAGGAGACGAAGTACATCAAGCGGGAAGCTTTGTTGCAGATGAACGCCTACGTTTAGATTTTACTTATTCACAAAAATTGACAGATGAGAAAATTTTAGAAATTGAAGAAGAAGTGAATCGGTTAATTAAAAAGAATCAAATTGTCTCTACCGAAGTAATGCCAATTGATAAAGCTAAAAAATTGGGAGCCATTGCCTTATTTACAGAAAAATATGGCGATATGGTCCGTGTTGTTAAGATTGGTAAGTCTATTGAATTATGTGGGGGAACTCATGTAAATAATACGAAAGATATTAACTCTTTTGCTATATTCTCATATGAATCGAAAGGAAGTAATACCTATCGTATTGAGGCTGCTACTGGTAAGAAAATTGATGATATGTTATTTGAAGTCATTCAACCCTATAATACGGAAATGGTCAAACTCTTAATGAAAGCAAAAATGATTTTAGATGAGGCAAAAAAACAGGGAATTATTCTTGAATTTGATGTCGATATCGATAACTCAAAACCACTTTCTTATAAAGATATTATCTTTAATCAAAATGAACTTGGCTATATTCAAGGTGAAGTTCGTGATTTAGAGAAAAAATTTCAAGAAGAAACCACGAAGAAAGCGATTGCAAATTTAGATGAATATCGTCAAAATATTAAAACTTGTAACGATCTTTCTTATTTAGTTATGTCTGTTTCTAGAGTAGATAATCATATTTTAAAAACGATCGCCGATCATTTAATAAATGAAATGAAAAATGGCATTATCTTTTTTGCTAATCAAAAAGAGGATCAAAGTGTTAATTTTATTTGTCGTACGAATGGATCTATTGCAGCTGGACTTTTCATGAAAAAAATCGTTTCTTCTATTCAGGGAAATGGGGGAGGAAGTTCTACCTTTGCTCAAGGAGGCGTAAAAGCAATTTCTAATTTAGATTCTTTACTTGCGGATGTAGAAAGTGAAATTACTCATGAACAATAAAAAAACTTGTTACTTGATTGAGTCTAAAAATTATGAAACTACTAAAGCCAAAAGAAAAGAACTCATTCTTCAAAATCATTTTGAAAATGAAATGATCAATTTCTATGATTTAGATGCTACTTCTTTAGAAAATGTTTTAGAAGATTTAGATACGTATTCATTTTTAACGCCAAAAAAAGTAATTGTTCTTTCAAATTGTCATTTTTTAAGATCCAGTGATATTAAATTTTCAGAGGAAGAAATCAATCATCTGCTAAAGTATTTAAAAAATCCAAATTCTGATGTTTTATTTATCATGGAAGTATCTTCTTGTGATGAGCGAAAAAAACTTGTAAAACAAATAAAAGAATGCGTAAATGTGATTCAACTAGAAGTAAAACCTTGGGAATATTGCAAAGAAATTTTTCAAGGCTATCAAATTCAAAATACAGATATTTCTTTGATTTTAGAATATTGTCAAAATGATATTGATAAAATAACAAAAGAATGCGAAAAATTAAAATTATATCGCATGGAGGAGAAGAAAATTAGTAGAGAGGATATTGAAAATCTCGTAATCAAAAGTATGCCGGATATCAATCAACTTTCCTTTGATTTTGTGAAGGCCATTGCGAATAAAAATAAAGTTCAAATTTTCAATTATTATGATCTTTTAGGCGAATATCATTTTGAAATTCATTCCATCATTGGTCTTATTGAGAGTCAACTTCGCTTAATTTATCAGGTGATGATTGGAAGGGAGAATCATCTTTCAAGAGAAGATATAGGAAAAAAATTAAACGAACATCCTTATCGAGTTCAAAAAACTTATGAATTTCTCCATCTATATAGTGAAGATGAAATACGACAGATGATTCATCGCTTACATGAATTAGACTTTAAAATTAAAAGTGGAATGCTCGATGCTAAAACAGGATTTGAAATGTTTTTATTGAGCATTTAAAAAAAACGGTTTTACCCGTTCTTTTTAATTTGTTCTAATTTATCGTAGATTTGTTTTATTGTCGCTTCATAACCAACACTTTTTGGATGATAGTATTTTTTATTTTTAAGTTTATCTGGTAAATATTGTTGAATGACGAAGTTTCCTGGATAATCATGAGGATACTTATATTCTGTCGATGTTGTTTTTATGTGATCAGGAACATTTCCGGTATTTCCTTTTTCGATATCTTCTAAGGCTTGATCTAAGGCAAGATGTGCTGTATTTGACTTCGGAGATAGTGCCATCTCTGTTACAATTGTTCCAAGTGGAATTCTAGCTTCAGGTAATCCCACCCGCTCAGATGCCTCAATTGCCGCCATGACCTTAGGGCCAATTCCTGGATTGGCAAGACCAATATCTTCATAGGCAATGACGCTCATTCTTCTATAGATACTTTCTAGATCGCCTTCCATAATTAATCTTGCTAGATAATGTAAGGAAGCATCTACATCGCTTCCCCGAATTGATTTTTGAAAAGCGCTGAGTACATCGTAATGTCCATCTGCATTCTTATCTGAAAAAAAGACTGGTTTTGAATTGACTGTTTTTACTTTCTCTACAGTGATATGTTGATCATTGCTAGCATAAAAACATACTTCTAATAGATTATAAGCAAAACGTAGATCGCTTCCAGCAAGATTGGCAATATAATCAATCGCATCTGGATCTACTTTGATTCCTTTTAAATCTTTATGTTTCGTCGCTCTCAGTAACCCTTTTTTAATTTCTTCTTTGGCAAATTCTTTTAATTCAAATAACTGGCATC
>CANQMB010000087.1 GCA_947624845.1 uncultured Bacilli bacterium
GAACCACGGTAAGGTTGAATCTACAAAGTAGGAATTGTCAGCATACCAAGCATTATGTCCTCGAGAATTATTATCTTTATCTTTATAGTAGTAAAATGGTCCCATCTCTCCTGTCGCATCGCCTAACTTTCTTTTACTATAATCATCCCAGTTAGTAGTTGCACCATAAACATCAAAATAATTGACATAATCATCTAGCATATCATCTGTAACTTCACTATCAGTAGAGTTTTGTCCTATTCGATAGGCAGCCATATATTCATGAGCTCCTCCACTCATATCATAAATTCCTGTGATATTTCCTGTGGTACTCGCTTTATACCCTATTTCAGTATTATAGGGTTGTGTATCTTTCTCTTCTGTTTCTCTTTTTCCTGGAGATGAACTTTGATCTGCATTCGCCGTTGCAGAATAGCCAGTTAAATAGATAGAATTATTAACATTAACTTCTTTACCCGTTCCATAATCAGAATGAGATAGATAAGCGACCGCTCCCCATTCTATGTTCTTCATCATATGAGAATCTAAATTACGATTATACTTATAAGCATTCATAAATATTTTTGAAACTGTAATATTTCTCCATGAATAAACATTGGGTTTCACAATAATTTTCTTTTCATTAAGTTCATCTTTTTTAGCTCCATCATTCGTCCAATCGGATGTAGTAATGGGATTACTTCCATCTCCTGTTTGATTATATCCTGTCTCAAATTTTCCTACCCAAATACCAGATAATTCTTTTCCTCCTAAAGTGAATGCTGGATGGGTTAAATATTCTCCTTTTTGACTTCCTTCCTCTTTATCATCATTCTTATTTTGGAATTCTATATTGATTGTTTTTGCAATGGATGATGGGGCTTGATCTACTGTTATTGTTTCACTATAATTTCCTACATCAAAAATTTGATACTTATATCTTGGAATCCATACAAAGTAACTTTCAATATCTTTTTCTTCTATATGATCTCCTACCTTGTACTTTGTATTACTTGGGTTATCTACTAAGATCACGGCATTCGCCCACTTTTGCTCTTGATACTTATACCATTCCTCTTTTCGATCTACATAGGTTACTTCTCCACTATCTGCAATCTTGACTGGTATCATATTTTTCCCTAATACTGGGTCGGATCCTTTTAATATACTTTCTCTATACATGTTACTGATTTTTACATTTGTTGTGAATACAGTTTCTATATTCTCATTCTTTGATTCATCTTCTAAGGTGTTTGCATCAATTACAATTGATACGATCCCTTCTTGTTCTCCAAAACCTGATATAGTTAGTGTATAGTTTTCACTTTCATTACTTAGTTCTTTCTTTTCTGGTTCTACCACTCTATCATTTACTTTGACTGCGATATTTTCTTTTGTTAATTTACTTGTTACTGTTCCTCTTCTATCGGTTCCTTTAAATGTAATTTGTAATTCTTCATCTGGAAAAATATTTCTACTGTTTGGTTCTATATTTTCTAATTTCCATTCTGGATTTTCTGTATCGGGGACTTCTACTGTTTCATCTATTTTATATGGAGCATCTTTTGTTCCATCTCCTTCTTTTACTTTGACTCCTGCTATTAATGAAATTACAGGGCGGATTCCGCAACTATGTGGAACACCTTGTTGACTATGCATTTTCCCATCACTATTTACATAAAACGCAATTGCACCAGTATACCAAAAATTACTTCCCGTCATCGTCCACCAATTCACTCCGATATTTAAGTAGCTTTCATTACTATAACTATACCCGCTTCCTGCCAATGTGGCTTCATCAGCACTTAACATTCCAATGGGATACTCTAGATTACCATTTCCATTTTTATTACTCACAGTAAATTGATCTTTTACTCTTTCACATTTTAAACTTGGTATATATGAAATAAGATTACGGTCTCTTCCTTTGTATATTAACATAGTCTCATTAGCATTACCAATTTTACTCCAACCATTTAGTTCAGAAATATTTCGATCATTACAATATACAGCATCTTCTAAGAATTTTTCTTCAGAAATCCCTTTCAAATGTTCTTCATACCATGTATCAATCTTTGTCTTTGCCGTAGAATCCGTTTTGTTTTCAAACATCTCTGTGATTGCATCTTCTATTTTCTTTTCGTCTGTTAACTCAATATACCATGCTTGGACACTATCTCCTGTATAATAGATATAATCTACTGTACTACATGTATTACTTGTACTAAAACATGTATAATGATACTTATTTGCAATTGCACTTCTCGTATTTTCCCAATCTCCTGTTGAAGTGTAAGTATCTTGTAATATGTACTTCCCATTTTTATACGTTACATCATTTCCATAAATCATTCCTGTTGTGATTTCTGCTGCTGACTTTGTTTTTCGTGAATAAACATTTCCAACCATATATCCATTATAGGCTGGTGAATTTTCTTCGGCATTAAAACCACTATTTCCTATATGACTATTCTCTCCGGTATTATTACATGTTCCTTCTGCACTTGCTGCTCCATTATAAATTAACTTTACTCCTCCAGTTTCTGTTGTTCTTACCATTTTCCAACAGAATCCTCCAAATAAAACATTATTATTTTCTACAATTCCTCGGTAATAATAAATTGGAGTTTTTTGATTACTCTTTTCATAGACTCCCGATGTTTCAAGCATTGGTACTTGTCCAAAATTGACATTCGTGTCTTCTCCTTTGGAAGCTTTTTTTAAAACATTATATAATATCGATTTATCTACTATTACATTTCTACTAATACTAGCTGTATTTCCATGATTATCAGTTATAATATACTTAACCACATAAGTTCCAATTATTTTGGTATTTACTACTCCTTCGATTACGATTCGGTTGCTAATATCTCCTTCTTCTTCATCTATTGCTTCTGCACCCAATTCTTCATACTCTTCATTTAAATCTACTTGTATAGTAGAAGTTCCTTTTAATGTAATTTTTGGTGGATTTGTATCTTTATGATATACATTGACACTTCTAATAATAACTCCTTCATTTCCACTTTGATCTTTAATTCGATAATAAATATAGTAAACTCCTATTTTACTTGTATCTACATTTTCTACTTTTTCTGTTGTTTCTCCATCATAGTATTCATAACTTTTCTCTACATCTTCTACTTTTAATTCATCTCTATCATCTATAACACTGTCTACTCCTGGATCTTCAAAAGGTTCATTTTCTTCTATGTTGATTGAAAGTTCTCCAAATAATTTTATCCTTGGTGCTGTGACATCGACTTTTTCTTGACCTACTTGGACTGCACTAACTACAACTCTAGTTTCATATGTCTTTCCTTGGAGATCATTTCCTGCATTGATATCTAACCACATTTTAATTTCATAGGTCTCTTTTTCTCCGACATCTAATTTTTTATTTTCTTCAATTAAAAGATTACTTAAATTAGAAAGTGGTTGTGGCTCACTCCACTCACCTGTTCCTTTTTTTAAAATATACCGAATATATTTTTTATCTAGAGTACTTCCTTCTTTTTCTTCTAAGCTCACTTCATAGTTTGCATTGATATTTCCTACATTTTCTACACTAAATTGGTAACTTGGAAGACTTTTTCCTTCATC
>CANQMB010000088.1 GCA_947624845.1 uncultured Bacilli bacterium
ATTATTTGACTATAAATGTGCTTATGATATAGAATTAAAATATAAATAAAATGGTGCGGTTGAAATTACAATTAAAATAAAGTATTTAGTTTTCTTCTAAATACTTTTTCTTTTTTTTGGGTATGATATAAAAAAAGGTGATGGTATGCGTTACTATATAAATGTATTTTTTGTTTATTCTATGTTAGGTTTTTTATTGGAGACAACTCTAAAAACATTCTTTTTTCCATCAATGAACAACGGGATTTTATACGGACCTTGGATTCCTGTTTATGGTTTTGGGGCTTGTATTATTATTTCTATTACGAATTCTATTTTTAAACATAAAAATATTCCCAGTTGGTTAAAATTATTTATTACTTTTATGAGTGTATTTTTTCTTTTATCTATTTTAGAGTTTTTAGGTGGTATTGTAATTGAATATTTTTTTCATCAAACGTTTTGGGATTATCGAGATTGGCATTTTCATTTTGGACCTTATATTTCTTTAGAAATGAGTACGGTGTGGGGAACTCTTTCTTTATTTTTACTTTATTTTATTAAGCCCTGGATGGATTTGCTCATCAAAAAAATACCAAAGAGTTGGACCCTCTTGATATTTTTTCTTTTTCTAATCGATGTTAGTATTACTTTTCTATCAATTTTTGATAAATAACATCTAAATCTTCTAATAAGTTTTTATTAAAGTGATGTTCTAATTCATCATTTTCATATCTTGGAGTTAGATGAATATGAAAATGTTTAATATCTTGACCATAAAAGTTATTTTCTACAATCGTCAATCCATCACAATTTAATTTTTCCTTTAAAAGAGGGAAAATTTTTTCTTTTGTTATTTTTAGTGCATATAAAATAAAATTTTCATCCACATCTAGAATGTTTTCTTGATGTTTTTTTGGAACTACTAATAAATCTCCATTTGTAGAGGGATTAATATCCATAAATACTTTTACGATTTCATCTTCAAAAATTGTTTTTGATGGAATTTCCCCTTGAATAATTTTGCAAAATAAACAGTCTTCCATAAGGACCTCCTTAATTTAAATAATTATATCTTATATTATACTTATTTTCGATCGTTTTGTCACTTTCTAAAATCCCTTGACAAATTTCTTCTAGATAGGGATTTGGTAACGATAATTTCTCTATGGTGATCTCTTTTGTAATATCTTCTTGATTGCTTAAGGTTATTTTATAATCTTTTGGTGTCAGATTTTGATTTTTTATTGTGGTTTCTAGATTATTTAGATATTTTACTAAAGTCTCTTTGTGAAAATTTTTAATCGTATCTTCTTTTATAAGGGTATAAATTTTTAATTGTTCAATTTTTTCTCCTTCGAGTAAATTCTTTTTTACGGCATTACTGATTGGAAGAGAAATTTTGATTTTGGTATTTTTTATTTTCAATTTTTGATTTAATTTTTTTTCTGTATAGGCAATTAGGCTTTTCATTTGTTGATAATCTTTTTGGTATGTAGAATGAATTTTTCTTTTTTTATAAGTAATATAAAAATAGAGATGTTTATTTTCTTTATTGATGACTTTTCCTTCAAATTGTTTTTTTCTTTGATTATAAGTCACTGTTTCTAATTGGATTTCGGAGTTTATTTTTTTGTAATTTTGTTGGATGTAGGCATGAAATTTTTCTTTTATTTTAGGTAGCATCCAATCTACTTTCTTCTCATTTACAACGATGGAACCCAAAAAGACAAAAGTAATAAAAAATAAAAGGGCCATGCTGAAAGTTAGATTATTTTTACTCATGAAACTTCTCCTTTTTCAAGTATATTTTAAGTTTATTATAGACGATACAACAAAAAAAGCAACTGTTTTGTTGCTCTGTTTTGTGAATATAGCAGATATTCTATTCATATAATGGGGCAAATGAATTTATTTTATACACAAATATTGTGGAAAAAATAGAAAAAATATGATAAACTACAGTTGTTTTTAAAAAACGATTGTTTTTTTCTTCCTTTTATGACATAAAAGGTGCTACTATAAAAGAGGTGGTCATATGTTAGAAATAAAAAACTTAGATGTGAAAATTAAAGAGGAAGATAAAGAAATTTTAAAAGATTTTTCTCTTACGATTCCAGAAGGAGAAATTCATGTGATTATGGGTCCTAATGGGACGGGAAAAAGTACGCTTGCTAAAGTTTTAATGGGCCATTATCAATATGAGATTACTCAGGGAAAGATTCTTTTTAATTCAGAAAATATAAGTGAGCTTTCTGTGGATCAAAGAGCGAAAAGAGGGCTTTTTTTGGCTATGCAAGATCCCATTGAGATTGAGGGTGTAACCAATAGTGAATTCTTGCGAACGGCATTAAAAGAAGTCAGTGAGGAGAATGTCAGTTTATATACTTTAATTAAAGAATTAGAAGAGGGTATGGCTGATTTAGGTTTAAAGGAAGAAATGCTTCATCGCTCTATTAATAAAGGATTTTCTGGTGGAGAGAAAAAAAAGAATGAGATATTGCAATTAAAAATATTAAAACCGAAACTGATTCTTTTAGATGAAATTGATTCAGGACTCGATGTAGACAGTTTAAAAATTGTCTGTGAAAATATTCAAAATTATTTAAAAGAAAATCCACAGACTTCATTGTTGATTATTACTCATTATCCTCGAATCTTAGAATATTTGAAACCTGATTATGTTCATATCATGAGCGATGGTAAAATTGTTAAGACAGGGGATCTATCTTTAGCGCAAAAAATAGAAAAAGATGGATATCATAGTATAAATGCTATAGGATAGGTTGGATAAAATGAATAGAATAGTATTAGATAAAGAAGAAGTAATTCAAGTATTCGAAGATTTAGAAATTATAGTTGAAAAAGGGAAGAAGAAAAAACTTTACTTGTTTTCTTTAGAATCTCATCAGATTTCAATTACGTTAATGGATCAAAGTAGTTTAGAAGTTGTTCATTGTGCTTTGGATTGCTCCGATCAAATTGAAGTTTATTTAAATGGTTTGGAATCGACGATTAATTATTCTTATCGGCATATAAATATCTCAGATCATAAGCTTTCATTTTCAATTTTTCATAATCAGGATCATACCCATAGTTTTATTTCATGTCATGGTCTGAATAAAGAAAATGCTTCTTTATGTTTTGATATCAATCCGAAAGTGGAAAAGAATGCTTTTGGCTGTACTTGTAATCAAGAAAATAGAATTATTAATTTAAAAGAGGGCTCTGCTACTATTTGTCCTAATTTATTGATTGATAATTTTGATGGTACTTCGAATCATTCGGCATATATTGGTAATTTTTCAGAAGAGGAAATTTTCTATTTGATGAGTAGAGGTTTATCTAGAAAGACAAGTAATGAACTGTTACTTCGAAATTTTTTAATAGGAGATCATATCATTGAAGAGAAAATACCACAATTTGTAGAAGAGATTAAAAAGTTGTAAGGAGGTGACTAACTATTAAAAGTCAATATATTTTTAATAGAAAGTTATAAATGGAAAAGTATCCCACGCCAAAAAGAT
>CANQMB010000089.1 GCA_947624845.1 uncultured Bacilli bacterium
AAGCGGCTCTGTGAAAGATAATGCCGGAAATAGCAATACATGTAGCTACAGTGTTTCCAAAGTTAATAATCGCTATAAAGCTTGTGGAACTGAACGATATGTCTATAGAACTTATGAATGTGGAGGTAATCAAAAACAATCCATGATATGTGGATGGAAAAGATATATTCCTGGAACGAAGTGTCCAAGTTATGCATGCCCAGGATTTAAAAAAAGTCAATGTGTCTGTTTGATTAATACTAAGGGAACTTCAATAGATCTAATTGAGACAGTACGTTGTATTAAGACCTTTTATAAATCTAAAAAATGTAATGAGTATTGAACCAGATATAAATTGTGTACAGTGTATAGATAAATACAGTTTACAACTGTATTTTTTTCTAGTATATCTATGAAAATAATAGAAAATATGTTATAATTTTAATACTTATTAGGGGTGATTATATGTTTGTTGATGAAGTAGAACTAAAAGTAAAAGCAGGAGACGGAGGAGATGGATGTACTGCGTTTCGAAGAGAAAAATATGTACCTATGGGTGGCCCCTTTGGTGGAAATGGAGGTCATGGAGCCGATATTGTCTTTGTAGCGGATAGTGGTTTGCATACTTTATTAGATTTAAGATATCAAAAGCAAATCAAAGGTAGCAAAGGAGAGAATGGTCGCGGAAAAAATCAACATGGAAAAGGAAGAGAGAAAGTAGAAATTAAGGTGCCTTTAGGAACGGTAGTCACAGATTTAGATACTGGTTTTATTCTTGCCGATTTAAAAGAGCCAGGACAAAGTGCCATTATTGCCAAAGGAGGCCGTGGTGGTCGTGGAAATACAGCTTTTAAAACGCAAACAAATACTGCTCCTGAATATTCAGAAAAAGGGGAACCTGGAGAAGAAAAGACTTTAAAAGTCGAAGTAAAAATGATTGCCGATGTTGGTTTAGTGGGACTTCCAAGTGTTGGAAAAAGCACGATTATCTCTTGTGTTTCAAAATCAAAACCTAAAATTGCAGCTTATCATTTTACAACTCTTACACCAAATCTTGGAGTGACAAAAACAACGGACGGATATAGTTTCGTTTTAGCTGATTTACCAGGTTTAATTGAAGGTGCAAGCAAAGGGGAAGGTCTTGGGGATCGCTTTTTAAGACATATTGAACGTACCAAAATCATCGCTCATGTGATTGATATGGCAGCAACGGAAGGAAGAGATCCTTATGAAGATTATCAATTAATTAATAAAGAGTTAGAATTATTTAATCCAAAACTTTTGAAAAAACCTCAAATAATTATTGCAAATAAAAAAGACATCGAAGGTTTTTCTGAAAATTTTGACAAATTTATGAAAAAAATCGATTCAAAGATTCAAGTGTTTGCAGTATCAGCAGCTACGAATACAGGGCTACAGGAAGTGATCGATTACTTAGGAAAAACATTGCAAGAACTTCCTGAGACGAAGCTTTTTGACGATGATCAAATGGAAAGTCATGTACTTTACACTTTTCAAAAAGAAGAACCTTATACTATTACCAAAGAAAGTGATGATTTATGGGTAATTCATGGAGAAAAAATTGAAAAATTATTTAAAATGACGAACTTTTCTTCAGAAGAGGGTATGATGCGTTTTGCGAAAAAATTAACTAAAATGGGAATTGATCAAAAATTGGAATCCCTTGGTGCAAAAGAGGGAGATCAAGTTCGAATCTTAGATTTTTATTTCGATTACAAAAATTAATTATTCTTGAATAGAAAGTTGATCTCCGACAACTAAATCTTTGCAACTATCAACTGGAAGGACAAAGGTATAGTAAACTTTTCTTTTAAATAAAATTCTTTTCTCACTGCGCAGATGGTGATATAAATATAAAATATGATATTCTTTGTCCGTCATGACCACATCAACTGGTTGACAATAAAAGTATGTGCTTAAATATCTTTTTTTAGGGAAACATAAGCCTTTAGTAATTGGATCTAACTTCCACATATAACCTTTAAAACGATCCCATTTTTTAGTTAATATATCAATTGGAATTGTTTTCTTTCCTATTTTCACTTTCATTTTATCCCCACTTTCATTTTCTAATATAACATATTTTAAATATTTTTACGAATATACTGGTAAAAGTAAGTGGATTATGATATTATAATATCGGTTAAAAGGGAGGCCGGAATATGAGCGGACATTCAAAATGGGCAAAAATTCATCGTGCCAAAGGAGCAGCGGATCAGGCACGCGGAAAAGTATTTCAAAAGCTAGCGAAAGAATTATATGTAGCAGCAAAATTAGGAGTTCCAGATCCAGATCAAAATCCATCGCTTCGTATGGTTGTAGAAAAAGCAAGAGGGGCAAATATGCCAAAAGACAATATTCAAAAAGCGATTGATAAAGCCAAAGGCGCAGGAAATGGAGAAAACTATGAATCTATTCGCTATGAAGGTTATGGCCCTGCTGGGATTGCTGTAATCGTAGATTGTCTTACTGATAATAAGAATAGAACAGCTGCAGAAGTTCGCAATGCTTTTACAAAACGTGGAGGAAATTTAGGAACGAATGGTTCTGTCAGTTATATGTTCCATCGAAAAGGTACAATAGAAATCCCAAAAGATTACGATGAAGAACAAGCGATGATGACGGCTTTAGATGCCGGTTGTGAGGACTTTGAAGTATTAGAAGATTCTTATTTGATTACGACAAAGGCAGAAGATTTCATTTCTGTAAAGGAGACTTTAGAGCAAAATGGAATTGTCGACTTTTTAACGAGTGAAGTCACTTTTCTTCCAGATAATTATATAGAATTAGGAGAAGAAGAGAAAGAAAAGGTCTATCGTCTCATTGAACAATTAGAAGATTTAGATGATGTACAAGATGTTTACTACAATTTAAAAGATTAAACTTGAAGATAAAAAAAATTTATGATATAAGTAATAATATGATGAAAACAAAAGCGAAAGACGGAAATATAAGGACTGCAAAGAGAACTTGTGGTTGGTGAAAACAAGGGAGAAATTATATTTTAGATCACTTTCAAGTGTGTTTTATGGATAAGATAAAATCGGTAACGCGTTATAGTTTGAAGTGCATAATAATTATGAATTAAGGTGGTACCGCGAAAAAGAAGTTCGTCCTTAGGGAAGGAACTTCTTTTTATTAGGAAGGAGAAACTATGCTAATACAGTTATTGTTATTGATTATCGGATTTGTTGTCTTGATAAAAGGCGCAGATATCTTTGTTGATGGAGCCAGTAGTGTAGCGAAATGCTTTCATGTATCAAAGATGTTAATTGGACTTACCATCGTCGCCTTTGGAACTTCCGCACCAGAGTTTGCCGTCAGTGTAAAATCTTTGCTTTCTGGTAGTGGAGATTTAGTTTTAGGAAATGTCATCGGAAGTAATATTTTAAATATTTTGCTCATTTTAGGAGTCGCTTCTATGTTTCATTCACTTTCAGTAAAAAATAATA
>CANQMB010000090.1 GCA_947624845.1 uncultured Bacilli bacterium
CTTCCATCTCCTGTTTGATTATATCCAGTTTCAAACTTTCCTACCCAAATCCCTGATAACTCTTTTCCTCCTAAGGTGAATGCTGGATGAGTATAATATTTTCCTTTTTCTTCTTTTGTCTCTTTTGGATCATTCTTATTTTGAAATTCAATCTGGATTGGATGAGCAATTGATTCTGGTGATTGCTCCACTGTAGTTGTTTCACTATAATTTCCTAAATCGAAGATTTGATACTTATATCTTGGAACCCATACAAAGTAACTTTCAATATCTTGTTCTTCTATTTGATTTCCTACTTTGTAATCTGGATTACTTGGATTATCCACTAATATGACTGCATTCGCCCACTTCTGTTCTTTATAGTTATACCAAACATCCGTATCGGATGCATAAGTCACTTTTCCTGTATCATCAATCATTACTGGTTTCATTGGACTTTTTAATACAGGGTCGGATCCTTTTAATATTGCTTCTTTATAAAGAATACTTACATTTGTTGTCAAAGTCGTCTTTATATTTTGATTACCTGAATCATCTGCTAATGTATTTTCATCAATTTCAATAGATAGAACACCACCTGCATCTTCAAATCCTGCTATCGTTAATGTATATTCTTCTGGAGTTCCACTCAATTCTTTGGTTGTCGGTTTTACTTCTGTTCCTCCCACTTTTATTTTAATCTTCTCTTTTTTTAATGTACTTGTAACAACATTTTCATTATCAACACCTTGGAACGTAACTGTTACACTTTCTTTTGCATCTATTTTTTCTTCGGATGGAGTTACGCTTTTTAATTTCCATTCAGGTTTTTCATCATCTCCTTCTGCTGGTTTTGAAACGACATAAGGATTTTCTGAACTTCCATCTCCCTCTGGCAAGACTTTTGTTCCTTTTATCAGAGAAACGGCAGGGCGAACTCCTGATTTTACAGTAATTAAAGTCGATGCATAAGAACCATCATTACTTATAAACATTCCACTAGGAACAGTGACATCTCCACTAGAATAATAAGATCCTGGAGACATTAACCAATAGTTTTGTTGAGTATATAAATATCCGTTTGCACTATATATTGGATTCGATGCTCCTGCTAAATTTACTTCATCTGCTGTCAGCAATCCAACTGGATAAGTAAGTTTTCCATTTCCATTACTACTATCTACTGTATATCGATCCTCTTCTCTTGGACATACTAAACTTGGACTACTATTCGTAAAGTTTCTGGTAGATGCCCCATATTCTGTATTATTAGCTGCTGTTGAAGTAACACTCAAATCATTACACCACACAGTATCTTCTAATTGTTCTTCATAATCTATCATATGATTTTGATACCAAGAATCAATCACAGTCTTAATTGCAGAATCTTGATTGTCATCATACACATAACCTAAATATTTGCTATCATCTTTATTTTCATTAAAAGCACTTAATTCACTTAGTTGTGTTTGTTCACCCGTTGTGTTCATACACTTACCATCTTCTGATGGTAAACCATTATAAATTATTTTAACGCCGCCTGTTTCCGTCGTTCTTACGATTCGCCAACAGAAATCTGCAAATAAGAGATGGTTATTCGATGTTCCACGATAATAATATACTGGATATTCTTGTGCTGCTGTTTCATTTTTGGTATAAACAGCAGAGGCCAATGTTTCATTTTGGGTACTAAAGTTTACAGAAGAATCACTTCCTGTAGTTAACTTTTTAATCACTTGATACAATT
The DNA here is from genome assembly GCA_947624845.1 of uncultured Bacilli bacterium. Taxonomy (GTDB): domain Bacteria; phylum Bacillota_I; class Bacilli_A; order RF39; family UBA660; genus MGBC119817. Next base: position 1,727 of record CANQMB010000090.1, read on the forward strand.
CTTCTTTTGCTACTTTCACACCCGTAATCAATCTAGTTTCCACGCTTTGATTATTAGAGTCATCCATTAAAGTATCGGCATCAATAACAATAGAAAGAACACCTTCTGCATCGCCAAATCCTGATAGAGTCAATGTATAAGTTTCCTCTTCGTTACTTAGTTTTTTCGTTTGAGGTTCTATTTCTGTTTTTCCTATTTTTACTTTAATATTTTCCTCTGTCAAATTACTGGTTAGAATTCCTCTAGTATCTACACCTTTAAATGTTATTTGAATTGTTTCCGTAGGAAGAATACTTCCCTCATTTGGTTCTGAACTTACTAATTGCCACTCTGGTATTGTCGTATCTTCTACTTTGACCCGAACTCCTGTTGTTAAAATGGTTTCTATATTTTGATTACTATAATCATCAGTTAATGTATTAGCACCAATAGTAATCGAAAGCATTCCTTCTTCTTCTCCAAATCCTGATAGAGTCAATGTATAGGAAATTTTTCCATTTACTTCTTTTTTGGCACTTAAATTCTTCGTTGTTGGTTCTACCTTCTTTTCATCTAATTTTACAATGATATCTTTTGCTTTTAAATTACTTTCTATCGGTGATTCACTATCTGCTCCTTCGAAAGTAAGCACTACTTTTCCATCGGTCTTGATTGTTCCCTCACTTGGTACTGTGGATGTTAATTTCCACTCTGGTTTCGTAGTATCTAAAGAGGATTGCTCTTCAGTTACTACATATGGATCTGTTACGGTTCCCATTCCTGTTACATAAGTATCTGCTTTTAGGGAAATTGCCGGACGTGCAACATTGGTATCCTGGTTGGCATTCACATCTATATTTGTTAATGTCCCTGTAATTCGAACCGCAAATGCTTTAGATGCATTTGCAAAACGATAAGGTGTCATTAACCAACAAGATTCTCCATTGTATAAATAATAGTTTGTATAACCCTCTAAAGGGCCCGAATAAAAAATCGTTCCTGCCATAATTCCTTCATCAGCGGTTAATAAAGCTACTGGATATGTTAATAATCCATTTCCATTTTCTGTATCATCTACCGTATAAGCATCTTCTTTTCGTGGACATGTGACTATCGGTTGATAGTTGTTTTGATCTGAAAATCTACCAGCAGCTCCATAATAAATAATATCCTCATCTGTTTTAAAAACACTACGATCATTACACCATATTGTATCTTCTAACATAGACGTATAAGAATTCATATTTTCTTCATACCAATCATCCACATATTTTTTAATAGTAGAATCTGTCGTATCATCATGCATATATGATGAATATATCTCTAAAGTTTCATCATCATTATAACTGGTATTTCCAATAGTAGAATCTTTTCCTAAGGTAACAGAACAACTTCCCTCTTCTGTTGGAGTTCCGTTGTAGATTAACTTGACTCCTCCTGTTTCCGTCGTTCTTACAATCTTCCAACAAAAATTAGCAAATAGCACATTATTATTTACCATACCTCGATAATAATATACTGGATAACTTTGATCTTTTGTATCTGTTTTTTCATAAACTCCTGATGTTGTACTAGTTGGAGATGCAGAAAAATCTACACTGCTATCTAATCCTTTAGATTCACGTTTTACTATATTATACAATATTTCTCCTGCTTCCTCTTGTTTAATCTTGATTCCAGTAACTAAGGTCGTTTTGATACTATGATTATTGGTTTTATCTGTT
>CANQMB010000091.1 GCA_947624845.1 uncultured Bacilli bacterium
GTCCGTCTGTGAGACGATTAAAGAAACGATTGATTATTTACAAAAGAAAAAGGAAGATATTGGTCTATTAGAAGTTCATTTATATCGACCTTTCAGTACAAAATATTTTTTAAAGGCGATTCCTAAATCAGTGAAAAAAATTGCTGTATTAGATCGAACGAAAGAAGCAGGGTCTAATGGCGAACCTTTATACTTAGATGTATTAAAGACAATGAAAGAAACAGAGAGTAAAGTTGTCGTCGTAGGAGGACGATATGGTCTTTCTAGTAAAAATACAACTCCAGCGATGATTCAAGGAATATTTGATTTTTTGGATAGTAAAGAGATTCATACGAATTTTACTGTTGGTATTACCGATGATGTGACTCATCTTAGTATTCCTTATGATGAAAATTTTCATTTACCTAAGAAGCATACAGAATTTTTAGTTTATGGCTATGGTAGTGACGGAATGGTCAGTGCTTGTAAAGATTTGATGAAAATTACAGGAAGTCATACCAATGCTTATGTGCAGGGATATTTTAAGTATGATTCTAAAAAAAGTGGGGGAATTACGGCTTCTTATTTAAGATTTGGAAAAGAAAAGATTCGGTCCACTTATTATGTAGAAAAGGCCTCTATTGTCGTCTGTACTAAGGAAGCTTATTTACGAAAGATTAAAATGTTCGATGGCTTAGAAGAAAAGGGAATCTTTTTGTTAAATAGTAGCAAAAGTGATAGTGAAATTTGGCAAATGTTAACTGGATATGATAAAAATTTATTGCAACAAAAGAAAGTGAAATTTTATGTAGTCAATGCAAATAAAATTGCTAGAGATTATGGCTTGGGACCTAGAATTAGTGCCATTATGGAAGTGCTGATCTTTAAATTGGGTCATATTATTGATTTTGATTTTGCAGTAAAACAGATTAAGGACAGTATTCGACTTCGTTTTGCCAATAAAGGTGGAAATCTTGTGGAGAAGAATCTAAAAGCGATTGATGAAGCTTTAAAATCTCTTCGGGTAATGAAAATTCCAACAGCGGATTGTGAAGTAGAAAAAGAAGAGAAGAAATCTATTTTTTCACTAATTGATGCCATGGAGGGAGATCATCTTCCCGTCAGTAAATTTGCATCTAATCCAGATGGAACATTTGAGGGGGGCTTATCGCGTTTAGAAAAGAGAAATACCTCAGAGGTTGTTCCTTGCTTTTTATCTGAAAATTGTATTCAATGTAATTTGTGTTCTCTTGTATGTCCTCATGCTGTTATTCGACCATTTTTATTGGATGAGAAAGAAGTATTAGATGCTCCAGATTCTCTAAAAAAGGACTTATTGAAGGCAAATATCAAAGATCAGGACTATAAATTTACAATTTCTGCTAGCATTTCTGATTGTACAGGTTGTGGTTTATGCGAAGAAATCTGTCCTGGACGAAAGGGTGAAAAAGCCCTTGTCATGACAGAAAAAGCCACTTTAGAAAAAGAAGGGAAGAAAGAAGAATTTCAGTATTTAAATCAGGAAGTTACAGAAAAAAAGATTCCAAAAAATACTGTAAAAGGAAGCCAGTTTCAAAAACCAAAATTTGAATTTCCTGGAGCCTGTGCTGGTTGTGGAGAAACGGCATATTTAAAATTATTGACACAACTATTCGGAGATCGTTTAGTGATTGCCAATGCGACGGGTTGTTCTTCTATTTATGGGGCATCCATTCCATCGACACCTTATACTGTCCCTTGGGCAAATTCTCTATTTGAAGATAACGCTGAGTTTGGCTATGGAATGAGAATTGCCGATATGCAACAAAAAAGAAGAATTGTCTCATTAATTGAAGAAAATATTGACCAGGTAAAAAACAGCGAAAAAGCAATTTATCGGGCTTATGCAAAAGAAATTACTCAAGAAACTGCAACTCAACTCTATGAAGTTTTAGATCATACAAAGATTGAAGAGTTGAAAAATTTGAAAGATTTTGTTTTACCACGCTCTATTTGGATGGTTGGAGGCGATGGTTGGGCTTATGATATTGGATATAGTGGAATTGATCATGTCTTAGCAAACAATGAAAATGTAAATATTTTAGTTTTAGATACAGAGGTATACTCCAATACTGGAGGACAATCGTCAAAATCTACTCGAACGGGAGCGGTCGCTAAGTTTGCCTCTTCTGGGAAATTGACTGCCAAAAAAGATTTGGCTCATATTGCCCTTTCTTATCCACATGTCTATGTAGCAACCATTTCTCTAGGGGCAAATCCAGTTCAAGCTGTAAAAGTATTACAAGAGGCAGAAGCTTATCATGGTCCTTCTTTGATTATTGCTTATGCACCTTGTATTGCTCAAGGAATTATCAAAGGAATGAAAAGTAGTGTTGAAGAAGAAAAGAAAGCGACTACGAGTGGATATTTTCCAATTTTTCACTATCATCCAGAAGAGGAAAAATTTCAGTTGGATAGCGCTGCACATTTTGATCAATATTTTGAATTTATTGCTGGAGAAGATCGCTATCGTTCTTTAAAAATGCTAAATAAAAACTATAAAAAATTATTGGAGAAGAATAAAAAGAATGCAATAAAACGATATAAGTATTATCAGGAATTAGAAGAAAAGGAAGAGTAGTATGAAGGAAGTTTTGCCCTATCATGTAGGGATTATTATGGACGGAAACGGACGATGGGCAGTAGAGAGAGGACTGAGTCGTAGTGAAGGACATCAAGCAGGGGCTGAAAATTTAGAAAGTCTTTTGTGTCATATTTATGATCGTCATATTCCCTATGTCAGTTTATATGCTTTTTCTACAGAAAATTTTAAAAGAGCAGAAAAAGAAGTTTCGTTTTTGATGAATTTATTTTTAGATTTATTTCAAAAAAAATTAGTCAAGTTGAAAAAGTTAAATGTTCAGATTCTTTTTTCTGGGAGACGGGAAAATATCCCAGAAAAAGTTTGGTTAGCTATGAAAAAATTAGAAGAGGAAACCAAAGAAGGGAATCGAGGAGTTTTAAATATCTGTTTAAATTATGGTGGTCAATATGAAATTGTCGATATGACTAAAAAAATAGTCTCTCTAGCACTTTCTGGAAAGTTAAAGGTTTCTGATATTACAAAAGAAAAAGTGGAAGAAAACCTCTATCAAAATCTTCCTCCACTTGATTTTGTAATTCGGACAAGTGGAGAAAAGAGAATCAGTAATTTTATGCTTTATCAATCTGCCTATGCTGAATACTATTTTCCAAAAGTATACTTTCCTGATTTTGATTGTGAAGAATTTGATAAAGCGATTTTAGAATTTCAAAAAAGAAAAAGAAGATTTGGTGGAAACTAAATCTTCTTTCCTAAATTGAAATTTCAACCGCACCACCTGGTGCGGCTTTTTTGATACAATAAAGGAGCCAAATC
>CANQMB010000092.1 GCA_947624845.1 uncultured Bacilli bacterium
AAGGAATTGTAGCATCTCCTCACGGATTTAGTGGAATGCTTATGATGGATGACAGCAGAATGGAAGTTGGTGTCGCTTGTCATGAAGGAGGTAGAAATGCCAGAAATATTGGAAGACAAGTAGCACTTGCTGCAGTAAAAGATGCAGGAAGTAATAGAGCCCCTTCTTACTTTTATATGGTAGCTTCTCCAAAAGAAGAGGAAGATTATTTACTAGGAATTCAAGATGTGATAGGAGATGTTCCTTGTTTTGGAGGTAGTGCAGCCGATGATACAGTAGAAGGCAAATGGAAAATTATTTGTAATGATAAAGTATTTTCAAATGGAGTTGCCGTTGCGTTCTTCTATACAGATAGAGAAATTGATACTGTTTATACAGGCGCTTACAGAGAAACAAAGAAATGTGGAATTATTACAAAAGTAGAAAACGATCGTACTTTAGTTTCTATTGATGGAGAAAAATCTCTTGTAAAATATGGAGAATGGATTAAAAAGGATCCAAGTGAATTAAGAGGAACCAATCTTTTAGTTTCTTCTATCAAAAGACCTCTTGGTGTAAAAGATCCAGCAGGAAATATTACGGCAGTACGTCATCCAATGGTAGGAAATTCAGATAATACGATGAATCTCGGAAACCGTTTGGTAGAAAAAACGGCAGTGATTCAATTAGAAGCCACAGTCGATGAATTAATTGATTCTACTGGAGATACGATGAAGGCATTAAAGAAAAAAATGTCAGGAGATGCGGGTGCTTATGTTTTAGTTCATTGTGGAGGAAGAAAACTCGGTATTGGTAAAAGATTACCTGAAGTACATAAACAATTATTAAAAGAAGCTAAGGGAGTACCATTTATTACAGTCTTTACTTTTGGAGAATATGGATATCATGAACACAGTGCCAACACTTGTGGTGGTTTGATGTTATCATTTACAGGATTTGGAAGAGATTAGGAGGATCACAATGAAAAATATCGTTGGAAAAGAATTGCTAGATGCAAGTGATAAAAAAGTAATCGAAGTAAGAGATCCTGCTACAGATGAATTGATTGATACTGTTCCAAATTCTACCGAAGAAGATGTAAATTATGCTGTAAAAGTAGCCAAAGAAGCTCAAGTGGAGTGGGCCAAAATGCCCCTTCATGAAAGAGGAAGAATTTTAGAAAAATTCGTAGATTTAGTGGAAGAAAACAAAGAGGACCTTGCGTTACTTTTATGTAAAGAAACAGGAAAACCTATTGTGGAAGCTAGAGCTGAAATTGGCAATACGAGAGGTTTTGTTTATGGATATGTAGAAAAAGCAAAACACTTATATGGAATAACAATTCCTACGGGAAATGAAGCAGGACAGGAAAAGACAATGCAGTTTACAATCCGTCAACCTTTAGGTGTCGTTGGATGTATTATTCCTTTTAACTTTCCATGTGATTTATTTGGACAAAAAGTACCAAGTGCTTTAATTATGGGAAATAGTGTGATTGTAAAACCATCTACTTATAATCCACTAACGCTTCATAGATATTGTCAATTACTATTGGAAGCTGGAATTCCTGCAGGAGTCATTAATTGTATTTCTGGAGATGGTCCAATCGCAGGACAGGCTCTTGCTAGAAATAAGGATGTTCACTTAATCAGTGTTACAGGTTCTACTGCCGTTGGAATGGAGACGATGGAAACGGCAAGTCATAATCTTTCTCATGTCATGTTAGAGTTAGGTGGAAATGATGCTTTCATTTTAGATAAAGATGGAGATTTAGATTTAGCTGTAGAAGAGATGGTTTGGGGACGTTTATACAATACGGGTCAAGTATGCTGTGCCAGTAAAAGATTTTTAGTTCACAATGATATTAAAGATGAATTTACCAATCGTGTCATTGATAAAATTAAAACTTTAAAAGTGGGTATGCCAATGGAAGAAGATACGAAGATTGGATGCTTGATTAATGAAAAAGCAGCCATCCGAGTAGAAGATCAAGTAAGAAAAACCGTAGAACAAGGAGCAGTTCTTGCCTATGGAGGTCGAAGAAATCGTGCCTTCTTTGAACCTACAGTTTTAATTGATGTAGATAAAGATACGGATGTTATGAAAGACATGGAAATCTTTGGACCAGTAATTCCAATTTGTGGATTCGATACGATAGAAGAAGCAATCCAAATTGCAAATCAATCGACTTATGGTCTTTGTGGAAACGTGATTACCAACAATATGAAAACCGCTTTCAAAGTGGCAACAGAATTAGAAGTTGGTGGAGCTATTATCAATGGTGCTAGCTTCTATCGATCTGCTGAAATGCCATTTGGTGGTTGGAAACATTCAGGTATTGGTAACGAAGGAATCGCTACTACACTAGAAGAAATGTCTCGAATCAAGACAATTGTATTAAAAAATATATTAGATTAAAAAAGACAGATTTCTGTCTTTTTTTATGCTAGAATAAATAAGAGGAGGAATTCTATGTATTCTAAAAAACAATTGGAAACTTTACTTTCTATTTTGACAGAGGGTGGGGTTGATTTTGCAGAATTTTATATTGAAGAAGGAAAAGAGAACTATTTTATTTTACAAGATTCTAAATTAGATGATATGATGACTCGTCATAAAAAAGGTGTAGGGATAAGAATCATTCATAATAATGAGACAACTTATGCTTCACTCTCTTCTCCTAGTTACAGTCAACTAGAAGATGCCTGTAAGAAATTAGCCAGTTCTTTTGCAGGACCCAATAAAAGAAAAGTTTTCTTAAAAGAAGAAAAAATAGATTCGATTTTACCAGTAAAAATTTCATTTGATGCGTATAAAATAGAAGAGAAAATTTCTCTTTTGAAAAAAATAGATCAAATCGCTAGAAATTATAGCCCTCTTATTTATCAAGTTGTGGCAAGATTAATGGAAGATTCCAAAGAGTTTACTGTGGTAAATTCCAATGGATTATTTGTCCATGATTATAGTATTCATTTGCGACTTTTTGAAAAAGTCAGTGTGATGCAAGAAGATAAAATAGTCAGTTATTATGACCGCTTTGGAAAAAGTATGGGATATGAAATGTTAGATCTCATCGATTTAAAAAAATTTACTGAAGAAATTTGCCAAAAGGCCATCGACAAATTAGATGTGATTCACATAAAAGGAGGACGAATGCCCGTTGTCATTAAAAAAGGATGGGGTGCCGTCTTAATTCATGAAGCCTGTGGTCA
>CANQMB010000093.1 GCA_947624845.1 uncultured Bacilli bacterium
GATTTTTTTACTTGACTCACTTCTTCTGGAGTTCCATAGGCGACGACATTTCCTCCATAGTCTCCACCTTCTGGTCCTAAATCAATAATATAGTCTGCTACTTTGATGACATCTAAGTTATGTTCAATGACGACTACTGTATCTTTATTATCTACTATTTTTTGTAAAATTGCAAGCAGTCTCTGAATATCGTCCGTATGAAGTCCCGTTGTTGGTTCATCTAGGACAAACAGTGTTTTTCCCGTTGCTTTTTTTTGTAATTCTTTCGCTAGTTTTACTCTTTCAGCTTCTCCTCCAGATAAAGTTGGCGCACTTTGTCCTAATTTGATGTAACCAAGACCGACATCTTCTAGTACTTGTAATTTGTTTTTAATTTTGGGAACATTAGAGAAAAATTCAAGGGCTTCACTGACACGCATATCTAAGACATCCGCAATATTTTTACCCTTATATTTTATGTTTAAAGTTTCTCTATTATATCTAGTCCCATGACAAACTTCACAAGGAACATAGACATCTGGTAAAAAGTGCATTTCTATTTTTTTAACACCATCACCACGACAAGCTTCACACCGACCACCTTTTACATTAAAAGAAAACCGATTTTTTTCATATCCATACATTTTTGCTTCTTTCGTTGTAGTGAAAAGCGTTCGAATATCATCAAAGACTCCAGTATAAGTCGCAGGATTACTCCGTGGCGTCCTACCAATTGGATTTTGGGAAATTTCTACTATCTTATCTAAATAATCCATGCCCAAAATTTTGTCATGTTTTCCAGGCTTATCTTTTGAATGATATAATTTTTTTGAAACACTTTTACATAATATTTCATTAATTAAACTACTCTTTCCACTTCCAGAGACTCCTGTTACACAGGTAAAAGTGCCCAAAGGAATAGAGACGTCGATATTTTTTAAATTATTTTCTTTAGCACCTTTAATTGTCAGCTTTTTACCAATACCTTTTCTTCTCTTTTTAGGAACTTCAATACATAATTTCCCACTTAAGTATTTCCCAGTTAAACTATTTTTGTTGTTCATTACCTCCTGTGGAGTTCCACAGGCAACAATCTCTCCTCCATGATCTCCTGCTTTGGGTCCGACATCTACCAAATAGTCACTCGCCAACATAGTATCGTGATCATGTTCTACGACAATTAAAGTATTTCCTAAATCTCTCATTTCTAATAGAGATTGAATTAGTTTTTAATTATCTCTTTGATGAAGTCCAATACTTGGTTCATCTAATACATACAAAACACCCGTTAGACGAGAACCAATCTGCGTAGCCAAACGAATTCTTTGAGCTTCTCCACCTGATAGAGTGCCAGCGCTTCTACTTAAAGTTAAATACTCTAATCCTACATTCGATAAAAATTCTAATCTAGATAGAATTTCCTTTAAAATTAAACTGGCAATTTGTTGTTGTTCTTCAGTTAACTTTAAATTTTTGAAAAAGGGAATTAATTCTTTAATACTAAGACAAGTTACTTCATAAATATTTTTACCTCCGACTTGAACCGCTAGAACATCTTCATTTAAACGAGCCCCATGACATGTTTCACATGTATATTCTACCATGTAGTGTTCTAACCATTCCCGTATCCAGGTACTGCTAGTCTCTACGTAGCGTCTTTCTAAATTCGTAAGAATTCCTTCATAATAATCCCTACTATTCGTAATATTTCCACTTTTAGTTGCATAATGAAAATGAATGATTTCATCACTTCCATAAAGAATAATTTCTTGATGTTTCTTTGATAATTTTTTGAATGGTTTATTCATATCAATCTTATAATGCTTGCAGACGCACTCTAATTTCTTATAATAAATCCCCTCTTGGTCATCACTCAGTGTTTTAATACATCCTTCATTCAGACTGAGATCTTTATTTGGAATTACTAAGTCTGGATCCATTTGTTGTTTCACTCCAAGTCCCTTACAATCAGGGCAAGCGCCAAATGGAGCATTAAAACTAAAAATATTCGGTTCTAATTCTGGAAGGGAGAATTCACAATAAGGGCAAGCGAACGATTCAGAGAATAACAATTCTTTTGCGTTTTCTCCAAGTATTTGGATGATTACTTTCCCTTTCGATAATTTAGTCGCCTGTTCTAAGGATTCGTGAAGACGACTTCGACAACCTTCCTTTAATATAATCCGATCAATTACTACATCAATTTTATCCCTTTTATTTTTCTCTAGTGTAATCTCTTCACTTAAATCAACCATCTCATCATTGATACGTACTCGAATATAACCCTGTTTTCTTAAATTATCGAGCAAATCTTTATGGGTTCCTTTTTCTCGATAGGCAACCGGTGCCATGATAATCAATTTTGTATTTTCTGGATATTCTAAAATTTTATTCGCCATTTCCTCTACACTTTGTGAAGTAATTGGAATATGATGATTAGGACAATAAGCAACGCCAATACGTGCATATAAAAGTCTTAAATAATCATAAATCTCCGTTACGGTTCCTACCGTAGATCTAGGATTTTTACTCGTCGTTTTCTGATCGATACTGATCGCTGGAGAAAGTCCCTCAATACTATCTACTTCAGGTTTTTCACTTCCACCTAAAAATTGTCTAGCATAAGCAGATAAACTCTCCACATATCTTCTTTGACCTTCCGCATAAATAGTATCAAAAGCAAGAGAGCTTTTTCCACTTCCAGAAACACCAGTCATCACGATTAATTTATTTTTAGGTAGCTCTAAAGAAACATTTTTTAAATTATTTTCTCTTGCTCCCTTAATTATGATTTTATCCATTTTTTATACCTCTTTTCATAGACATCTTTATGATTTTCTTGATAATAAGCAATGGTATCCAATACGTTTTGATCCTTTTGATACTGTAATTTAAATCTTTCAATCTCTTTTGGTTCTAGTGAATATAACGATAGAAACCGTTGCACTCGAAAGGATGGTAAATCTAATGCCAAAGAAATAACTTCTTCTCTAGATAATTCTTTTAAAATCTTAATTCTTTCTACAGCATATAAATCATAATAACCATAATATTCATCTGCTACTTCCTGAATATTTCCATACCCTAAAACATGACAGATGGTAATTGGTTCCATCCGTGTATCAAAATAACGAAGGGTATCTTCCATATTTTTGCACATATGAAAACCATTTCCATTTAAACCAT
>CANQMB010000094.1 GCA_947624845.1 uncultured Bacilli bacterium
GAGAAAAAACAGTAAGAGTAGAAATAAATGGAGAGTATATAGAAGAAGGGGCCACTGCGATTGATCAAGAAGAGGGAGACATCAGTAGTCGAATCGTAATTATTGGAACAGTCAATACAGAAATATTTGGAAGTTACCCAGTAAAATATTTAATAACGGATCAAAATGGAAATACATCCAGTGTTGTTAGAGTAGTGAATGTCACTTTACCTACTTATGAAATTACATTAGATTTAAGTGGAAAAACAAGTGAACAAATAGAAATCGAAGGAGAGAACATAGAAGATTTAGTTTTTCATAACGATCATGAAGAAATAGCAAGTATTAGTGAAGAAGGCTTGGTAACAGCAAAGAAAATAGGAACAATTGCGATCAAAGTAGAGAGTAAAACAGGAAATGAGTATATCATTGAAGTTATAGTAGAAAAGACAGTAAAAGTAGAGTATGTACAACAAGGACTTGGAGTTACAGGAATTGGAGCAGAAGAAGATCATTGTGCCATTACTGAAGAAGGAGGAACTTGTCCAATTGATTTGCCAAAGATTAATATAAAAACAGGATATACTGCTGTTGGATGGAGTAAAGATCAAAATGATCAAACTGGAGAGAATGGAACTATCCAAATTAATGATGACAGTACTTATTATGCAATCAGTTATAAAAATGAAGTCACTTATAAAGTAAACTTTAATGCGAATGGAAACGAAATAGAGGAAAAAAGTAAGAGTTGTATTTTAGGAAAATCCTATAATGAAACACCTCAAGCAAGTAGTTGTGAAGTGACAACGCCAATAATTACAGCTCCAGAGATAACTCCAATCGTTGTTGGATATAGTCAAGATGCCAGTGCGACCTCAGCAGAAGTGGGAAGTAATACGATCTTAACAGTCGATAGTAATAATCAAGGGAAAACGTATTATGCGATTACTAAAAATGAAGAAAAAATATACACAGGAACATTTCGTCCTTCTTCGAATACTAAAGTTCTAATTCCAGATGAATCAGGAAATAATAATGAAAACGAACTTTATGGAATACCTACTTATGTAGAAGATGGAATACAGTTAGATGGAATTGATGATTATATAGATTGTGGACTTACAAATTATGATTTTAAGCAGGCATTTACTGGGGTTGTTCAATTTAAATTAAATAAGGCACCAACGAGTAGTACTAGTTACATTATGGGAAATGCGGATCAAGCAGGAACATATATGGAAGTAGACACTTCAAAGAAAATAAAAGTAGCAATTTACGACGGTAGTGCATATAAAAGTATTATTTTAAGTAATGCGATTAATGAAGGACAATGGTATGAACTTGCCATGACATTTAATGGAACCAAAATAGATGCTTATTTAGATGGAACAAAAGTAGGAACTCTAACGTTAACAGCAGCATCGAATATAAAAGCATCTCCTGTTCCTTTCAATTTAGGAGCGAATCCGAATCCAAGTAATCATGCTTCTTACGGAAATATAACAGTAGCAAAAGCCAGTGTCTATAACAAAGTATTAACGGATGCGGTTATTAAAAATCATGGAAGTGCTAAAGATGCTCTTTTCTATTATGATTTTACTAGGGCAAAAGAAAGAAAAGAAAGTTGTACTATAAAATCTAGTTATAATGGAGCAAGTCAAGAGACGAGTTGTGATATTAATGCACCAACAATAAAAGGACTAGTGGGATATAGTTCTCCTTATTGGATAGATGATCAAATTGATGATAGTAAAATTCAATCAGAAGAGAAAATAACTTTAAATGAAGATCGATCTTATCATGGAACCGCAACGGATAATACTATACCTGTATGGAGTTTAGTAAGTGTAAGTAAAACTGGAGATCAGGCATCTTCGACTTCTTTTACAATCACATTTAAAGGAACAGATACATCCAGTGTTGTAAATTCAACATTAGCAGTAGGAAACATCACAGTAAAAGCAGGAACCACAACAGTTAGTCCAACGACAAAAACATTAGGAGCAGCAACAGATACCATTAATGGAAGACAATATGTATTAACATTAGCCGGAATTACAACGGATGGAATTGTATCTATAGAAATCGCTAAAGATACATTAAAAGATGTAAGTGAGAATGCCAATGTTGCAACAACGTTAACGACACAAGTTAATATTAAATCAGTATCTATTTCTACAGGAAGTGTTAAAGGGGGAAGTATAAAATTATCAAAAACAATCGCTGCTGTAGGAGATACGATAACGTGGACGACAACTGCATCCTCTAATTTTAGTTATCAAGGAGCAACAGTTGTATGTGGAAGTACAACGTCAACGATTGCCTCTTCTACCAAAAGTTATAAAACTGTATCTTCTTGTAAGAGTCCTAAAATCTATCCTTCCTGGAAAAGAGCAGATTATATTGTTTGGTATGCGAATAGTGCAAATAATACAGGTGGTTGGGGAAATGCTAAATATGATGGAAATCAAGCTGTTGTTACTTATGCTTCTCCCAATTATGCCATTGCTTATGGTGGAAGACCTGGATGGTTATGTAGAGTACAAGTTTCTACAAAAAAAACGTATGACGTTACAGATTTTAAACAATTGAAAGGTTCTTGGTGGTGTAATAGTCCTCCAGTCGGTACTTCAGCTATTGGAACTGGACTTACTAAAAGTCCGAGTTCATGGAGCTTTTCAAATGGTATGTATGCTGAAACTATGGTAGCTAATACATCGGCCAGAAAAACAGCGACAGTAACTATTACAAGTTATAAGGGAAGTTATTATGTATTTTCTCATATACTTGCTGATCATAGAAATGGAAGCTCAGATTTTTCATGTTTCCATGATCAATCTCAATTGATAGGGGATACTTATAAATATGGTCATACAGGGGTATAAATTCTACATTAGTAACAGACACATTTAATAGAAAACAATGAGTGGCTCTATTTATCATTTTACAAGTAATGATTGAATAGTCGTGTCCATAAAAAATATGGAGGTATTATATGAAGAATAAAGGGTTTACGATGGTCGAGTTATTATCGGTTATTGCCATTTTAGGAATATTAGTTACAATGGCAGTAGCAGG
>CANQMB010000095.1 GCA_947624845.1 uncultured Bacilli bacterium
TTCTTCAACAGTAATATACCCAATACCTGGCATTCCTATTGTTTTCGCATATGCTACTAAATCATTAAACCAACTATTGGATTTACTGGCTAAATCATCTACTTTGATTGCTCTTACAACACTTCCCCTAAATGGTTTAAATTCCGTATTTACAAATACTTCGGAGATATCCACAATTTCTAGTGGATTTCTTAAATCCGGTTTATCTGTTCCATATTTTAACATTGCTTCTTGATAAGGGATCCTTCTAAATGGTTTAGAAGAAACTTCTTTATCACTAAATTTTGTGAATGTATCATAAAAAATTTCTTCCCCAATTTTATAAATATCTTCTTCGGTTGCAAAGGATGCCTCAAAATCTAATTGGTAAAATTCTAAAGAACGATCACTTCTACAATCTTCATCTCGGAAGCAAGGAGCAATTTGAAAATATTTATTAAAGCCTGATACCATAAGCAATTGTTTATAGATCTGTGGTGCTTGCGGTAAGGCATAGAATTTTCCTTTAAATTTACGTGATGGAATTAGAAAATCTCTAGCTCCTTCTGGGGATGAAGCGGTAATGATTGGTGTTTGTACTTCAGTAAATCCTAGATCATACATTTTATTTCTAAGAAAATGAAGAATTTCGCTTCGAAGTAAAAGATTATCATGAACTTTCTTATTTCTTAAATCTAAATAACGATATTTTAAACGGATATCTTCACTTACCTCGTGGGATGTAATAATTTCAAATGGAAGTACATTTTTGCAATGTCCAAGTACTTTTAATTCTTCTACGACAATCTCTATGGTTCCTGTTTTTATTTTTGCATTGTAATCTTCTTCTGCTCTTTTTCTTACTTTTCCACAAACCGTTATTGTTGACTCACGCGTTAAGCCATCAAAGATCTTATCATCATTGCTTACTAATTGAACGATTCCTTTTTCATCTCTTACATCAACAAAGATAACTCCACCATGATCCCTTATGTTTTCAATCCATCCAGCAATTTTAATTACTTGATCAATATCCTTTTCACTAACTTCTCCACAATAGTGATCTCTATATTCATTATTATTCATAATTACCTCTTTTCTATTTCTTCTTTTAATATACTAGAAGCCATAGAAGGATTTGCCTTTCCACGAGTTGCACGCATAACTTGCCCTACAAAGTAATCAAGGACGTTGGTTCTTCCTTCTTTATATTTCATTATATTCTCTTCATTTTCATCTAGTATAGAAGTAATAATATTTCTAAGTTCTGTATCATCTGCGATTTGTTCCATGCCTAATTCTTTTACTAATGTTTTAGGATCTTTTTTATCTTCTAATGCTTTATAAAAAATATCTTTGGCTTGTTTCGATGAGATTTGAGTGCTATTAATCATATCTATAATATCTTTTAACATATTTGGTCTAATATAAATCTCATCAATGGTTACATTTTCTTTATTTATATAACCCAAAATTCTTGTTGTTATCCAGTTCGATGCACTTTTTGGATCTGTACCTAATGCAATGCATTCATCAAAATAATCACTTACTGCTTTTTCTTTAATTAAGTTTTTTGCATCATATGGAGATAAATTGTATTCATTCATATATCTTTCCAATCTCTCACTTGGAAGTTCCGGTATATCTTTTCTAATCTGTTCAATCCATTCTTTGCTTATCTTATATTTTGGAATATTCGGTTCAACAAAATATTTATAATCAATAGCATCTACTTTACTACGCATATAAATTGTTGTCCCAGATTCTTCATCCCAACGACGAGTTTGTTGTTCCATTTCATCGTATTTTCCATCTTCTTTAAGTTCCGTTTGTCTTTTGATTTCATAATTAATTGCATCTCTTACTCCTCCAAAGGAGTTTACATTTTTAATTTCTACTTTTGTACCAAAGTTTGAATAATCTGAATCATCCAAATCTTCATCCATTATGGAAACATTTACATCACATCTGATTTGTCCCTTTTTACTGTCTGCTTCTGAAATACCAGAATATTGGTAAATAGATCGCATCGTTTCTAAAAAACTTACGGCTTCCTCTGCGCTTCTAAAATCCGGTGCTGTAACAAGCTCCAATAACGGTACTCCTGCACGATTGTAATCCACTGTTGAATAAGTGGAATAATGATCAAGGGAAGCAGCATCTTCTTCTAAATGAAGATTATCGATTCGTACACTTTTTTCCTCCCCTTTGCAATCGAATTTTAAAACTCCATAAATTCCTACAGGAATTGGTTTTGTTTCTTGGGTAATTTGATAATTTTTAGGCATATCTGGATAATAATAATTTTTTCTTTCAAAGTACATAAACTCTGGTTGTTTACAATTTAAAATTATACTAGCCATCAAAGCTTTTCTTACGGCTTCTTTATTGACCACTGGAAGAGTTCCAGGAAAGCCCATATCAAGAGGTCTTACATTTGTATTTGGCATTTCCTTATAAGCATTTTCTGCACTTGAGAAGACTTTTGTATTTGTTTCACTGATTTCACAGTGCATTTCAAGTCCAATACAAGCTTTATATTTTGCCATTATTTAACCTCCTTTGCAATTTGATTTTTATATTCCATTGCATCTTCTAATGCATAAGCAATATTTAAAACGTTTTGATCATCATAACAATTTCCTGTTATATTGACTCCTACTGGTAGATTTGATACAAAGCCATTTGGTATTGTAATTGATGGAAATCCTCCATAATTTCCAATTTGTAAATGTTCATCAAGGGCTTGTGTTTTTCTATCTAATATATCTTTGGATCCTTCTAGTTTTTTTGCAGGCCCTGTTCCAACAGGTAAAATCACTGCATCATATTTTTCAAATAATTTTTTCCATGTATCAACTAATAATCTACGAACTCTTTGGGCGTTATGGAAATAACGGTCTTTATTTTGCGCTTGAAGAACATAAGACCCTATGACAAATCTACGTTTAATTAAAGGAGAAAATCCTTTTGTACGATAATTTTTCATCATTTCTATATAGTTTTTTCCCTCGCTTCTTG
>CANQMB010000096.1 GCA_947624845.1 uncultured Bacilli bacterium
ACAATTAACATTTTTACTTTATCATATCGTTTTAATTTTTTTAACTTTTTGGTCTCACATCATTTACAACTACACAAAACTTCTTTCATTTTTACTTCTGTTTCATTAAAAAACTCCAATATTGGAGTTATCTACATTATGAGAGAATCATCTTCACCTTTATCTAATTTACTTTAAAAATTTATTTTCTAACTCAGTAGCAAAATCTAGAGATTTTAAGCGAAGAATGAAATCATTACCGGTTGCTCCTTCAATTAAATAATCTTCAAATCCATTTTTAGTTTCAAATCCCTCAGGGTCAACATATATGATTTTTAATCCTTTTTCACGTGCTTGTTTTTGGATAAATCTTCTATCTGCATGAGATCCAATACAAATTAATGATTTAGCTCGATCATCAAAAGTAACTTTCGGAAAATAATCATCAATAACATAAACTCTTAAAGTCTTTTCATCAATTCCCAAAACAGATGACAAATGATCAAAGTTATTGTTGAACAATGTTCCAACGAACAATCCCTTTTCATACATTTTTTTCAAAGCATAATGAAATGCTGTTGGTAAAGCATTTAAACAATTTCTTATAATCTCTGAAAATTCAATATATTTATCACGATCTTTTTCTATTATCTGCAAAATTAAATCATCCTCTTCAGCATAGTAAAATCTTGAATCCCTATGTCTTTGAACTTTATAAGTTTCATGGAGATGATAAAGAGGATTAATTCCAGCTTCAATCGATGGACCACATCCTAATTCTATTTGGGCTGGTAAATATTCTTTTAATTCTTCAACATCTTTTATATATTTAGGATTTCCTCGCTTATCTTTTTCTCGAATTCCCTTTACTTGTAAATTCCATATCTGTTCATAATTTTCTTTTAAATCAGTTACATTTTTACTATAAACCGTAATATCTACAGTCTGATAACCAGGAATGAATTTCTCTTTGGGATGATGTTCAAACTCTTCTAATTTTATTCTTAAATCCTCTTTTTCATATCGGTCGTTTTTTAAGATATAACCATTTCTATCCAAAGCTTCTCTAATACTATTTATGTATTTATCATAGGCTTTCTTCTCTAATCTGACACTTAAATATAAATAGGATGAATCCATTATTAAATATTCATCAACAACTTTAAAACGATGCTTAAAATGAATCGTTCTACGACGATTACTATTTTCATCTTTCCAAAGTGAAAAGTCTTTATTGATTTCATTTTGACTTCTAAACCATACGCCTTCAAAGACAAAAATTCCATCTTTGGCATAGTTATTATTAAAAATATCAATCTTTCTTTTATCTAATTTACATATTTTTAATGGAAAAATCATACTATTCCCTCTTTTTCATAAATTTACTATATTCTAGCATTCAAAATTATTTCTGTCCATAAGGAAAAATAACTATAAAGTTATTCATACTTTTTTGGTAATGTTACAAATACCAAGTATATAAATAATTGCAAGCATATTTATGAAATTTTTACATTTTGAAAATAAAAAATCTAGTAAAATATACTAGATAATATATGATAAATCGCTAGAAAGCGAATACTTTTCTGGCAGGGGATGAGAGAATCGAACTCCCAACAGTGGTTTTGGAGACCATTATTATACCATTTAACTAATCCCCTGTAATCGGTACAAACTGATTATATCATGAACTTTTTATTTGTTCAACTAGAATATTTTCTTTTATTTCTTGGGATCTGGTTCATCAAATTTAGACAATTACATACCTTATAATAGGTGATATCATGAGCGTAATTAATTATACCGAAAAAGAATTAGATTTGCTTGCTCGTTTAATGAGAGCGGAAGCAACTGGCGAAGGAGAGTATGGAATGTTAATGGTTGGAAATGTAGGAGTCAACCGAGTTTTAACTAGTTGTTTAGACTTTAAAGACATTCGTTCTATTAATGATATGGTATATCAATCTCCTGGAGGTTTTGCAGGAACAACAAGTCCTCTTTTTTTCAGTAGTGCAACGAATAAAGAAAAAGAATTAGCCCTTCGAGTATTAAATGGCGAATACTATCATCCTGCTACAAATGCCCTGTGGTTTTATGCGCCTTCCCAAGGATCTTCTTGTGTCAGTGCTTGGTATGATCAAAGATTTGCTGGAAGTTATAAAAATCACTGTTTTTATGAACCTTATCCTAGCGTTTGTCCTCCCTTACACTAATTTTTTATGTTTTATTGGCAAAATCTTTTCTTTTTGATAGAATAAATATAATGGAGGATGAGATTATGACCTTTATCGATCAAATAAAAAAAAGAGCCAAAGAAAATAAAAAAAGAATTGTTTTAGTAGAAACAGAAGATATCAGAACTCTTCAAGCAGCGGAAGTTTGTTTAAAAGAGCAAATTGCAGATATTATCTTAGTTGGAGATGAGAACAAAATTTCCTCTCTTGCTCAAAAAGAACAACTTCATCTTGAAGAGGCAGAAATTGTTAATACTCATTCTTTTTTAGAAATGGAAACCATGATTCATTCTTTTTATGAATTAAGAAAAGAAAAAGGAATGACCTTAGAACAAGCCAAAAAAATGATAGAAGAAAATCCTTTATATTTTGGATGCATGTTTGTTCAAATGGGATATGCCGATGGAATGGTCGCTGGATGTGTTCATACGAGTAGTGATTTATTACGAGCAGCGCTACAAACAATTCGAGTAAAAGAGACGATTCAAGTCGCTTCTTCCTTTTTCATTATGGATTTAGATGAAGATTTTGAAAACCATATTTTACTTTATGCAGATTGTGGATTAAATCAAAATCCTGATTCTAAGTCTTTAGCAGAGATTGCTAAAACTTCAGCTTGTTCTTTTCAACAATTAGTTGAAAAAGAGCCCTACGTTGCCATGCTCTCTCATTCAACTTTAGGATCTGCGAAAGATCATCCTGATATTTTAAAAGTAAGAGAAGCTCTTTCTCTTGTAAAAGAAAACCAACCTGATTTAAAAATTGATGGAGAATTACAATTTGA
>CANQMB010000097.1 GCA_947624845.1 uncultured Bacilli bacterium
GTAACTCGTCCTTCGAGGGTGGCATCTTTTTATTTTAAGGAGGATCATATGATTACAAAACCAAAAGGAACCCATGATATATATGGAAGAGAAGCAAAAAAATGGAAATATTTAGAGCAAGTAATTGACGAAGTGATGAAAAGATACAATTATCAATATATTCGAACACCAATTTTTGAATCTACCAAATTATTTCATCGTGGTGTAGGAGAAGAGACTGACATGGTCAGCAAAGAAACGTATGATTTTATCGATCGAGGGAAAAGAAATATGACACTAAGACCAGAAGGGACTGCTGGAGTCGTTCGTAGTTATATTGAAAATAAGATGTTTGGAGAAGCCACTCAACCGGTCAAATTTTATTATTGTGGGCCGATGTATCGATATGAGCGTCCTCAAGCAGGAAGAGAAAGAGAGCTCACTCAATTTGGTGTAGAAGTTTTAGGAAGTGATGATCCTTTAATCGATGCCGAAGTGATTTCCCTTGCTGTTCAAATTTATCGACTTTTAGGGTTAAAAGAAATTACAGTTTATATCAATACCTTGGGAGATTTCGAATCTAGAAAAAATTATCGAAAAGCTTTAATAGATTATTTTAAACCTCATTTAAATGATTTATGTGAAGATTGTAAAATTCGTTATGAAAAGAATCCTTTGAGGATTTTAGATTGTAAAGTAGATCAAAATCAAGAATTTTTTAAAAAAGCCCCTAAAACTTTGGATTATTTAACGAAAGAAAGCAAAGAGAGATTTGAAAAAGTATTAGAATATTTAGATATATTAGAAATTCCTTACCAAGTAAAAGAAACTTTAGTAAGAGGACTTGATTATTATAATCATACAGTGTTTGAAATTGAAGCAAACGTTGAAGGTATGGGCGCTCAAAATGTCATTGGGGCTGGGGGCCGCTATAATGGTTTAGTGGAACAACTAGGAGGACCGAGTACACCAGGAATTGGATTTGCCTCTGGAGTGGATCGTTTAATGCTTGCCTTGGATTATGAAAAAGCAAACTTCCCAATAGAAGAGAATATTGATCTTTATCTACTTTATGTCAATGAGGAAGAAAAAAAGTATGCTATGTATTTAACTCAAGAATTGCGTCTAAATGGATTTATCGTTGAAACAGAGAGTATGGAAAGAAGTTTAAAAGCGCAATTTAAACAAGCAGATCGAATGAATGCAAAATACACCATTGTCCTAAATAGTGAAGATTTAGATCAAGAAGAAATCGTAATCAAAAATACAAAAACTAAAAAAGAAGATCGAATTCAACTAGATGCTCTAATTTATTATTTAGATGAAAATTTACAAGATGAAGAATTCCACGATTATGAGTGTAGTTGTGATCATTGTCAAACGGAGGAAGAAAAAAATGACTAAGATATATTTTAAAGATTTAAAAAATTATTTGGATCAAGATATTTCTTTGGAAGGTTTCATTGATAAAATTAGAGATTTGCAATATGTACAATTTATAATTTTACGAGATGGGACAGGAGAAGTACAAGTAACAGTTGAAAAAAATGAAGACAATAAAAAATTAAATGAAATCGTAAGTAATTTAACATTAGAATCTACATTGAAAGTTACTGGAAAACTTTTAAATAGTCCCAATGTAAAACTAAATGGCATGGAAATGATTCCAACAGAAATGAAACCAACATCAGTCTCTTTAAGTGAACTTCCCATCGATATTAAAAATAAAGACAAAGCATTAAGAGAAACTAGATTAGATTATCGATTTTTAGATTTAAGAAGAAAAGATAATCGTCTTTTCTTCGAATGTGAAACTTGTTTTGAGCATGCATTAAGAGAATTTTTTATAAAAAATGATTTTATTGAAATTCATTCCCCTAAAATAGCAAAAGGGACGGCTGAAAGTGGGGCAGAAGTTTTTAAAATCGACTATTTTGGAGAAGAAGCTTGTCTTTCTCAATCTCCACAATTTTATAAGCAAATGGCCATTGCAGCTGGGTTTAATAAAGTTTTTGAAATAGGTCCTGTATTTAGAGCGGAAAACTCACATACTTCCTATCATGCAACAGAAATTAATATGGCCGATGCGGAAATTGCCTATATTTCATCATTTGAAGAAGTCATGGATACGGAAGAGGATTGGTTAAAATATGGAATAGATCATCTATGGGAAGAATATGGAGAAAAAATCGAAGAAGTTTTTAAAGTAGAAAAACCAAATACGAAAGTAGATTTTCCAAGAATTACTTTAAAGGAAGCTAAAGAGATCTTAAAAGATAAATATCATTTTGTTGGTGAGCGAGTAGATGACTTAGAACGACAAGAAGAAAAATTATTATGTCAGTATGCGAAAGAAAAATATCAAAGTGATTTTATCTTTATTACCAAGTTTCCATTTAGTGCTAGACCTTTTTATCATATGCTAGATGAGAATGGAGATACGAATAGTTATGATTTATTGTTCCGAGGAGTAGAAATTACAACAGGCGCTCAAAGAGAACATCGACAAGATATTTTAAAACAGCAGATGATTACAAAAAATATAGATCCTAATAGCCTAGATTTTTATTTAGAATTTTTTGCTTATGGATGCCCACCTCATGGAGGATTTGGGGTCGGAATTGCTAGAATTATGATGGAATTATTCCAAATTGATAATATTCGGGAAGCGACTTTTGTATACCGAGGTCCAACCCGATTAAATCCATAAAAGGTCACAAGGAAGCTTGTGATTTTTTTCTTTTTTGGTATAATGGTATAGTAGAGTAGGTGGTACAATGAAGAACAAAGGATTTACGATGGTCGAGTTATTATCGGTCATTGCCATTTTAGGAATATTAGTTACAATGGCAGTAGCAGGGGTTCGAGGAATTTT
>CANQMB010000098.1 GCA_947624845.1 uncultured Bacilli bacterium
AATTACATCAGTAGAAGGTCTTTGAGTGGCAATAATCAAGTGCATTCCAGCCGCTCTGGCCATTTGTGTAATTCTCATAATCGAAGCTTCTACATCCTTACTAGCAACGAGCATTAAATCAGCAAGTTCATCGACGATAATTACAATATAAGGCATTCTCTTCAACTTTTCAGATTCAGGTAATTTCTCATTCTTTTTATCAATATAAGCATTATATGTTGCAATATTTTTAGTTTTTGTTTCTTCAAATTCTTCATAGCGTCGTTCCATTTCACGAACCATTTTAGCAAGTGCAACAGAGGCTTTCTTAGGATCCGTTACGACTGGACAAAGCAAATGAGGAATTCCATTATAAACAGATAATTCTACTTTTTTAGGATCCACCATGACAAGTTTCACCTCATCAGGACGAGTTCTCATCAAAATCGATGAAATAATACCATTAATGCAGACAGATTTACCAGAACCAGTGGCACCAGCAACTAACATGTGAGGTGTCTTGTCAATTTCACACCAAGCGACATTACCCATAATATTTTTTCCAAGGGGAACTAATAATTTAGAATCTTTTTTAGAAAGGGGAATTTTCTCCAATACTTCACGGAAAGATACTGCGGCTGTCTGATCATTTGGAAGTTCAACACCGACCGTGTTTTTACCAGGAATTGGTGCTTCGATTCGGACATCTTTTTTCGCAAGAGCCAAAGAAATCTCACGATGAATTCCTAATATCTTATTAACTTTCGTTCCTGATTGAACTTCTAATTCATATTGTGTAACCGTAGGACCAATATGAACTTCTACTACTTTTGCAACGACACCAAAATCTTTTAAAACTTTTTCTAATTTTGTAATATTGGCCTCAATCACTTTCGGATCAGATGCCTTCGCTTTTCCTTTTGGTTTTTCTAATAAATCAATGGGTGGTAACACATATTTTTTAGGAGGTGAAGAAGTTGTCTTGGAAGGCTCTTCTTCTTTCGTTGGCTCTTCTTTCTTTTCCCCTACTTTCTTTAAATCATCAATACTAGTAATTGTAATTTTCTTATCCTCTTCTTTTTCATCAGACGAATTACCATCACTAATAATAACCGAAGATTCTCGCTGTTTTTCCAGTTTTTTATTTTCTTTTTCGCTACGAACTACACTTCTTTTTTCTCTATGATTTTCCAATCCATTTTGAATAAGATCGACAATAGAAAATCCAGTAAATAAAATAAGGCCGAGTCCTGCCATTGTCCAAGCGACAATATTCATTCCGACATAAGAAAATAACTTATCAAAAAGAATCGCAAAACCACCACCGATGATTCCACCACCGACAGAGAATAAATCTTTGACTGTCCCGGTAGTCATAATATGATTAAAACCAGAAAGTAACTGATTCATTGTCTCTTGAAAAATGAGACCGACGCTCCCATCATTGGCAAGAACAAACTCTCGGTGCATAATAATTAAAAGACCAATAGATACTAAATAAAGACCAATTAATTTTGTTGAAAAGAAATCAGGCCATTGTCTTTTTAAGACTAAGTAACCTCCAATAATGAATAGAGCAAGCAAAAAAATCCCATATCCTGTACCGACTAAAAACAATCCAAAAGAGGCAATTAATTTTCCTACTGGACCATATCTTCCAATTCCTAAAATGGCAGCAAGAATTAATAAAACCCCATATAATTCTTCACTATGTTCAAAACCTTTTGTTGTTGTTTTTTTTCGTTTTTTCTTTGCCAATTTAATACACCTCTCTATTAAAATTATAGCACTATAAGAAAAGTTTGCCAAACAAAAGACATTTAGTTGACATTGGAAAATGACAGTAAATAAAAAAAGAAAATTCTCAAATATTAGAAAATTTTGAGCTTTTTCTTTAAAAATTATATCTTCACTTTTCCTATAATTTATAAGTACCACACTCTAAAATTTATCAAGTCATTTACTTTTATATCTTTTTATTTTTTATATTTTAGTACACGATCTTTGTCTTCTTTTGAAACTCGATAAGAATCTCTGATTTTGCTAATCGCTCGATTTTGTGTAAATGAATCTAAATGATTCGTTTTCAA
The DNA here is from genome assembly GCA_947624845.1 of uncultured Bacilli bacterium. Classification (GTDB taxonomy): domain Bacteria; phylum Bacillota_I; class Bacilli_A; order RF39; family UBA660; genus MGBC119817. Next base: position 2,070 of record CANQMB010000098.1, read on the forward strand.
AAAAGAAAGAGTTTTTTCCTTATACTGAATAAAACATTGACTAATTAACCAAGCTTTGGCCATTTTTACATAGTAAGTATTTAGGCTATTTTGATTACAAAAATTAAAAATTTGATCTAAATTTTTATCATCTATATAATAATTTAGAAGAAGAACAAATCCGACTCGAACTTCATACTCATTTTTACTTTTTATATACTGTTTGATCTTTTCTAAAAACAAATCGGGATAATTACTTACGATTTTTAAATGAGTTACAAAACTATCACATAAAGCCCAATTATCAATTTTTTGAATATAAGAATCTAAAAAAGATAAAATTTCATCTACCTGGTCCAAAGTAGCAATTACAAGTCCTTGAATCATCACTTCTTCATAATAGATATTTTTTGCAACTTTTAAGAACTCAAGTGGATTTTGTTTACTGATCTGTTTGGCAATTTTTTTAAGTATGGGCATTCGAATTCCAATTTTTTTATAATTTGTAGTGATTAATTTAAGATTAAATTCTTTATATTTTAAATCTTCAAATTGAAATAATTCCTTTTGAAATAATGAATAACTTTCCGCAGTCCAAATAGCAGGTAATTTCATATTAACTTCCTTGTAAATATCGAATTGCCTCGAATAACCCCAACTTTCCATAAGGATAAGTTAAAGATCCTTGCATATAGGCAACAAAAGGCTCTCGAATAGGTCCATCACACGAAAGTTCAATAGAAGATCCTTGAGAAAAACTACCAGAAGCCATAACGAC
>CANQMB010000099.1 GCA_947624845.1 uncultured Bacilli bacterium
AATAGTCTTCTTAAAACATATCCTCGTCCTACATTTTCAAAAACAGCACCATCAGATAACGCAAAAGTAATTGCTTTAATATGATCGGAAATCACTTTAAAGGCAGTCTGTCCATCATATAAAATCCCCGTCATTTTCTCTAATCGTTCAATAATAGGTCGTAGCAAATCCGTCTCAAAAGGACTGTCAACGCCCTGAAAAATGCAACACCAACGTTCAAGACCAGCTCCCGTATCGATATTTTTATGAGGAAGTTCTTTATATTTTTCTCTTTTTGTATTTGCTTTGGCATTATATTGAGAAAATACATTGTTCCAAATTTCAATATAGCGTTCTTGATCCTCATCATGACTGAATTTTAAGAATGCATCTCCATCTTTATCATATTCTTCTCCTCGGTCATAAAAAATCTCACTATCTGGACCACATGGACCTTCACCAATTTCCCAGAAATTGCCTTCTAGACGAACAATATGATCTTCACGGAAGCCTTCTTTGATCCACGCTTGATAAGCAACATCATCATCTTTATATACAGTAACATATAATTTATCTAAAGGAATATCAAACCATTCTTTAGAAGTTAATAGTTCTTTAGAAAAATGAATTGCTTCTTCTTTAAAATAATCTCCAATCGAAAAATTTCCCATCATTTCAAAAAAAGTAAGATGTCTTTTAGTAATTCCGACATTTTCAATATCATTCGTTCGAATACATTTTTGAATATTACAAATTCTCTTAGATTCAGGAATTTCACTACCATCAAAATATTTTTTTAAAGGAGTAACTCCGGCATTAATCCAAAGTAAGCTGTCATCCTGATGTGGAATAAGAGGAGCACTATCCATACATTTATGACCATTTTCCGTAAAATAATCGACCCACATTTTTCTAATTTCTACATGACTTAATTTTTTCATATTACATTTCTCCTTCCTCTTCCATCTCATGAATAATTTCTTCTAATCGATGATAGTATTCTTCTAAAGAAGAATTATTAAATAAATAATAATCGGCAAAGGCAATTGGGCCTCCCTTCGCGGAATTTTCAATTTCTGCAATATCCCGTTTTATCGCTTCTTCCTCTTGAAAAGGACGATCTTTTCTTTTGGCAAGTCGGTCATAACGAATCTTTTTATCACAGCAGATGGAAACGAGTTTTAAACGAGAGCCAAATTCCTCTTTTAAAATTAAATATTCATCCCAAGAATAAAGTCCATCCAGTACGGTATCTCCATTTTCATACGCTTTTTTTATCTCGGGAAGCAAAATTTTGGCAACAACGCCCATTCCTTCTTTTCTTCGCAATTCCTCTCGAAATTCTTTTTGACTATCTGGAGTAATTTCAATATTTCTTTCCTGCATTAAGCGATAGATTAAACCACCAAAATATATTTTTTGATATCCTTTTTTTTCTAAATAATCTGTAGCAACACTCTTACCACTACCGGCCATTCCTACAATAGCAATTAACTTTTTCATTGAAATCCCTCCTCTTTCAAAAATTGTTGTGCTTGACTTCTTAATTCCTCTATTTGATTATTTTCGATAACAAAATCAAAATAGGATATATTTTCTAAATTATTTTCTGTAATATGACTCTTTTGTTCCTTCGTTAACTGATTATCAAGATTTCGTTTCAATAAAATACATTTCATTTTTGGATAAGTATTTTTTAAATTCTGAATCTCTTCTTCTAATCTTGCATCGGTAATAATTCCAATATCAAAATATTTTTCTAGAATATGAATATCTTCCTTTAATCGATCTACAAGAAAAGTCTTCATCTTTAATTGATTTTGTAAGTATTCAATTCCAAACTGTTGTAAAAAATCTCTAGGTTTATCCTCTTCTTTTCCGTTCCAATTGAAATAATCATAGGCATAATGATATAGAGGGGCTGTAATTTTTAAGATACAAACACGGTATCCTAATTTTTCTAAATCCTCTTTTAAAATATTTCCTAAAACATCTTTGCCACTTCTAGCATAACCAGCAATTAAAAATAATTTCATATTCCCTCCAACAATAAAAGACCAAACATAGGAGGACAAAACTGCCCGGTACCATCCTACTTCGGTCTTTATTTTCATAACGGCAATGCCGATCATATTCCAAAGGAGCTTTCCAAAAGATTTCATACTTATTTACACCAACCATAAGCTCTCTAAAAAGAAATTCTTTTGTACTGATCTTTTTCATCATATGATTAATTATCACGAATCATTTTCAAAACGTTCATTTTTTCATCAACAAAATTAAATACCACTTTACAACAAGCAATTACAGGAGTTGCCACAATCATTCCTATAATACCAAAGAAATGTTGGAAAAGCAAGAGTCCTACGATAATTGTTACTGGATGAAGTTGCATCGCTTTTCCCATAATCAGTGGTTGATAGAAGTTGTTTTCTAAAAGCTGAACTACGATAATGGAAATAAGTGTAAAAATACCGACAACGGGAGAAATTGTAAACCCTACAATTACAGCAGGAGCCCCTCCAATATAAGGTCCTAAGTAAGGAATAACATCTGTTAAAGCACAAAAGAAAGCAAAAATCATTGG